>NZ_JBFWZI010000063.1:0-35976 GCF_050185545.1 Reyranella sp. | reverse complement strand
TCGAGCTCCAGAACAACCCGATATCCACCACAGCCAAGATCACGCACGCGCCGTTGCCGACTGTCATACCAGCTCCGACAGACTTGGCCGCAGCTGCCGCATCGGGTTTTTTGAGCGCCGTTCGAGGCTGACGATCAGCGTGCCCGCGTCACCCTCGACCTCGCGAATCGTCGCCCGCGGCCGAAAGCCCGGATACTTGTACGCTTCCGATAGATGTCGCTTCGGCTTCGCTCGATCGCCCATGCCAAAGCGTGCCAGATTTCTCGACCTGCCCGACCAACGAAAAGCTCAATATCCACAGGCATCAAACCCTCTATGATGCCCCACATTCACCCACTCGAAGCCGCGAAGAGCCACAATATTTTCGCAAAGCCAGGAGACCGCGAGGGCAGCAGACCAGAGCGCCCGACGAGCGTCAAGCTTGCCGGCGCGCTCGCCATTGACCGCGACAATTCACGCCAACCAGGGTGCCGAGGCGAGGGCGATGCAACGATCCGGTAATGCATTTGACTGACGAATCAGGGTAACATCGGCACCCTGATGTGGAAGGCAGCTGCACGATGATCAGCGAGCCCGATCCCGCTACTCGAGGCCGCGTAAAGCACCCGCACTCCGCGACGTCCATTACCGAACGCAATGGCGATGATGACGCGCAACCTCGGAATGGAACCGCACGGGATCCCTTCTGGTCGGCCGTTCGCCTCCGCCTGTTCGATGCGTCGGAATGGCACCTGCGGGTCGCCCGCTTCCATGGCCGCGCCGGGCGGACGGTGCCCGCCGAGACGAGCTACCGAAAAATCCTGTCCCGCCATCCCGACCGTCTCAGCGCCTTGATTGGCCTCGGCCGGTTGCTGCTGCGCAGCCGGCGATACGATGAGGCGGTGGAGGTCTGGCAGAGAGCCGTCGCCGTGGACCCGGAGAATGCGTCGCCGGTATTCCAGCTCGCCCGCGCCCTGCATCGCAACGGCGACCTGCAACGGGCGGCGGATCATTACTGGCACGTCGTGTCGCGGCAACCGGGTCACGAAAAGGCCATCGCGGCGCTCGAGGAGATCGGCAAGCGCCTCGTCCGCGCTGACAGGTTGGCGGCTCCCCTCACGGGAGTGGCGTTTGCGGTCGAGATCGGTCGCCGGCTCCAGTCCCTTTCACCGACCGTCGACCGTGCCCGGGAGGGCGCGGTCGCGATCGCCGGCGCGATCGTCGACAGCGCTTCCGCCGCTGCGCCGCACACGCCCGAGGCCGCCCTCGCCCGCTACGACGCGGCCCTGGGCGTGGTGCCGGACATGCCTGAGGCGTTGCGCGGCGCGGCGGTCTGCTTCGAGCAGCTCGGTCGCTTCGACAGTGCGCTCGGCGCGTTGAATCGACTGATCGAGATCGCTCCCGAAGCCATCGAACCGCAACTCCGGAGGGATCGCATTCAGGCGATCCTGGAAGACTCCAATGGTCGCTCCGCGCCCGAGGCCGCGGCGGTCCCTGACTCGCCGGAGTCGCAGAAGCGGGCGGCCCTGCTCGACTGGGCGCGTCGGCTGGAAGCGCCGGAGCCGGGAACGCCGGAAGCGGCGCTGGACTCGCAGGCCCGCGCCGCGTTGGCCGACCGCGCGCAACGCCTGTTGAGGCCGGAGAAAGGCGCGCCTGTGCCGGGCGCGGACCCGCAGGACGCGGAGGCGATGCTCGCCCGTGCCGAACGCCTCTCGGGGCGGCAGGCGACTGGCCGCGAGGCAACGGTGGGCGTGCGCCATCGATCGCCCCTGTCTCGGCCGGACAGGATCCTGAACCGGATATCGCTTGGTCAATTGCTGCAGCAGGCCCGATCTGCCGAGCGCGAGGGCAAGCTCGACGAAGCCGAAGCGATCCTCGGGCAGCTTCTCGACGCCGACGGGAGAAACACGCGCGCGATGGCAGGTCTGTCGCGTCTTTATCTGCGTCAGCACCGATGGGCCGACGCGGCCGCCATCGCGACCCGCCTGACGATGGAGGAGCCGGCTTCGCCGGAGCCCAAACAGATGCTGGCACGCGCGCTGCTCGAGGATGGTCGCCTTGATCAGGCGCAGCGCGTCTATGCCGAGCTGACCGAGCTCGAGCCCGACAATCCGGCGGCGTGGCGCTCTCTGGGCCGCGTTAACGGGCGACTCGGCAATTGGCCTGCCGCACGCGACGCCTGGCGAGTCGTGACACGGCTCGACCCCGAACGGATCGAGCCGCGTCTCGACCTGGCGGAAGCGTGCCGTCAGGCAGGTGACACCAACGCAGCCCGCGCCGAGCTGGAATCGATCCTGGCTCGAGAGCCCGACCATCGCAGCGCGCTGACACTGCTTGGACGTGTCCTGCGCATCGCCGATCCCGAAGCCTCGCTCGCCTGCTGGTCGCGCCTCGCCGAGCTCGACTCCGCAGCGGTCGAGCCATGGCTCCAGATGGCCCGGATCCATCTCCGCGAGCAGCGCCTGCCTGAAGCCGAAATGGCCTTCAGGATGGTGCTCGAGCAACATCCGACCCATGGCGAAGCCTGCGCCTCGCTCGGCAGGATCCTCGAGCAAAGCGATCCGGAAGCGGCGATCGACTGGTTCACGCGCTGGTCCGAGCTCGACCCGACGGCCGTCGGGCCGTGGCTCGGGATGGGACGGCTCCAGGCGGGCCAGCACCAGCCGGCCCGGGCGGACGCCGCGTTCCGGCGCGCCGTCGAGCTGGCTCCGTCGGATGTCGAGACACTGACCGCGGTCGGCAGGGCTTATTCAGCCAGCGGAAGACCCGACGAAGCTTTCACGTTGTGGTCCAAGGTGCAGGAGCTCGCGCCCGACCTCCTCGAACCGAAGGTGCAGATTGCGCGCATCCTCTACACCCGCCGTGATCCAGGCGCGGTGGAAGCTCTGCTCGATGTCTTGAAGATCGATCTGCAGAACCAGGAGGCGCTGAGGCGTCTCACCCAGCTGTTGGAACGGCGGGACGCCGCCGCAATCCGTGCCGTCGAGGCGTGGGACCTGCGAGGCGACCTGCGACGCGATTCGGTGCCCGCGATCCTGCTTCGGGCTCGGTTGATGGAGCAGACCGGGCAGGCCGCCGAAGCGGAGGCGGAGTATCGACAGGCCCTGGCGCTGGATGGCCAGCATCCGGTCGCGCTCGACAATTTCGCGACTCTGCTGCGCGAGCAAGAGCGATGGGCGGAAGCGATCGAGATCTATCGCACGCGCTTGCGCCTCGAGCCGGACCGCGCCGAGACGCTGCGCCGGATAGGCCAATGCTTCAATCGGCTCGATCGGCTTCCGGAGGCGCTGGAGATCTACAACCGGGCGCTGCTCGTCGAGCCCGGCAGTGTCACCACGCTGGGCTATCGTGGCCGACTGTTGCGCGCGCTCGGGCAGGTCGATGCGGCCATCGCGGATTTTCGCAGGATTTGCGCGCTCGATGCCGGCAATCCTCAAGCTTGGCGGGAGTTGATCTTCTGGCTCGCCGGCGCCGAGCGCGAGCCCGAGGCGCTCGCTGCGCTCGAGGACGCCGAGGCGACCCTCGGCAAAACACCGGAGACCTGGATGGCGCTCGGCGGCGCAGCCGCAGCCGCATTGTTCGAGGAGCGGGCAATTGCATACTACCAACGTGCGATCGCCGCCCAGCCGGAAAATCCGGCATGCCATGCCCAGCTCGGCCTTCACTATCTGCGCCAGGGCGTTCCCGATGGCGCCTTCCATCACCTGCTCGACAGCCGCGAGCTCGATCCCCGCAACGTCGAAGTCGCGAAGGGCCTGTTCGACACGACACGGCTTCTGCGCGAGCTGGGCTTCGATCCCCTGGCAATGCGGCGCGGCGTGCCGACGGTCGGTGAGATCCTGGTCCCCGAGCAGCTCTTCGCGCATGTGATGCGGATCGCGGAGACCAGGGTCGAGCCCTACGATCCGATGCCCCGGCGCGTGGTTGCCATCAGCGCCACCCTGGCGCCGGGCGGCGCCGAACGGCAGCTGGTGACCATGTTGCGGGGACTGGGCAACCGCGCCTTCGGCCTCGACCTTGCGCTGTTCTGCATCTCCCTCACGTCGTCGTTGCGGCGCGATTTCTTCCTGCCGCTTCTCGAGGATGCCGGCGTCGAAATCGTGGTGCCCGATCCGCGGGCCACCGAGGACTATCTGTGGCACCCGGAGGTTGTTCCTTTTGCCGACGTGATCCGGCACTTCCCGGCCGACATGACGGGGCCGATCGCATTCTGGCTGCGCGAGTTCCGCCGCCGCCGGCCGCAGGTCGTGCATGCCTGGCAGGATTCTACCAACCTTACCGCGGTGGTCGCGGCCTTGCTGGCCGGCGTGCCGCGAATCATCCTGTGCTGCCGCAGCGTTCGTCCCGACAATCCGCGGCGGCGGCTCAGGCGCTTCATGAGGGAAGCCTACCGCGCCGTGCTCGAGCATCCCGCCGTCGTGCTGAGCAACAACAGCCGCGCTGGCGCCAACGACTATGCCGAGTGGCTCGGGCTTGCGCCGGAGCGCGTCGAGGTCGTCTACAACGGCATCGATTTCGATCGCCTCGACAGCGCAGTCGATTCCGAGGAAACGGCCCGGGCGCGCCAGGCACTGGGCATCCCACCCGGCGCACCCGTGCTCGGCGGCATCTACCGCATGAGCGAGGAGAAGCGGCCGCTCCTGTGGCTCGATGTCGCCGCGGCGGTGGCACGGCAGAATGATGCCGCGCATTTCGTCGTCTGCGGCGACGGACCGATGCGCGACGAGATGCGCAGCCATGCGGCGGCGCTCGGCATCGCCGATCGCGTGCACCTACCGGGCCCTCAGTCGAACATCGGCTCGTGGTACCGGATGATGGACGTCGTGCTGCTGACATCGCGACACGAGGGATTGCCGAACGTGCTGCTGGAGGCGCAAGCCCTGGGCGTGCCCGTGGTGGCGCCCGATGTCGGCGGCATGAGCGAGGTGGTCGAGCAAGGCGTCACGGGCTGGACGATCGGCGATGCCGATGCGGTACGCCTGGCGGAGCGCGTCTTGCATTGCCTGACGGATCGCGACTGGCGACAGGTTGCCGCCGAGCGGGCGCCGCACTTCGTGCGCAACCGCTTCGGCGTCGAGACCATGTTGCGGCGCAACCTCGAGGTCTACGGGATGGCTATTGAAAATTAGGGTGCAACGATGTGCGGTCTGGCCGGTGCCCTGCTGAAGACTCCGCAAAGCGTCGATATCGCCGAGTTGCTCGGCCGGGCCGAGGCCATGGCGGCGATCCTGCATCATCGCGGACCGGACGGCCGCGGCGTCTGGGCCGACAGCCACGTTGCCCTGGCCCATACCCGGCTCGCTATCATCGACACGAGCAACGCGGCGGCACAGCCGATGCACGACGTGACGGACACGGTGCACATCGTGTTCAACGGCGAGATCTACAACTTCCTCGACTTGCGCGCCGAGCTGCAGGCCGAGGGCTACCCGTTCCGCAATCGCAGCGACACCGAGGTCCTGGTCAACGGCTACCGCAAGTGGGGAACCGACCTGTTCTCCAAGCTCGTCGGCATGTTCGCGATCGCCATCTGGGACTCTGCGAAGAAGCGCCTGGTCCTGGCGCGTGATCGCTTCGGCGAGAAGCCGCTCTACTACACCGACCGGCCGGATGCGTTCGTCTTCGGGTCCGAGATCAAGGCCCTGCTGACCTGGCCCGGCATGCCGCGCCGGCCGGACATGGCGGCCCTGCACGATTACCTCACGTTCGGCTTCACCCTCGGGCCGGGAACCGCTTTCGCCGGCATCGGCCGGCTTCAGCCCGCCCATTTCATGGTCTGCGACGCCGGCAAGCGGCCGGAGATCCATCGCTACTGGCAGCTGCCGATGCCGGGCGATGGCGCGACGGTGGGCACGAGCGAATCGCTCCAGCACGAGCTGATCGAACGGCTGCGTCACGCCGTGCGCCGCTGCCTCGTCGCCGACGTGCCGCTCGGCGCATTCCTGTCCGGCGGCGTCGACTCGAGTGCCGTCGTGGCCCTGATGTCGTCCTCGCACGGCGCCGGCATCAAGACCTTCTCCTCGGGCTTCGGCTTCGGCGACTACGACGAGACCCGATATGCGACGATGGTCGCCGAGCGCTATGACACCGATCACAATGTCTTCACCTTCGACAGCGGCTTGCTGAGCAGCTTGGGCGACCTTGCCTGGCACTATGGCGAGCCGTTCTCCGACTCCTCCGCGCTCGTCACCTATGCGCTGTCGCGCGAGACGCGCCGCTCGGTGACGGTGGCCCTGACCGGCGACGGCGCGGACGAGACCCTGCTGGGCTATGCCCGCTATTTCACCTATGGCGACATGCGCCGCAGCGTGCCGCCGCGCGGCGCGCGCCGTATCGGTGAATTGTACCTGACGCCGCCCGCCGGCAACGATGCCGGCCGGGCAGCGGCCGACGGTTACGGTTTCATGCTGGAGCGCTTTCGCGAGGGCCACAAGCTGGCCGGCAGCGGCATCGCGATGCTGCCCTACCTGGGCAACTGTTCCTACGAACGCCTGCTGCCCTACTACGCCGGCGAGGTCATGCCGGAGGAAATGGCGGCGCGCTTTGACCAGGCGACCTACCTGCCCGACGATCTGCTGGTCAAGGTCGACATCGCCGCCATGGCCCATGGCCTCGAGACCCGCGCGCCGTTCCTCAATCACGAGCTGGCCGAATGGGTTGCCGGCATCCCGCCCGACCGCAAGATCTGGGATCGCGAAGGCAAGGCGCTCCTGAAGAAGGCGCTCGAACCGTATTTGCCGCACGAATGCATGTATCGCCCGAAGGTCGGGTTTCGCGTCCCCGTCGCCAAGTTCATGAAGGAGGAGATCAGCCGCCAGACCGACGAACTCCTGCTCAGCGAGCGCTTCCTCGATCGCGGCATCATGCGGCGAGACTTCGTGAAGCAGCTGCTGGCCGAGCATCGGGCGGCTGGACCGCTCGACCACGGCACCCGCCTGTGGTCGCTGGTCTGCCTCGAGATGTGGTACCGGACGTGGATCGACAGCGACAGCAACCAGCGGCTCGCTGAAGGCGATGATCCGTTTGCCGGCTTTACCTGGACGGATCAGAGCCTCCCGGTCCCCGCCGACACCCCGGGCGCTGCGCCCGAGTTGGCCGCCGAGTAATGCCGGCCCACCTCTCTTCCCCAGCTCCGCTGGGGAGAAGAAGCGGGAGTCAGGCGTCCACGTGATATGCAACAGCGTCGGGTCGACCGGCTCGACAAGGGTGCCGATTCGCGCAAGACTCCCCCGGCACGCAAGCATCTCAAGATCCCGCCGACAGCATCTGTGTTGGGAGGCGTCTTCCGGATGAGCGAGGAGAAACGGCTGCGCTCGTGGCTCGATGCCACCAACGCGGCGACGCGCAGAACGAGAATATCCAGGCCGTCGCAGGCGGGGATAGGCCGCTGGCCGATGAAGGGGGCAGCCGCGCGTGCCATGCCCTGATGCCATGAGGTCGACGCGACTCCTCCGCAAATAGCAGCGGGACACTCAAGCAGCAGCGGGGCGCTGGCGACCCGCAAGGATCATGGTGACGAGCAATCGATGGCCGATCTTGCCGACATCCTGAAGAGCCAGGCGATTCGGTCCGTCTACTACTTCCATACGGATCACTTCGAGCCGTGGTCCTTGGGATTGAACGAAAAGACCGCGCGCGGCGTCGAACGTTTTCACGAGATGTCTCGCGCCTCTCCCTACGGGCGCAAGATCAGCATCTTCTACTGCCCTTATGTGCCCTACCATCTCGTGCCTCCCGGCTCCGCCAAGGTCGCCCGGCAGCGGGTCGAGGGAGACGGTGTCACGTTCGGTGGGCGCTCGCAGGAGCAGGAGAAGTTGGCACAGCAGGTCATCCGGCCGCTGATGGCAGCCGGCGGCCACGAGTTCCATCTCCACGTCCATCACGAATTCTGGACGCGCAACGATTCGAACTTTGACAATCCCGTCTCGCGATGGGTCAATGCCAACAGCACGGCCACCCTGGACGAGGGACGGCTCGATCTCTTCTTCCGGCTGGCCAGGGAAGTGATCGCCCGGGAGCTGGGCGCGCCCTTCGAGCGCTGGGCGTTTGTCCATGGCAACTGGGCGCTCGCCGCCTCCGATCCGCTGATCTGCAAGATCGAGACCGAGCTCTCCATGATCATGCGGCACGGCGGCTTCGGTGATTTCTCGTTTCCCGCCGGCCGTGGCTATTGCGACCCCGAGCTGCTGGCGCCGTTCACGTGCCTGCCGATCGACGGCACGCGTCCGTATGACGACCCGGCCTCCGATCCGCGCCAGATCGAGCACGGCAGCAAGGCCCTCGATCCGGGCCGGTTCTTCATCTGGAACTCGCCGATCAAGGCCACGTTCTCGTCGATCGACTACTACTCGGCGGCCAATCGCGAGCTGTTCAGGGATCCCGCGACATTGGTTGCGCAGTGGCTCGACAACTCGGTGAGCCTGGGAAACGCGCTGTTCATCAAGACCCACGCGCATTCCATGAAGTGGGAGTACAAGATCAGCGAGGACGGCTCGCCGATCCCGCACTGCCATCCCGACGTCGTGAAGGTCTTCGAGGAGCTGGTGAGGGCCTGCGATCGCGCCGGCGTCGAATTCAAGCCCGTTACCGTCAACGAGGTGATGGAGCTGATCGGGGCGTTCGACGACGGGCGCGACATGGCCGATGTGCGCGCCGCCTGGGACGGACCCGGACCGCGGCTGCGCGAACGCATGCGGGAGGCACCGGCGGCAGCGGCGTTGCCTGGCCTCGTTCCGGCCCAGCGCCGCGTCGGGCGGGCGGCGGAGCCGCACGGACGCAGGAGCATCGCGCACGGGCTGGCCGCTCGCGTGCGCGTGGCGGACGCGCCACCCGCCGAGCGGTTTGCCGCATCGGAGCAGGAGATGATGTCGATCCTGCGCGGCTGGATCCACAGTGATCCGGCCCATGTGCAAGGAGCCGGCGATTTCTACCGGGAACTGCTCGCGACGGGTCATATCCTGCAGAATTACGAGCGCGCGCTCCTCGACTGCATCCTGGCCGAATTTCCGACCAGGGACAGCACGATTGTCGAGGTTGGCGTGGGCTACGGCAGCCTGAGCCTGCTGCTCGCCACCGCGGGTTACGACGTGGTCGCCTTCGAGGGTGACCGATCGCGCTTCGCCGGCCTCAGCGTCCTGAAAGAGGCGATGGCCCGGCAGATCGCTGCAGCCGGCGGCAAGGTGAGCACGGTCTGCGGCTGGTTCCCGGACGCCTTCGACGTCTCGACATTGCGAGCCGATCGTCGCGCTGTGCTGGTGACCACGAACATCGTTGCATCGGCCTCGGCCGGGAGACAGGACGCCATCCTCGAAGCCGCCGGGTCGTTCGACGACCTCCTGATCGACACCACGCGCTTCGGCATCCGCCGGTACGAACCCGATGCCGCCGCGTCGTTTCGAGCCAGGATCGCGGCAATCGCCGAGCCGGTGAGGTCGGTCTGGCGCAATGACCCGAACGAGATCTGGCACTTCCGGACCATCAACGCAGACGCGGCTCCAGGGTCGCAAAGCCCTGCGGAGGGATCAATGGACAGCGTGACAAGCCCCGTCGTCAGCCGACGGACCGTCGATGTTGCCGAATTCAACAACGAGCTGCTCGTCCTGCAACGCAGCTGGGTGGCCGGCGAAGGCGCGCCGCACCAGCCCGACGACCTCTATGCCTCCAAGCTTGCCCGCAACAGCACGCTCGAGGCCTATGAGACGGCGATCGCCGCCGCCATCGGCCAGCGCTTCGAGCGTGACACCGAGATCGTCGAGATCGGCAGCGGCTACGGGGCGCTCGCCCTGCTGCTGGCTCGCAACGGCTTTGCCGTTCATGGCTTCGAGGGAGATCGACGGCGCGCGGCCGCCTGCGCCTGGCACCTCGAGGAGTATCTTCAGCACCATCCGGAGCTCGACGAGCGGATCGCTTTCACGCCGGGCTTCTTTCCGGAAGCGCCGGGCCTCGATACGCGCATGAGCAGCGGCAGGCGTCTCTGTGTCGCCACCAACATCACCTGCAGCTACACCGCCAATCACCACGCCGCGATCATCCAGGCCATCGGCGGTTTCGATGCAACCATCGTCGACCTCGGCCGCTTCGGCCGTGTCCGCAACGCGCAGGACGAGCGCGACACCCTGCGGCAAGAGCTGGCGAGGGCCGGCCTGAAGCCCGTCGAGCGCTTGTACTTCTCGGCTCCCTACGAATACTGGCTGTTTCGCGCCAGGCGGCCCCCCGCTCCCGCCGTGGTAGCCGCCGCGGCGAAACCGGCGGTCGTTACATCACTGCCGGTCAGGCCGGCGCCGGCGCACGCCGCCGCCCCGGCGCCGGCAGGGACTGGGCCGGCAAGGCAAGAGAGTCCGGCCAGGGCGCGACGGGTCGAGGAGCCGGTGTTCCCGCTGAGCGGCCAGGCCGGTGTCCTCTACTCGGTTTATGGCGATCGGCACATCGATGCCTGCCCCGTGTGCCATGGTGAAAAGACGACGGTCCTGTGGCGGATGCCGATGTCCAGCCTGAAGGAGCCGATCAGCGTCTTCGGCGGGTATTTCAATCAGATCCCGACGCTTCAGGTCCCCGCGACGGTCTATTGCTTCGACTTCTGTCGCGACTGCGAGAGCATCTTCCTCAACCCGGCGCCGAAGACCCAGAAGGACCAGTATCGCAAGAGCGACCATTATCTGCGCACCCTGAAGGACAACGAGGCCCAGTGGCAGGGCTACGTGAATGCCTATGATCGGTTCGCGAAGTGGATTCCCGAGGACGCGACGACCTTGATGGACGCCGCGTGCGGCATCGGCCCCTACCTTCAGGTCGCGCGCGAGCGTTCGCCCGAACGCTGGCACCGGCTGATCGGGCTCGAGCTCTCCGAGAAATATGTCGACTACATGCGGAGCCAGGGCCTGGAGGCCCATTCGGTCGACATCGACAATGACGATCTCGACCAGTTCGTCAAGCCGGGCAGCGTCGATTTCATCACGTTCTGCGAGGCCTTCGAGCACGTCGAGCGCCCGCTCGATTCCCTGCGGAAGCTCCTCGCCACGCTGCGGCCCGGCGGCCGCATCTTCTTCACGGCGCAACGCTACGGCCCCGACGTCCAGGCCGCTGTGCGCCCGGGCGAACCGATTTACATCGGCGAGAAGGTCATGAAGGAGCTGCCGAGCCGCCTGGGCTGCAAGGTCGTGGACGCGACGACGAGCGGCATGCGCTACTACGTCGTCCTTGAAAAGTAGGGCCGGCGAATGTGTGGGCTCGCCGATGGCTTGTTGAAACGGTGCGCAACATGCCGATCCTGAACGTCGACATTGCAGCCATCACGACGAGCGCGACGGAGCAATGAAGATCAACGTGACTACCTACTACAGGTATGCATTGGCAATGCTGTTAGCTTGCCTCGTGGGGCAGTCATCACTGGTAGCCGCACAGTCGAAAGCCGTTTCCGCTGTGGTAGGCGTCGTCGAGACCTCTCTCGCCTCCCAAGATAGTCGACCAGTGCAAGCATGCGTCAGCTCCGAGCCTGGAACACATCCCGGTCTGACGGTCGCGAACGGCATCGTCGTGGGCGCCGATCTTATCGATGAGATCGGCGGATATGCCGGAGCGGCTGGTACGACCGGAGGCCATGGCGGGCAGTTGCTTACAGTTACAACGTTGGAAGACTATGGTTCTCACGAACCCGCCATCCCAGGGTCGCTGCGAAATCACTTGGACACTGCACAGCGCAACAAAAAGCCAGCATGGATTGTCTTCGATCGGAAACTGCCGGCGCATGCACGGCTCGTCCTAAAGAGGACGCTTCGCGTACCGAGCAATGTCACAGTCGACGGTTCTTGCGTTGATATAACGTTGGAGGCGCCCTACGAGAGCAAGACGATCTTAACCTACATTTCCGACGGCGTACAGAACGTCATAATTTCTCAGCTTGCGATGCGCAAAACTGGCTACGTGCCCGAGTCTTATCCAGAAGCAGCCAGCACCATAGTGGTAAATGGAAGATTTGATCGAGTGGCCATAATTCACAACGACCTGTCGAAATGTGGGCATAGTTGCATAGACATCACTGTCAGTCCGAATTGGCCATTACCTGAGCGCTCTCGAATCTCGATTCTATACAACTTCATACACGACAACGACAAGGTAATGTTGTTTGGAACGTACAATTGCCCGCAGGTTGGTGGACTAAATACTTGCAGTGAGCACGATTCTGAGATGAATCGCCAAACTCACCCTTCGATGTACCTAACGGTTGAAGGAAATGTCTTTGCCAGAACTGGCCAACGGCATCCGCGTATTTTTGGCAGAGTCACCGCGCATGTCTACAACAACTTGATCGCATTTAAGCCACTTGCCTACGCAGATGGACGTCTCGCCTCCTCCTACGGAATATTCGTATCGAATGGTGCCCGCGCTCTGATCGAGAGTAACCTTCTGTTACCACTAACAGAAAAGCTACGCCAGCCGCTCGCCGTCTGGACCACGGGAACACCGGGCGCAATTCGAATGCCCACCGACACGGAAGGCTTCATCCGTCTCGAGCAGAATCTGGTTTTCCGTCGCGCTATTGCGCGTGAGAACAAGCCGCTAGAAGTACCTCCACCGGATTACGGCTACGAAGTCCTACCAATGCAGGCGCTGCAACCCGAAGATGCAGTCAAGTGCCTGTTTAATCGAGCGGGACGTGGTGGGAGCCAAACCTGGCATCGAGAACTTTGCGGGCGATGACAACCTCTTGTGCAAAGGACAATTAGGCAGGAGTTCCCCTCTCATATGAACAGCGCTGAATTTGACTCCCTTGCTTACCCAGGAGCATGGCGTTTAGGGGAACGTCTTGTTGCGTCTGCGCTGCGCCATGCCGATCGGCCTGCTCTATGCGTGGGCGGAGACCGTCCTACATATCGGGAGCTATTTGAACAGGCAGCACGCGTGACGGCTTCCTTGGCTGCAGCTGGAATACCGGCTGGCAGCAGAGTAGCAATTTTCGCGCACCGTTCTGTGATTGCTTACAGTGCAGTTATCGGAACACTGTTAGCGGGCTGCACGTACGTACCGCTTAATACACGCTTTCCACCGAAGAGAAACTCCACAATGCTGGAAGCCTCTGACGCTACCGCCGTTGTTATCGAGAGCAGCTGTGTGATGGATTTTAAGGGGATTCTTGGATCGGCTCAAGACAACCTAACTCTCATTGTTCCTGATGCCGATAAAGTGATCCCAGAACTCCTCGTAACCATAATGACTGTCAAAGGTGGGGGAGCGCAGTACCCAGGGGACGGTCGTTCGGGTCTGTGGATAGGGGGACTGAGGCTGGATGTCATAAATGATGTTGACCCAGTCGAAGCTGCCCAGGTCGATGAGGACGTGGCACCACGGGCGCTTGCACGAAGCAACGATAATTGTCGGGATCTTGCGGACCTCGTCAGCGACGAAATTTTATCGTTTCTTCTAGATGAACAGAGGGAGGCGGGGGACATTCATCAATGGTACAAACATAGGTACATCGGGAACAATATCGGACTGTCGAGGATTGATCGAGCTATCGCGGCATTTGTGATTCGGCGCTTCGGCGCCACCCGCACGATGCTTGAGGTCGGTGCAGGGATCGCACAGTGCTCGCAGTTTCTTGCTCTGACCGGCGTACGAACAGCGGGATTGGAAGCGTCCCATGCCCATTTTGAGATGATGAAGAGACTAACTGCAAGACTTGCTGAGCGATTCGACACAGATTTGTCTAAGCGCTTTACTGCAATTCGCGGATCTTATCCAGACGAGGCCAATCCATTCATCAACGAGAAAACTATCGTCATTGTGCCTAGCCTTGGCAGCACATTGACAACCGAGCAAGAGATTCGGGTTTTCGATGTGCTAAGGCGTGCCGATGGTGTGATTCTTGGGGCTCGAATGTTCTTCCGGGTGCGCGACACGGAGGTGGAACGCGATTCTTTAATAAAGCAAATTCAGGAGCGAGGATTCGGTGAAGCAGAGGAAATCTTGAGCTGGTCCGATGGAAGTTTCGGATTCGTGCCCGATCGAATTATTATTCTTCCCAAGGTTTTTTGACGCCTTGCTGGAAATCTGAATATGCGAGTCTTTGACGTTCCCAAAGGATGGAGAGGAGCTACCCTGCCGGTCAGGATAGCCGTTCACGGAAGCTGCCGAGTTCACGATCCATTCGAAGCGCTGGCCAGTAAAGGCGAGCTAATCAAAGTGTGGGCGAACAACTATGCAGTTAGCTACACGCTAGCTGAAGCACATCAAATGCTGCGCCTCAGCATTGGCGAAAGTGAAATTCCAACTTATTTGCTACCTTTTATTTTCGACGATGCAAGAAATGCATTAACGCCGAGCGGTTGGCCGCGAGATGTCATTAAGGACGTGGACGTCTTCGTTGTGGAGGTGTCCGAACTTCGACAGGTCCGCTATCGTGAATTCTTCTTTCAGATACAAGTTTTTATGAGGAACTTTGTGTCGAAGTACGGCGCGGCCTTGTTGCCGTGGTATCGGGCCTTTTCGCTAGGTCAGCACATATCTGAGGAGATTGTTAGAGATGCACTTGCAGGACTTCCATCGTCAGTTTGTCGTGAGGACAGAGTCGTCATCGAAAGTGTGCTGCGTGAGGTACGGCTAGAAGAAATCAGCCTTGGAACGACTAAGCAACTCATCGAAAAGATGAAGGCTAATGCTGTAAATCAGTGGATCTTTGTGTCGCACTTCCAAGTGCCGGGTCTGGCTGGCACTTTGATGGCAGATCGTGGAAAGCTACAAGAAATCGTGAAGCAGGCGACCGCAGAATGCGGTGTCGACTTCTTCGATCCCACTAAGATTGTCGCGCGTTACGGGCGTCAGAGAATGTTGGCAAATAATGGCGCAGATATTTATCATTACAATCCCGACTGTCAATTCGTCGTGGCCGAAGCGCTTCTTAAGCTGGTTTACTTCAAGCATATTGAAAACGAGCATCTCCCGGAGAGTGCGAGAATCACCTCGCATCCGAAGTACCGACCGTTACAGACTGTATCCGCCGCGTTGAATGCCTTGCTCGTACCTTTTCATCGTGAAAGACTTGCGCGATTAGGCATCGACGATAGTGGACTCCATGCGCACTACGCGCTTTTGCTGGAACGTGGGATCATTGTTGGCGAGCGCGATCTGGAGGTCGCGGATGTCGTGCTTCGATTTCTTCCTCAGTTTGAACACTATCATGTCTTTCGGGCGGGACTGGGTGAAATCGCCTTTCTTCTCTCCGCGTTCGGCAATCAGACTATAGGATTCGACCCATTTTCTGGTCGTTTTTCGGCCATGGTGGAAGGGTGGAAGTACCTTCGTGCATGCCGATTGATCGGCAATGATTTTGACGCGAAGAACGAAATCGTTCCAGAAAGAGAGGAGAACAAGTCCACGCTGGGCGTGGCGACACAACTATTACTCACCGTTTCGGCAGTACAGAGGGAAGCCATCTTAGTCCGGCTTGAGTCGTACGACGCAATTCTTTTTGATCCTTCGATGCTGATCGACCAACGGCCGGACCCGCGAGAGCAGGAGAAATTGATAACGCGATTTCGCAGGGCCGGCTTTGCCTACACCCGACCGTTTCCGCAACAACGTTTAATGTACTGCGCTAAGCATGGGGTGGACAGAGCGTTGGTGTCTCAGAGGTGACCCAACATTCGACTTCATGGTACGCCTTTGACAGGCGGCTGAAGCGGCATTTTGAAGAGCGATCGAGTGCTTTGTTTTGTCGACTGATCGGCAATGAGGATGAAACGGCACTTACATGGCGCGATCTGGAGATATTGGCCGGTCGATTTACCTCGGCCTACGTGAGCGTAGGAGTTCGTGAAGGCCAGACGGTTCTTGTCTTTATTCGACACCGGCCCGAGCTGTACGGTGCGTTCATCGGCGCGATGCTCGGTGGCTTTGTGCCGTCCTACATGCCGTGCACGTCCCCGCGCCAAGATCCCGGCATCTATTGGTCTTCGCACCAGACGTTGCTGGACCGAACACGGCCCGCGGCCATCGTCGCCGATCGGGCAACGTTCTCCGAGGTGGATGCAGCGGGACTGGACATCGGGTCGACGCACCGGATCGTGCTGGAGGATCTGGGTTCGGCGATGGGGGAATTCGTCATGCAACCGAGCGGCGCCACCGCGCTGCTCCAGCACAGCTCCGGCACCACCGGCCTGAAGAAAGGCGTCGCACTCACCTACAACGCCATCGTTCGCCAGATCGAGAGTTATGCAACGGCGATCGAGGCGACGCCATCGGACGTGATCGTCTCGTGGTTGCCGCTCTATCACGACATGGGCCTGATGGCCTGCTGTCTGATGCCGGCCTATCTGGGCATCCCGATCATCCATATCGATCCGTTCACCTGGCTCGCCCGGCCGGAGCTCCTGCTCGATTCCCTGGCCAACCGGGGCGGGACGCTGGCCTGGCTGCCCAATTTCGCTTTCGATCACATGGCGACAGTGGCCGGTCGCCGGGCGGCGGATTACGACCTGTCCAAGGTGCGGGCTTTCATCAACTGTTCGGAACCCTGCAAGGCTGCGTCCTTCGATCGTTTCGCGGCGGCCTTCGCCGCCTCCGGCGTGCGCACCGATCAGCTGCAGTGCTGCTACGCCATGGCCGAAACGGTGTTCGCGGTATCGCAGACCCGGCTCGGCATGCCGGTCGGACGGTTACGCGTGGATCCCCGCTCGCTGGAACGCGGGTCTGCCCCTCGCCGGGTGGCGCCGGGCGAGGTGGGCGACGAGCTGCTGGAGACAGGCAGGCCGATCGCCGGCATCGAGGTGGCCGTCTACGACGCGCAGCGGCGCTTGTTGCCGAATCCGACCGTCGGCGAGATCGGCATTCGCGGCGAGTTCCTGTTCTCGGGCTACAACAAGGACCCGGAGCGAACGGCCGAACGCCTCGTCGACGGCACGTACTTCACCCGAGACCTCGGCTTCGTCCTGGAGGATCGGGTCTATGTGCTGGGGCGGATCGATGACCTGATCATCGTCAACGGCCGCAATCTCTATGCCCACGAGGTCGAGGCCGTCGTATCGCGGCTGGAAGGGCTGAAGCCGGGCAGAAGCGTCGCGGTTCCGTTGTTCAACGCTCGCATCGGCAGCGAGAGTCTCGTCGTCATTTGCGAAAGGCAGCGCGGGTCGACGCGGGCGGAGGCCGACCTTCGTCGCGGCATCATGCAGGTGGTCCATTCGACCTTCGAGGTCACGCCCTGGCGCGTGCACATCGTCGAGGAGGGCTGGCTGATCAAGACGACCAGCGGCAAGATCAGTCGCAAGGAGAACCTGGCGCGGCTGCAGCAGATAGTCGGAGAAGGGGTGATCGCGACATGAACGACGAAGAGGTCCTGGCGACCGTCATCGATGCGATCGGACAGGAAACCGGCAACGCGCCGTCGGAGATAACGCCGGAGATGACGGCCAGCGACGTGCCGGGATGGGACTCCCTGGCGCACGTCCGCATTCTGCTCGAGATCGGCGTCAAGCTCGGTGTCGCCGTCGACATCGAGAAGACATACCGCGCCGCCACGATCCGCGATCTCGTGCCGATCGTGCGAGAATCGCCTCGGGCGTAGGGCGTAGATTGTCGTGGATTGGCGCACCAAAAAATGACCTCACCCTGAGGAGCCACGCAGAGCGTGGCGTCTCGAAGGGTGAGCAACAGGCTTGCCTTTGGCCCACCCTTCGAGACGCGGCCTGACGGCCGCTCCTGAGGGTGAGGTCATTCTTTGGCGCTTCAATCCAAGAAAATCACGCCCTGGCAGATACCGCTTGCCGCCACTGTCGGCCGACCCGGTCACCCGGTTCAGCGTGCCCCTACAGCCCTAACCGCGCCTACTTCTCCAGCACCACGAAGTAGCGTGTGTCGCTGGTCGTCAGGTCGACGACCCGGCAGCCGAGCCGCGGCAGCTCGTCGATCACCTTCTGGCCGATATAGATCGGCTCGCCCGGACGCACCGCCGATCGCACGTCGCTGCCGTAGCGCTGGGCGGTGAAGAAGAGCCGGCCGCCGGGCCTCAGCGCGGCCAGCAGCTTGCGCAGCCCGTCGATCGGCCGTTCGACATGCTCGAACGCCTCGCAAAAGCTGATGAAGTCGACGCTGCCGGGCGCGACGATGCCGCCCAGCTCGTCGGTGTCGATGTCGAAGACATAGGCCTCAAGGCCCTCCTCGTTCATGTGCTCGACATATTTCTCCGAGAGCTCCAGCCCGATCAGCCGCTGCCACCGGTTCTTGCCGAGCTCGCGCGCGACATGCAGGTACTGGCCGATGCCGCAGGCGGCATCGACCATCACCGTCGCGTCCTGCGGGATCCAGCGCGCGAACTTGCGGTAGACGTCCCGGTAGCCCTGCCATTCCGCGGCGTTGCGCATCTTGCGGATGTAGTGATCGGTCGTGCGATAGCCGTCCTTCTGCCGGCCCGGCACCGGGTTGAGGAAAACGCTTTCACAGGATTCGCAGAAGTCGAAGCAGAAAGTCTTCGCCGGCACCTGCAGGGTCGGGATCTGGTTGAAGTAGCCGCCGAAGACGGTCAGCGGCTGTTCGAGGTCCGTCATCGGCATGCGCCAAAGCGGAACGATGTCGGCGGACCGGCAGACCGGGCACTCGGGCAGGCGCCTGTCGCCGAACACGGAGAACAGCGAGCTCGCCGGCCGGAGCAGGTTCCCGGCCGTCGTCCGGCGCGCCGTCGGCTGGGCCAGGCGGCTGCGCAGGCGCCAGTACTCGTAGGGCGGCTGGAAGTACAGCCGCTCGGCCGGCCGGAGGCCATGCTCCGCCACCCGGCCGAGCAGCTGGCTGCGCTCGGCCTGATGGTCGCGCGTCCGTCCGAACCGGCCGAGATCGAGGATCATCTCGTCGAACTGGGTTGCCGCCTCGACGATCGCCTCCTGGTTGTCGCTGCTGTAGGTGCTCGTGATGTTGGTTGCGACGCCGAGGTTGATCTTGTCCTTGGCCAGCGCGGTCCTGGAGAAGACTTCGGGGAACATGCCCTCCGGTGCCAGCAGCAGCTTGCCGCGCAAGGCCGGATGGCGTCGGACCTGCTCGTCGAAATGCCATCGCGTCGCGGCATGACGCGCGGCGTTGCCTTCGAAGGCATAGACCTCGAAACCCAGCCGCGCCAGCAGGATGGAAAGGCCGCCCCAGCCTGCGCCGACCTCGATCACACGCGTCGCGGCGGCCGGATAGCGTTCGGCAATCGCCGTCGCGATCGCCGATTCATAGGCTTCGAGGGGCGCCCGGAGCGCGAGCTTGGCCTCGTAAAGCTCATCGACGCCGAACCGCGCGCCGCCTCCGACCTTCCAGATGCGATGCAGCGCGGCGAGCTCGTGGGTCATGGCGTCGATCGTCACCGGCGGAGGCGTCGCTTCCGGTGGCGGCGCGCCCGTCGCCGGCCCAGCTTCCTCTTCCGCGGCATCGACCGGTCGGGCGGTCGCCCGGGAGACGGGTGCGGACGCGTCCAGCCCGCCGTCAAGCGCACCAAGATGGTCCATCACGTCGTTCACCGTATGAAACTGGAGCTCGATACCCGCTCGATCGCAAACGCGCGCGAGGCAATCGAAGATTGCGACGATGTCGGGATGGCAATGGGGAATGAGCGAGTCGGGTTCGGCGAGCCGGTAGTCGGCCTTCATCGAATGGGCGTGGGTCTTTATGTAGAGCCTTCGTCCGAGACAGACCGACTTCGCAAGCCAGGTCACGACCACGCGCTCGGGATTGCGGAGCAGCGCCCGGTTCGCCGCCGAATAGTAGTCGAGCGACGAATCGACCGACTTGATGGGGGCGTTCCAGATGAAGAAGCGGTCGGGGGTCAGGGCCTTCGTTCCCTTCTCGACCGGCCGCGGATCGGCGCGCCGATCGTCGTAGGCGCGCGGCAGCTCGAGGGGCAGGCAGGTGAACGGCCTCTTCATCGCGGGGTCACAGTAGCTGCGTCCGGCCGGAAAGGAGAAATCGCCGAAGCCGCCATGGCGCATGATCATCGCCATCTCGCCGCTCACCTGGCAGATCTGCGCATCGGAGGCGTTGAGCGCCCAGTTGCCGTGAATGAAGGCCCAGCGCTCAAAGGGCGCGCCGATCTCGCGCGCGATCGCCTGCCTGGCCAGCCGGAAATGCAGATCGAGCCGCCGGTCGTCGGCGCAGGCCGTGCTGCAAGAATTGACCCAGTGCGATGTCGGGTTGTCGAAGTACGAGCTGTTGCGCGTCCAGTACTCGTGATGAACATGCAGATGCATCTCGTGCCCGCCGTCCGCGGCCAGCGGCTGGATCACTGCGCGCGCCAGCTCCTCCTGCCGCGCCGACCTGCCGCAGAACACGACCCCGTCGCCCGGCACCATAGAATCGTCGGGACCAGGCGGCCCGTCGGCGGCAGGGCGGTACGGGATGAACACGCTGTAGAACAGGCTGAGGCGCTTCGCATAGGGCGACCGCCGCGCCATCTCGGCCATGCGCTCGACGGCCCGGGCGCTCGGTTCATCGATGCTTGTCGACCACGGCTCGAAGTGATCGGTGTGAAAGTAGCTGACCGCCTTGACTCCGCGGCTCTTCAACAGGTCGGCGAGCGTGTCGATGCTCATGCGGACCGCGGGCGTCCCGCCCGCCTCATGATTCCGAGCGGGCGGGACGGCCGCCTCATAGCTCCGAGCGGGCGGGACGCCCGCGGTCCAATGACCGGCGCCTCGATGGTCATGGCGCGCCGAGCGTCGGCTTGAGGTGATAGTAGAACGCATCCGGCGGGCTCTCGGCCATCGGGGCCGCGTCAATCCCCTGCGCTTCGAGCTGGCGGACGAAGGCGTAGCGTTCGTCCGGCGTGTCCCGCATCTGGCCGAACAACCGCGTGTCCATGATGACATCGCCGCAGGTCTTCAGGGACGCCATGATCTTCGCGTTGAGCTCGTCGGGCCAGGTGGTGACGCAATTGGTGAAGATCAGCACCGTTTTCGGCCCCAGCCACGGCGTGCCGCCGAGCACCGTCGGAAACTCGCCGCCGATCAGCTGATAGCGTTCGGCGGCCGCCGGCCAGGCGTCGGCCAGGGCAGCATGGACCTGGCTGGCTGCCCGAATCCGTCCGGCATCCTGCTCGAGGGCGGCTACCGTGTAGCCCGCGAAGGCCAGCGCGCACGGCAGGGTGCCGAGACCGGTGCCGGCATGCACGATGCGCCGGCTCTGGCGATCGAACCGCGCCTGCACGTAATCGACCAGCATGCGGTCGTAGTGGCTGAGCGCGAAGCCCACCTCCTCGACTCGCGCGCGGTAGTAGTTGTACAGGCCCGATTCATTCACGCCTTCCGATTTCAGGATCTGGACCATGACCCGGAACAGGTAGCCGTCGAGGAAGGCCAAATCACCAGAACCAGCCTGACGCTGCATCGATCAGCTCCAGAGTGCAGGACGAACCGACAGTCGAGTCCGTATCAGTGGGCCGTATCAGTGGCGTGGCCGGGGCGATGTCCGGCGCGCCTCGTGTTGTTACATCGCACCGCCGGGAGTTGCCAGCCCGTAGACGTCGAGCGTTCGTCGCAGCATCGCCGCCATGCCGAAGCGGCGGTGCACGAAGCCGGGTCCTTCCGCCCGCGCCCGCGCCGCCCACTCCCCGTTGGCCAGGCAATGCAGCACGCGGTCCGCCAGGGCCAGCGCGTCGGCATCGCGGACAGCCCATCCGGTGACGCCTTGCCACACCGTCTCGGCGGTCCCGCCGACATCCGGCGCCACCACCGGCACGCCCAGCGATTGCGCCTCGAGCAGCACGTTCGGCAGGCCCTCGTGCCGCGACGTCAGCATCACCACGTCCATCGCCTTGTAGCAGGAGCCCATGTCGTCCTCCGGTCCGGGAAGATGCAGCCGGTCGTCGATGCCGAGCCGCCGCGCGAGCGCGGCCATGTCGACGCGCATCGGACCGTCGCCATGGACGATGAAATGCGCCCGCGGCGCCTGCCGTGCGACCGCGGCGGCAGCCTCGACCCACAGGAGCGGCCGCTTCTCCTCGCTCATCCGGAAGGCGCTGCCGACGATCGGTGCATCGCGCGGAACGCCGAGCGATTGCCGCAGGCCGCGCGCGCGGCTCGGGTCGACGCCTCGAGCCATCCGGTCGAGGTCGATGCCGTTGTAGATGACCTCGACGGTCGCGGGATCGATGCTCAGCCAGTCGGCATAATCGTCGGCGCCGGCCCGGCTGTTGTTGGTCAGCACGACCGAGGGATGGCCGAGCACGGCCTGGTAGGCCTCGCGCATGAAACGCTTGAGGCGGCGGCGCGGATTGTCGGGACGCACGCTGCGCGTCGAAATCACGATGCGCGGCACGCCGGCCAGCAGGGCGGCGACGGCGGCGCTCAAGCTCGTGCCGTCCTGCCAGGCATGCACGACCTGCGGCCGACGGCGCCGGAACTCTCCCAGCCAGAAGGCGATCGGCCCGGCCATCTCCGGCGGAAATGCCCGGATCAGCCGGCCATGAGGAGCCACCTCCGGCCGGAACAGACAGGATTCGATTGCGTCGTCGACCGGCGTGACGACCTCGACCGCCGTGTCGGCCAGCATTGGCAGGAAAAAGTCGCGCTGGCCGCGGCGCGCCAGCGAGATGCAGAACAGCGACAGGTCGAGCCCGAAGGCGGGATCGCTCAACCCGCGCAGCAGGGTGACGAGCTGGCGTTCGGCGCCGCCGGCGGCAAGCGACGCGGTGACGGCAATGATCCGGCGCGGGACGGGCTCATAGGGCACGATCTCCGCATCGGCGATCTCGCGCACGCGGCGGAACAGCCGTTCCGGTGCGAGGATCTCGCCGCAGCGCGCCGGCGCGGCGTGGAGGCCCATATGATCGACGCCGATTGCGTCGAGCGCGTGCACCGTGTCGACGAGCTGCCGGGTCACCGCGACGTCGTCCGGCCTGAGCTCGCGGCTGGCGAGCAGATGGCGGAAGGCGCCGTCGACGATGCCTTGCCGCAGGTAGCATTGTCCGAGCCGCGCGTGGTGCGCCGCTTCGTGCGGCTCGGCCGCGATGGCGCGCTCGAAATGCCCGATCGCCCTGTCGTGGAACTGCCCGGCCTGCGCGGCGAGCCCGAGCCTGGTCCACGACGCGGGTGATGGCGGCAGCGCCGCTTCGGCGGCATCGAGGGCGGCCAGAGCTTCGGCGTCGCGCTCGGCGCTCGCCAGCATGAAGACCAGCTCGTGCCAGGCGTCCGCGTTCTGCGGCGAGCGCATGCAGACATCGCGCCATGCCTCGATCGCCTCCGCGGTCCGGCCGAGCTGGCGCAGCAGGCGGCCGCGATAGAGCAGCGCATTGGCGTCGGCCGGGTCGATCGCCAGGACCTTGTCGTAGGCGGCGAGAGCGTCGCTGGTGCGATCGAGCCGCTCCAGGCAGCGGCCGAGACCCAGCGGAACATCGCTGCGGCCGGTGTTGACCCGGCTCGCCGCCTCGAACAGGGGCACCGCCTCGCCCCAGCGCTCCTGCTTCACCAGCAGCCGCGCCAGCCCGATCAGCGCCGACTCCTCGCCCGGCGCGCGCGCGAGGGCGGCATGGTATTCGCTTTCCGCCTCGACGGGGCGGCGGGCGCGGTCGAGCAGCTGAGCGCGCTGGACGAACGGCAGGGGCGCCTTGGGATCGCGCTCGGCAACGCGGTGCCAGAGCTCGAGCGCGAGCTCGAGCCGGGCGGGATCGCGCGAGAGGATCTGCGCCAGCCGCATCAGCGCCTGGCGATCCACCGGGAGCCGGTCGAGGATTTCCCGATGCATTGCCTCGGCGCGCTCGCGGTCGTGCGCCTTCTGGTAACGCAACGCGAGCTCCAGGCGCGGGGCGAGATCGCGCGGCCGGCGCTCGGCCCATTGCGCGAAGTGGCGCATCGCTGCAGCCGGATCGGACTCGGCCAAGGCCTGCCCGTAGCCTAACAGGGCCTCGGCATGGTCAGGCTCGCGCTCAAGCACGGCCTGAAAGGAGCGGCAGGCCTCTTCGTTCCGATGTTGTCGCCTGCGGATGCGGGCGATCTGGAGCAGCGGCTCGACGGCGCGCGGATCCTGGGCGGCCAGCCGCTCCCAGTCCTGCGCGGCGGCGTCCGGGTCGGTCCGCGAGCGCAGGCTCGCCATCAGGGCGAGCGCATTGCCGCGCATGCGCGTCGAGCCGGGCTCCTGGGCGAGCATCTGCTGGGCAAGCGCAATGGCTGCATCGATCGACGCCATGCCGGCGCCGCCCGACCGCGCGAGCCGCTGGCTGAGCTGCTCGAGCGCCTCGAATGCCTTCTCGTGCATCGGGTCGAGGGCAAGCACATGAAGATACTGACTCGCAGCCGCCTCCAGCCTGCCGCAGCGATGCAGGGCACGGGCAAGCTGGAACCGGGGGCCGCTGCGCTGTGGCTCGATCTCGGCCACGCGCTGCCAGATCTCGACGGCCTCCTCGAAACGGCGCTCGCGCAACAACAGCCGACCGAGGCCCGCAAGCACGGCCGCACGCCGGGGGTGTCGGATCAGGATCTTTCGGTAGGTGCTCTCGGCAACATCGGTCCGCCCCGCCCGTGCATGACGCTCGGCGATTACGACACGCCACGCCAGGACATCGAAGGCCTCGCGAAAGAGCATCATTCCCGGCATTGTCAGGGGGCGGAGCGGCGAACGCAAGAATGTCCCTCCTCCCCTTTCTGCACATCAGGAAGCGCCTTCCGACGTCTGAGGCGCAGGCGAGCCTGGTCCGGCCAGGGACAGCTTGATGGTGCCGAGCCGGCGGCTGACGGTCGCGCCGCCGCGGGCAGCCGCCGACAGCACATGGCGATTGTAGCCGAGGCGATCGATGCCCATCAGGCGCCCCTGTCGTTCCTTGGTGAGCGCGATGAACAGCGTCCCGGGGCGCTGGAGATGATGGGCGACAACGTCGTCGAGGAAGAACTGCCACTCCTCCACCGACCAGTAGAGTCGCGAGCCGCGCGGATTTCGCTTGTCGTTGAACGTGACGTTGCACGCCGTGATCAGGTCGAACCTGCCGCCCAGATCCGGCAGCGGCGTGTGCGGCTCGACGCGGACGATCGTGCGCTCGACCCCGAGGCAGCCTGCAATGCCATCATACAGCGCGTTCTCGATGTCGATGCCGACGGCGTGGTGACCGAGGAAGCGGCAGACGAACAGGAAGTGGCCAGCGCCGGTGCCGATGTCGAGCACACGCCGCGGCGGCCCCTCGTCCAGGCCGAGATCGTAGGCAAGCAGCAGCTTCTGCAAGGTGTAGAATGAAACGTCGAGATACTTGTAGCGCGAATCGGCACTGGCCCTTCGAATGCGGTCTGCGTACCGGGTGCGCAGGGCGTCGAGCCCGGCACGGTCGACAGTGCTCATCAGCGCTTGCAGGTTCTGCCGGATCTCCTTCCGGCGCCGGTGCCACCTCGGTGGCTGCCAGAGAGCCGCCATGCGCTCGCGAATCGTCCTGGTGGGATCGTTCTTCGCCATCACGTTTGGAGCACCACATCACTGCAGCGGGGCCAGCCGGAAATCCATCATCGTGACCGACATGTCACGGTGTCAATCGGCACGCTGGGTTGGACTGCAGTTCGATTTGACGGAACCGCAAGCGATTCCGGCAGATCGCGAAGTGCTTCAGGAACGACGGTGGTGCGACTCCTCAAGGCCGCTCACGCCATCGGCGGCTCCGCAAACCGGCGTCATCCGTTCGGGGAAGGGTCCCTCGCGGCCGCTCGGGATGACAATAATGGTGTCGTCCCGAGAAAGGCGTTTGCGAAGCAAGCGCCGACCCGTTTCCTTTGTCTCCGAAACCCCTCCGAATTACGCCATCAGCCTCGCACGTCATGCAGCAGGCGGCCGACATTGTAGCCGTCTATGTCGTCGGCCCCGATCTCCATCACCAGGCGCGTGCGCAGCGGCGTCGTCCAGACCGTGACGTAGTGAACCGGCGCGCCGTCGCGATGGTGGACGAGGCGGGTGGCGCGCAGCACCGCCGAGTTCACCTCGACCTGCAGGCCCTGCGCCACGATGGGATCGGCGAGGGCAGCATTGACCTCCTGGGCGACGCGGCCGAGCTGGTCGAAGCTGCCGGCGATCAGCTCGTGCAGGGACTTCTTCTGCAGCGCCTTCGCCGTCACCGCGGCCGCGAAGCGCGACGGAATCCAGCCGTCCATCAGCGCCACCGGCTTGCCGTTCTTCGATCGCGTGCGCACGAGATGCAGCGCCTCCGCTCCGGCCGCCAGCCCTAGCGGCCCGGCGATCGATCCCGGACAGGGCTGGACCTGCATCAGGAGGATCTGCATGGTCGTCTCCTTCAGCGTGCGGCGCATGTTGCCGATGAAGCTGAAGTCGGGGCCACGCTTGAGCTTGTCGATGCGCGCGGTGACGAAAGCGCCGACACCCTGCTCGTTGCGGATCAATCCTTCGTCCTGCAGGTCCGTCAGCGCCCGCCGCACGGTGATGCGCGAGATCGAGAACTGGCGGCAGAGTTCGTCCTGCGTCGGCAGGCGGTCGCCGGAATGATAGCGGCCCGACACGATCTGCTCCTTCAGGAGAACGAACAGCTGGCGGTGCAGCAGCGTGCCGTTCGGCCTGAGTTTCACCGAGCTTTGCATTTTGCGCATAGGAACGAGCCTCTCACTGCCGCTTGCTCCAGTCCAGTTGGCATATTGTAATGACTATATACCAAGCGGGAGGAAAGTTGAGGAAGGTAGTTGCCCTGGTCGGGCTCCTGAGGGTCGGGTTCCTGAGCGTCGGCCTCCTGGGCGCCTGTCTCGGTTCGGCCGGCCCGGCCCTCAGCCAGACCGGCGCCGACGCGAAGCCCGAGTTCCAGCCGGCCGGGCCGGTGACAATCGTCGTGCCCTACAGTCCGGGTGGCGGAACCGACGCCGTCGGCCGCGTGATCGCCAAGGCACTGCAGGCCATGTGGGGCCAGAGCGTGATCGTCGACAACAAGACCGGAGGCAACGGTTCGGTCGGCGCGACGCTGGTGGCGCGCGCCGCGCCGGACGGTCGCACGATGGTTCTGGCGGTGTCCGGCATCGCCATCAATGCCCATCTCATGAATCTGCCCTACGACACTGCGAGCGCCTTCGCGCCGGTGACCGCGGTCGCCTACCCCGTCTCGACGCTGATCGCCACGCCGTCGCTGCCGGCCAACGATCTCAAGGAGTTCCAGGCACTGGTAAGGAAAGAAGGGCCCGACAAGCGCACCTTCGCCAGCCCAGACCCCGGCAGCCGACTCACCGCCGAGCGCATCTTCGACGTGGCCGGCATCAAGCTGCTCAACGTGCCCTACAAGGGCGCCGCCTCCTTCGTGCTCGACGTTTCCGAGGGCCGTGTCGATCTCGGCATCTCGAGCGTCACCTCAGGGCTGTCGTTGCTGCAGAGCGGCCGGCTGAAGTCGCTCGGCATCATCGGCACGCAACGCGTCGCCATCATGCGCGAGCTCAAGACCTTCAAGGAGCAGGGCTTCGACGGGTTGGAGGAAAACTCCTGGTATGGCCTGTTCGCGCCGGCCGGCACGCCGCCTGCCGTGGTCAAGGCCATCCAGTCCGACATCGCCCGCGCGCTGGCCACCTCTGAGATCAAGGCCAAGCTCGCCGAGATGGGCGCCCTGCCGGGCGGCGACACGCCCGAGGCCTTCTCCGAGCGCTTCCAGCGGGACCTCAAGGAGTCCGGCGAGACCATCCGACGTCTCGGCATGAAGGTCGAATAGCGACTCCGACCAACCCATCCAGCGCCACAGCATTCACTCGGGAGATGGAGCGATGAAGTACGACGTCATTTCGGCCGACGGCCATGTCGACCTGATCTGGTTGCCAACGGACCTGTTCACCAGCAACGCCTCGGCCAAGTTCAAGGACCGCATGCCCTACGTCGAACAGGGACCGGACGGTCCGCGCTGGGTCAGCCGCAACGGCGCGCAGTTCGGCCTGGTGAACGGCATGGGCTCGGCCGGCCGCAAGTATGTCCCCGGCGAGATCTACCGCTCCGACCGCATGGCCTCGACGGGCCTGTACGACGACGGCAAGAAGGGCATCCGGCGCCTGACCGACCCCGATCTGCGCCTCAAGGATCAGGACCTGGACGGCGTGCAGGCCGAGGTCCTGTACGGCGTCCTGGGCTCGAGCGGCCGACTGAACGACGGCGACGCAGCCTGCGAGATGCTGGGCATCTACAACGACTGGCTGCACGATTTCTGCGCCAAGCATCCCGACCGCCTGATCGGCCTCGCCAACGTGCCGAGCCACGACATGACCGCGGCGGTGAAGGAGGTGAAGCGCGCGGCGGCGCGCGGCGTGCGCGGCATCGACGTCGCCAACCGTCCGGACATGATCCCGCTGTACGACGATTTCTACGAACCGCTGTGGCAGATAGCGCACGAGACCGGAATCCCCGTGCACTTCCACACGATCGGCGGCCGCTCGCCCGACTACACCAAGATGAGCAAGACGATGGCGCGCCGCGCCTTCGCCACCCACATCACCGGCTTCCAGATGCACATGAGCTACATGCTGATCCAGCTCATGTTCTCGGGCGCTCTCGAGCGCTATCCGAATCTGAAGGTGGTGATCGGCGAGGCCGGCCTGGGATGGATCCCGTACGTGCTCGACCACATGGATCTCGAATGGGAGGACCAGTTCAAGGACATCCTGAAGATGAAGCCCAGCGAGTACTGGTACCGCCAGTGCTACGCGACCTATCAGAGCGACGTCATCGGCATCAAGCTTCTGAAGGAGCTGGGCGAGGACAACGTCATGTGGGGCTCCGACTATCCCCATCCCGACGGCATCTGGCCCGATTCGCGCGACTACCTGAAGCGCGAGCTCGGCCATCTGCCGGAGGTGGTGCGCCGCAAGGTGGTGTGCGACAACGCCGCCAAGCTCTATCGTCTGCAATAGAACGATTCTCGATTTGAAGAACCGCTCGCGGTTCCTCAATCGAGAATGCGCGCACCGGGGTCAGTTGTTTCATCAGACACATTCCGTTCGGCTGTTCCAGTCGAACGGAATGTGCTCCAGGCATCCCACGCGAAGCCGCAACGTGTCCCAACAGGTCGCCGCGGCAACGAGAAAGGCATCTGTCATGCGTCTTGGTCAGGCAATCCCCGAGCGTCCCGGTACCACCCTGCGGCGCCTCATCCGCGAGCAGGCACCGCTGATCGTTCCTGGCTGCTACAATGCACTGTCGGCGCGCGTGCTCGAAGAGGCCGGGTTCCCAGCGGTCTACATGTCGGGCTACGGCTCGTCGCTGGCCCTGCTCGGCCTACCCGCTGCCGGACTGTCGACCCTGACCGAGACGGCAATGAATGCCCGTCTCATTGCCGCCGCCGTCAAGGTGCCGGTGATCGCCGACGCCGACACCGGCTTCGGCAATGCCATAAATGTAGTGCGCACCGTCGAGGAGTACATCCGCAGCGGCTTGGGCGGCATGCACCTGGAAGACCAAGTGGCGCCCAAGCGCTGCGGCCACGTCGCCGGTCGCGAAGTCGTCGATCGCAAAGAGGCGGTGGGCAAGATGCGTGCCGCTCATGCGACCCGCCAGGCGCTCGACCCGGAGTTCGTGCTGATTGCCCGCACCGACAGCCGCGGCGCGCACGGCGGCTCGCTCGACGAGGCGATCTGGCGGGCCAACGCCCTGCTCGAGGCCGGCGGCGACCTGGCCTTCGTCGAGGGGCCGAAGGACATGGCCGAGATCGAGCGCGTCTGCAAGGAAGTCAAGGGCCCGGTGTTCTACAATATGACCGGGATTTCGCCGCGCATGACGCGCGAGCAGATGGCGAGCCTTGGTATCGCCGTCACCATCCTGCCCGGCGTGACCATGCGCGCCTCGATCATGGCCATGTACGACCTGGCAGTAGCGATCCGCGACAAGGGACCGATCGCAGAGGCGGAATTC
This sequence comes from Reyranella sp., assembly GCF_050185545.1. Taxonomy (GTDB): domain Bacteria; phylum Pseudomonadota; class Alphaproteobacteria; order Reyranellales; family Reyranellaceae; genus Reyranella. The sequence continues at coordinate 6,198 of NZ_JBFWZI010000063.1, read as the reverse complement.
AACAGGAAGCTCGCCGACCATCCGCTCGGCAATACCCACGAGTTCGCCGGCTTCGACCGCATCCGGGCGCTCGAGGAGGCGTTTCTTCCGCCCGAGACGGCCCGCAAGTACGAAGGTACGCTTGGCCACGTGCCGCGCCGCGCGGCCGAGTGACGACGAGACAAGTGACGACGAGACAAGTGACGACGGGCCGATGAAGGTAGGGAGGAAGTCATGACCAGCAACGCCACGCGCCTGCGCGCGCAACTCTCCGGCGGCGACATGGTGATCGCACCGGGCGCCTACGACGGCATCACAGCCCGCCTGATCGAGCAGGCCGGCTTTCCGGCGGTCTACATGACCGGCGCCGGCACCGCGGCGACGATCGGATTTCCCGACTACGGCCTCGTCACCATGAGCGAGATGGCGGAGAACGCCGAGCGCATCGCCCGGGCGGTCAAGCTTCCGGTGATCGCCGACGCCGACACCGGATACGGCAACGAACTCAACGTCGTGCGCACCGTGCGCGAGTACGAGCGGCGCGGCGTGGCAGCCCTGCATCTCGAGGATCAGGGCTTCCCCAAGCGCTGCGGCCATCTCGACGACAAGGAGATCGTGCCGCGCGAGGACTGGCTGGCCAAGATCCGCGCCGCTGCCTCGGCTCGCACCAATCCCGACTTCACCATCATCGCGCGCACCGACGCGCGGGCCAGGCTGGGCTTCGACGAGGCGATCACCCGCGCCAACCTGGCGCTGGCCGTCGGCGCCGACATGGCGTTCGTCGAGGCGCCGCAGACGATGGAAGAGGTGACCAGCGTCCCGAAGCTGGTGCGCGGCCCCTGCCTGCTCAACGTCGTCTACGGCGGCAAGACGCCGGAGGTCGACCTGCGCGAGGTGCAGAAGATGGGCTATCGCCTGGCGATCGTCCCGGGCCTCCTGTTCAAGACCGTGATGTCGGCATGCGACGATGCGCTGGCTGCGCTGAAGAGGGACTACCGCCATCCCGTGCCCGGCCGTCCCATGACCGTGCAGCAGGCCTTCGCGCGGGTCGGCGCCAACGACTGGGATCCGTTGCGTACCGCCTTCCGCGAGCCGACAGCCAAGGCCGCAGAGTAGGCCTCGAGGTCCATCAGAGAGCTTGCAGGGGGAGGTCGACTGGAATGGAAACGCTCGATGTCGGGGGCGTCTCACTCGAGGTTCACATCGCGGGCTCAGGCCCGCCGCTCCTCTACCTGCATGCCGAGCAGTATGTCGAGCAGGTGACGGGGTATCTCGCCGCCCTCGCACGGAATTGGACGGTGATCGCGCCGCGGCACCCGGGCTACGGGACGACGTCAGCGCCGACCGACTTCCGGTCGGTCGACGATCTCGCCTATCTCTATCTCGATCTCCTCGACAAGCTGAAGCACGACCGTGTCGTCCTCGTCGGCGCGTCGCTCGGCGGATGGATTGCGCTGGAGATGTGCGTGCGCAATCGCACGCGACTATCCAACCTGGTTCTCGTCTCGTCGGTCGGCGTGAAGTTCTCCGGCCGGGAAGAGCGCGACTTCGCCGACCTCTTCTATATGCCCGACATCGAGGCCTTTCCCCTGCTGTTCGCCGATCCGAAGCGGCATGCGCCGAACTATGCCGGCATGTCGTCCGCGCAGCTCGAAGGACTCGCGCGCGAGCGCCAGATGCTGGCCCACTATGGCTGGCGACCCTACCTGCACAATCCAGGCCTGCGGCGGTGGTTGCATCGCGCAGACTTGCCGACGCTGGTCCTGTGGGGAGAGTCGGACGGATTGGCAAAGCCCGCCTACGGACGATTGCTTGCCTCGACGTTGCCCGCGGCGGAATTCTCGCTCATCCAAGGTGCCGGGCACTACCCCGAGATCGAGCAGCCCGATGCCGTCATCCGGGCCATCGACGCCTTCGTCGCCAAGTGATTGCGAACTCCCAAGCGGAGGAGGGAACAACGACCATGAAAGTCTGGCATTTCAGCGAGCTCGCCTATCATCCCGCCTGGGAGAAACTCGGCGCCCAGCTGCGCAACGTCGTGCCGAACCGGCTCTGCGATCCCAAGGTCGCCGCCGACCTGTACCATCGCTATCTCGACGAATGGGTCCTGTGCGACGAGCTCGGCCTCAACATCATGGTCAACGAGCACCACGCGACGGCGACCTGCATCGATTCGGTTTGCACCATTCCGATGGCGATCCTGGCGCGCGAAACGAAGACGGCGCGCCTGTTGTGTCTCGGCATGCCTATCGGCAACCGCTTCGATGCCGTACGTGTCGCCGAGGAGTACTCGATGCTGGACGTGATCTCGCGCGGCCGCGTCGAGATGGGCTTCGTCAAGGGCGCGCCCTTCGAGGTGACTCCGGCCAACAGCAATCCGGCCGACCTGATGGCGCGCTTCTGGGAGGCCCACGATCTCATCCTGAAGGCGATGACCACGCATGATGGCCCTTTCAACTGGGAGGGGCGCTATTTCCATTACCGGCAGGTCAACGTCTGGCCGCGGCCCTACCAGCAGCCGCATCCTCCTGTCTGGCTCACCGTGAACAGCCCCGAGTCGGCGCAGATCGGCGGCGAGCGCGGCTACGTCATCGGCTCTCTCAATACCGGGTATGTCCGCACGCCGGGGATCTATGCCGCCTATCGCAAGGGTGCGGCGAGCCAAGGTCGTACGGCGACGCCGGACCGGTTCGCCTACATGGCGATGGTCGGTGTCGGTGCCACCAAGGAGGAAGGCTACGGGCGAGCCAACCACATCCTCGACTACAGCCGGACGGCCCTGCGGGTGGGTGCCCAGTTCGCCTTCCCGCCCGGCTATCAGTCGGCGGCGGCGACGGCGCAGGCCCTGAAATGGCCCGGCTATGGCAGCGGCGTCGCCATGCGCACCATGCAGCTGCGCAATGGACGGCAGGTCGACGTAAACTCCGCAACTGTCGACGAGTTCATTGATGCCGGCATCTGCTTCGCGGGCACACCCGACATGGTGTTCGAGCAGATCAAGGCGTTTCACGATCATGTCGGCGGTTTCGGCCACCTGCTCATGATGGGCCAGGGCGGTCACATCACGCACGAGGACACGGTCGACAACCTGACCCTGTTCAGCAAGGAGATCCTGCCGCGCCTCGCCGAACTCGGCCGCGCAGCGCGCGCCGCAGCAGAGTGATCGGCTCCGAGCCGGCGTGCGGAAACGGCGGTGTCGACGCGTAGACGAGCAATCGGCGGAGGCTTACCGCCCGCGTCGCCGGGCAGCGGCCATCGCGAGCGCAGCGAGCGCCTGAAGCGCCGCGGTCAACGCCAGCGCCCAGCTGTAGCCGGCCGGATCCCAGCCGTCCGACGCGGTACGCGGCCAAAGATCGAGGATCCAGCCGATCGCCGCCTGGACCAGGAACGCGAGCCCAAGCGTCAGCGTGTTCACGGCAGTCGAGACCCGCCCGGTCTGCTCGGGCGGAAACATCTGGCACATCGCAACATAGCCCACCGGCCCGGCCGCACCGAACGCCGCAATGGCGAGCCAGAGCACGAGCACCAGCGAGGGCCGGCTCGGTTGCAGCATGAGGCCGGCCTGCAGCAGCACCAGGCCGGCAAGGCAGACGATCGGAACGACAAAGGGCGGCAAGCCGGCCGCTTGCGCCCGGCTCGCGGCGCTGCCGGCGAGCACGCTGCCCGCGACCATCGCGAAGGTGTAGAGAAGCAGCACGCCGGCCCGCGCCGGTCCGTCCATGCCGGCCACGTCGCGCAGCCAGGGGCCTGCCCAGAGGCCCAGGTAGACGAAGTTGAACATCGACAGCGTCGCAACCGCCGGGCCGAGCCGCCAGAAGGTTCCTGACGCGAGAATGCGGCCGCTCAACGCGATGTCGCCGCGCAGGGTCCGCGCCGGACCCGGGACGCGCGCCCCCGGGATGCCGGGCCCCGTGACATTGGGCCCCGTGACATTGGGCCCCCTGACATCGGGCTTGTCGGGCACCGACAGGAAGATCCAGGTCGCCACCCCAAGCGCCAGCAGGCACAGCACCCAGAACACGCCCCGCCAGCCGAGCGCCGGCAGCATGGCCTGGACGGGCGACGTGGTGAGCGTGCTGCCGAGTGCGCCGATCGCCGACGCGATACCGGTCACGCGCGCGACCCGGCCGCGGTCGAACCAATCGGTGTGCGCCTTGATCACCGCCATCAGACCGGCCGAAATCCCGATGCCCAGAAGGATCCGAGCCGCAACGAGCCCGGCAAAGCCCGGCGACAGCGCGAACACCGCAAAGCCCGCCGCCGCGAGCAGCATCAACGCGGTCTGCACGCGGCGAGCGCCGAACGCATCGAGCGCGACGCCCAGCGGCAGTTGCGTGGCCGCATAGGCCGCGAACAGGCAGGCCGCCAGCACGCCCAGCTCGACTGCCGACAGGCCGAGCTCCACGGCGAGCACCGGACCGACGATCGCCATCACCGTCCGCGCGGCCTGGTTCATGAAGTTCGCCGCGGCCAGCGGAAAGGTCACCCGAGCCAGCATCCGGGAGAGCATGCCGCGTTTCAGGCGATCTTCGACAGCACGCCGTCGCGGAAGCGATGCATGTTGTCGATCGTGCCCTGCAGGCTTCGATCCTCGCCATAGCCGAACAGGCGGACATCGACCGCGCCGACGCCGAGGTCCTGAAGGCGCCTGATGTCGCCGACCCAATCGGAGTCGCTGCCGGTGAACAGCTCGGCCTCGCCGTCGATGCTCCCGCGTGGACGTACGCCGGGGCCGGAGAGGACTCGAAAGGCCAGCGCGATCTCTTTCGGGTCGCGACCGCCGCGCTTGCAGAACCCGTGGAAGCGTTCCAGCCCCTGCCGGAAGGTCGAGGCCGTGTTCATCGGATGCTGCGGGTTCGTGCCGACCGGATACCAGCCGTGGGCATAGCGGATGGTGCGACGCAGCGCCGGCGCGCTCTCCCCGCCCACCCAGATCGGGATCGGCTTCTGCACCGGCTTGGGCGTGAAGACCACGTCGTCGAACTTCACGTATTTGCCGGCGAACTTCGGCGCCTCGGCGGTCCACAGTTCCTGGCACGCGGCCATCCATTCGTCGGTCACGTTGCCGCGATCGTCGAACGGAGCGGCGGCAATGGCCTCGAACTCCTCGCGGCACCAGCCGACACCGATGCCCAGGGTCAGGCGGCCCCTGGAGAGATGGTCGATGGTCGACAGCACCTTGGCGGTCAGCACGGCCGGGCGGTGCGGCACCACCATGACCGAGAGCACGAAGCGCAGCTTCTTCGTCAGTCCGGCGACAAAGGCCGCGGTCGTAAGCTGCTCGAGCCACGCGGCCGAGGCGCCCGCCGGGAATTCGCCGGTCCCGGTATAGGGATACTTCGATGCCAGATTGCGCGGCACCATGATGTGGTCGCTGATCGTGACGTAGTCGAAGCCCAGCGCCTCTCCTTCCGTGACGATCCGGACGAGGCTGTCCGGCTCGATCAACGGACCGGTGGTGGGCGCATTGAAGCCGATCTGCATGACGTTCTCCTCCTGGGGGGCGCGACTTCGCTCTCTCCGAGGTGAAGGCGGCTACTGCGCCGCCGCCCTGCCCATCGGAACGTGCGACTTGAGGAACGTGCGCACCCGGTTGATCGTGCGTGCCTTGAGGTCCGGCGGCTCGCGCCACGGGAAGACCGTGATCTCGGCGTTGGGCGCCAGCGACGCAACGTCGATCGAGGTCTGCAGCGGATGCGAGGCCGTGTCGTCCGGCAGGACCAGCATCGGCGTCCGGCAACCGCCGATGAACGCGCGCGGCACGCTGTAGAGGAAATCGGGCTGCACGCGATAGAGACTGTGGAAATACTTCTCGATCGTCTCCGTCGACACGTCGGGTCGGCGTGCCCGGAAATCGCCAAGCCAGTTCTGCCGGCTGTGTCGATCCATGACGTCCGGGTCTTCGGGTCGATGGCCCACGGTCTGGACGAACACGGCGGCCATGACGCGTTGCGGCGCGCGCTGCAGGAGCTTACCGGCGAAGCAGCCGCCGATGCAGTAGCCCATGAAGAGGAACTCGCGGATCCCGAGATGGTCCATCAGCCCGAGCTGGTCGTCGGCGAAGGCGTCCCAGGCGTTCTCGACCGGGACCGGACCGACGGACTCCCCGCCATTGGCATTGCGCTGGTCCATGGTGATGCAGCGGAAGTCGTGCTTGAATTCCTCCATCGCATTGAAAACGGCGGTCTGCCAGTTGCTGACGCGGGAATTCAACCCGCC
>NZ_JBFWZI010000062.1:0-36101 GCF_050185545.1 Reyranella sp. | reverse complement strand
AGCGCCGGCTGATGCACCGCATCACCGTCTCCGGCTGCGCGCTGCAGCCGGCGACGGCCTGACGTCGATCCCTACCGCTTGAGCCGCAGCGAGATCTCGGCGACGCCGGTCGCCAGGTTGTAGCCGGTGTCGCGCACGACGCCGGCGGCGACCATGCCGATCTCCGCATTCGGACCCCCATACAGCCAGTTGCCGCCAGCCTGCGTGCTCGCCGCGACGGTGCTCTGCTCGCCGACAAGGAAACCTTGCGGCGTCTCGACGGCGTAAAGCGTGCCGCCCTCCTTGGCATTCATGCGTGCCAGGGCCTCCTTGGGCATGAGGTGCTGAGCGAATTGCCAGTACGGCGGAGTTTGAGTTCCGGCATGTCGTAACTCCTAATGTAGATACGGTCGTAGATACTAGCGAATCGCCGCCCACAACAGGGCAAGGCCCGAGATCACCATCACGCCGTCGAGCAGTCGCTGGAAGGTGGCGACGCTCAGCCGTTCGACGATCAGCCGCGCGAGGTAGGTTCCGGCCATCACCGATGAGCCGGAGATGAGCCCCTTGATGACGATGTCGACGGGCAGCGCACCGAACTCGCGGAAGGTGACGGCCTTGCTGATGTAGAGCGCCAGCGAGCCCGCCGCTTCGGTGGCGATGAAGGCGCCCTTGACCAGGCCGTACGCGGCGAACGTCGGCACGCTGAGCGGCCCCGTGGACACGACGATGCCCGTCAGGAAGCCGATCACGGCGCCGGCGAGCACGAGATGCCAGGCGACGAATCGGACGCTGCGGCTGGCGAGCCAGCGCCGGCCTGGCACCATGGCGAGGAAGAACAGGCCGAGCGCGATGTCGATCAGCCTCTCGGGCAGCACGAGCAGCGTGCGCGCGCCCAGCGTGGCGGCCGGGATGCCGCCCAGCGCGTAGGCGCCGCAGGCCCGCCAGTCGATCTCCTTCCACCATGAGGTGATCTTGGCGAAGTTCGACATCAGGGCGACGACCGCCATGATCGGCACGGCTTCGCGCGGCCCGAACGCGTAGACCAGGATCGGCAGCAGGATGATGGTGGCGCCCGTGCCGACGATGCCGCTCACAGTCCCGGCGACGACACCGACGATGAGTACCAGGGCATAGCTCATGATTGCCTCGTCAGCCGCCATACCATGGCAGAAGGAATCGCTTGCGGGGCGACAATTCGCGGAGGGCAGTTCGACGCGGCATTTCGCGCATGGGTCGCCGCGCGCTTCCCGGTCGTAATTAGCGGGCTTCACAACCGGTATGTTGGCGCTGGCGCAGGTGATGCGCCTGGAGATCGGCATGAAGGCGTTCCTGGCGTTCTTTGTCGCCTTCTTCGGTGCCGTGTGCATGCTGATCGGCTTGGCGCACATCGCCGTGGGCCCGGCGGTCATACCGGGCTCCATCCCCGTGAATGCCACCATGGACAGCGAGGACCGCTTCTACGCCACGTTGTTCGTGGGCTTTGGCGGAGCATTGATCTGGTGCAGCCGTGCGCTGGCCACGCGAGGCCAACTCTTCGCCTGGTTGCTGGTGGTCTTCTTCGCGAGTGGCGTCTCGCGGCTTGTCTCGTTGTGGCAGGCGGGTTTGCCGCACCCGCTGTTTCAAATGCTCACCGTCGTCGAGCTCGTCCTGCCGGTGGCCCTGTGGATTCTGTACCGAAGGGCCTTCCGGGAAACGTACTGCTACGGAGTGGACACATCTCGAAACACTCCCCCGTAATCGGCGGAGGTGCCCCGTCATACGGGGCGGAGGGGGAAAGCCGCACTCGAGATGCCTCTGATTCCGACTTCGGAATCTCATGGATCTCGTTTGAGGCCTTCCCCCTCCGCCCCCTTCGGGGGCACCTCCCCCGTAAGACACTCGTAAGACGGAGGAGGAATTAAGTTGTGTCCACTCCGTAGCAGCTTCGCTGGGGAGGAGCCTGACGCATCAGTAGCCGATGTTCGGTCGCAGCCATCGCTCTGCCTGCTCGATCGGCACGCCGCGGCGGCGGGCGAAGTCCTCGACCTGGTCGCGGCCGATGCGGGCGACGCCGAAATACTGCGCCTCGGGATGGGCGAAGTAGTAGCCCGACACCGCCGCCGTCGGCAGCATGGCGAAGCTCTCGGTCAGGATCATGCCGGCGTTCTGCCCGGCATTGAGCAGGCGGAACAGCTCGGGCTTCTGGCTGTGGTCGGGGCAGGCGGGGTAGCCCGGCGCCGGCCGGATGCCGCGATATTTCTCGCGCACCAGCTCGTCGTTGCTCAACGCCTCGTCGGGCGCGTAGCCCCACAAGGTCTTGCGCACCCGCTCGTGCAGGCGTTCGGCGAACGCCTCGGCCAGCCGGTCGGCCAGCGCCTTCAGCAGGATGTCTGAGTAGTCGTCGTGGTCGGTCTTGAAGCGCGCGAGATGCTGCTCGATGCCGTGGCCCGCGGTCACCGCGAAGCCGCCGATCCAGTCGGCCTCCGGCGAGACGAAATCGGCCAGACACATGTTGGCGCGCCCCGAGCGCTTCTCGACCTGCTGGCGCAGGAAGTAGAGCCGCGACATCTCCTTGTCGCGGGCCTCGTCCTCGTACAGCACCACGTCGTCGCCGTCGCGCCGGCACGGCCAGAACGCGACCACGCCCTTGGCGGTGAGCCACTTCTCGCGCACCACGAGCTCCAGCATCTTGCGCGCATCGGCGTAGAGCTTGCGCGCGCTCTCGCCAACCACCTTGTCCTCGAGGATGCTGGGATAGACGCCGGCCAGCTCCCAGGCGCGGAAGAACGGCGTCCAGTCGATGCGCTCGATCAGCTCGTGCAGCGGATACTCGGCGAAGATGCGCGTGCCGGTCACCGCCGGCCTGGGCGGCGTGTATTTCGACCAATCGATCGCGTAGGCGTTGGTGCGGGCGATCTCGAGCGAGACCAGCTTGTCCTTCTTGCCGTCGCCGCGCTCGACGCGAATCTGCTCGTATTCGGCGGCGACGCGGGCGGCGAACTCGCGCGCCTGGCCCTTGGACTCCGAGGTGAGCGCGGTGCACACGCCGACCGCGCGCGAGGCATCGAGTACGTGCACCGTCGGCCCTTCGTAGCGCGGCGCGATGCGCAGCGCCGTGTGGACCTTGGAGGTCGTGGCGCCGCCGATCAGCAAGGGCACCTTGAAGCCCTGCCGGTTCATCTCCTCGGCGACCGTCACCATCTCGTCGAGCGACGGGGTGATCAGTCCCGACAGGCCGATCATGTCGGCGCGGTTGTCGTTGGCCGATTTCAGGATGTCCTGGAACGGCACCATGACGCCGAGGTCGATGACCTCGAAATTGTTGCACTGCAGGACCACGCCGACGATGTTCTTGCCGATGTCGTGGACGTCGCCCTTGACCGTCGCCATCACGATGCGGCCCTTGCTGCGCGACGTCGCCGTCTTCTCGGCCTCGATGTAGGGCAGCAGGTGGGCAACCGCCTTTTTCATCACGCGGGCGCTCTTCACCACCTGGGGCAGGAACATCTTGCCGGCGCCGAACAGGTCGCCGACCACGTTCATGCCGGCCATCAGCGGACCCTCGATGACCTCGATCGGCCGCGCGATCTGGCGCCGCGCCTCCTCGGTGTCCTCGACCACGAACTGGTCCATGCCCTTGACCAGGGCGTGCTCGAGCCGCTTCTCGACCGGCCAGCTGCGCCATTCGGCATCCTGCGTGGCGGCGACCTCGCCGGTTCCCTTGTACTTGGGCGCCAGCTCGAGCAGGCGTTCCGTGGAATCCTCCCGGCGATTGAGGATCACGTCCTCGCAGGCGTCGCGCAGCTCCTTGGGGATCTCGTCATAGACCTCGAGCTGGCCGGCATTGACGATGCCCATGTCCATGCCCGCCTTGATGGCGTGATAGAGGAACACCGAGTGCATGGCCTTGCGCACCGGCTCGTTGCCCCTGAACGCGAACGACAGGTTGGAGACGCCGCCGGAGATCTTGGTGCTGGGGCAGCGTGCCTTGATCTCGCGCGTCGCCTCGATGAAGTCCACGCCGTAGTTGTTGTGCTCCTCGATGCCGGTGGCGACGGCGAAGATGTTGGGATCGAAGATGATATCCTCTGCGGGGAAACCGACCTTGTTGACCAGGATGTCGTAGGCGCGGGCGCAGATCTCGACCTTGCGAGTCTTGGTGTCGGCCTGGCCCTTCTCGTCGAACGCCATGACGACGACGGCGGCGCCGTAGCGGCGTACCTTGCGGGCGTGCTCGATGAACGGCTCGACGCCTTCCTTCATCGAGATCGAGTTGACGATCGGCTTGCCGGCGACGCACTTGAGGCCGGCCTCGATCACGCTCCACTTGGAGCTGTCGATCATGATCGGCACGCGGGCGATGTCGGGTTCCGAGGCGATCAGCTTCAGGAACGTTTCCATCGCCTTCTCGGCGTCGAGCAGGCCTTCGTCCATGTTGACGTCGATGATCTGTGCGCCGCTCTCGACCTGCTGGCGCGCCACCTCGATCGCCGCGGCGTAGTCGCCCTCGAGGATCAGCTTCTTGAACCTCGCCGAGCCGGTGACGTTGGTGCGCTCGCCGATGTTGATGAAGGTGGCGCGCTGGGCCTCGGGCGCGCCGTCGTCGAGAACCTGTGTCATCAGAAGAAGCTCGCCGCTTCCATGCCGGAGAGCCGGAGCGCCGGCGGCAGCGCGTGCCACTGGCGCGGCTTGACGCCCTTCACCGCCTCGGCGATCGCGGCGATGTGCTTGGGCGTCGTGCCGCAGCAGCCGCCGACCACGTTCAGCCAGCCGTTCTCGGCCCAGCCGCGCACCAGCTTGGCCGTCATCTCCGGCGGCTCGTCGTAGGCGCCGAGCTCGTTGGGCAGGCCGGCATTGGGATAGACGCAGACCATGCCGTCGACCTGCGGGTTCAGCGCATTGACGTAGGGATGCAGCTCGGTGGCGCCGAAGCTGCAGTTCAGCCCCATGGTGAGCGGCCGGGCGTGGCGCACCGAATGCCAGAACGCCTCGACCGTCTGGCCGGACAGGTTGCGGCCGGCGAGGTCGGTGAGCGTCATCGACACCATGACCGGCAGTTCCTCGCCACGCGCTTCTGCCGCCTCGTCGGCGGCGACCAGGGCGGCCTTGGCGTTCAGCGTGTCGAACACCGTCTCGATCAGAATGAAATCGACGCCGCCATCGAGCAAGCCGTCGATCTGCTCGCGGTAGATGCCCTTCACTTCGTCGAAGGTCACAGCGCGGAAACCCGGATCATTGACGTTGGGCGATACCGACAGGGTCTTGTTGGTCGGTCCCAGGGCGCCCACGACGAAGCGCGGCTTGTCGGGACCGCGCCCGGTCGCGGCGTCGGCGCAGGCGCGCGTCAGCTTCGCCGCCGCGAGGTTGATCTCGCGCGCCATGCCGGGAATGCCGTAGTCGGACAGGCTGATGGCGTTGGCGTTGAAGGTGTTGGTGGCTAGGATGTCGGCCCCGGCATCGAGATAGGCGTTGCAGATCTCGCTCACGATCTCGGGTCGCGTCAGGTTGAGCAGGTCGTTGTTGCCCTTCTGGTCGTGCGCGAAGTTGCGGCCGCCGCGGAAGCCTTTTTCGTCCAGCCGATAGCTCTGGATCATCGAGCCGTACGGCCCGTCCTTGACCAAAATGCGCTCCGCGGCGATGTCGCGCAGCAGCTGCGCCTTTTCCATGCGATTCATTGCGGACGTACTCCCAGCAAGTGGCAGATGGCGAAGGTGAGGTCGGCGCGGTTCAGCGTATAGAAGTGGAATTGGTCGACGCCCTCGTCGCGCAGCCGCCGGCAGAGATCGCCGGCGACGGTGGCGGCGATCATGCGGCGCGTCTCGACATCCTCGTCGAGCCCGTCAAACAGGTTGGCGAACCACGCCGGCACCTTGGAGCCGCACAGGCTGGCAATGCGCGAGACGCCCTGGAAGTTCGAGACCGGCATGATCCCCGGCACGATCGGCACGTTCACGCCCGCCCTCGCCGCGAGATCGCGGAAGCGCAGGAAGTCGTCGACCTCGAAAAAGAACTGGGTGATGCACCGGTCGGCGCCGGCATCGACCTTGCGCTTGAGGTTGTCGAGATCGGCTTTGACGTCGGCCGAGGCGGGATGCTTCTCGGGATAGCCGGCGACGCTGATCTGGAAGGCGCCGATCCTCTTGAGGCCCTTCACCAGCTCGGCGGCATTGGCATAGCCGCCCGGATGGACGCTGTACTGGGCGCCCATGCCGGCCGGCGGATCGCCGCGCAGCGCCACGATGTGGCGGATGCCGGCAGCCCAATAGGCGCGGGCGATGTCGTCGATCTCGCCCTGGGTCGCGCCGACGCAGGTCAGGTGGGCCGCCGGATCGATGCCGGTTTCCTTCTTCAGGCGGACGACCGTCTCGTGCGTGCGCTGGCGCGTCGAGCCGCCGGCGCCATAAGTCACGGAGAAGAACGTCGGACGCAGTGGTGCGAGACGGACCACCGTTTCCCACAGCGTGCGCTCCGCCGCCTCGGTCTTGGGCGGCGAGAACTCGAACGAGACCTTCAGGCGCTGCGGCGCGCGGGCAGGAAACTCGGCAGCAGCGATGCCGAGCGGGCTGCCCAGCGGGCCGGTGTCGGGGCTCATCGCGATACTCCATGCGCGGAAAGGGCTGACGATCGGGCCGACGTGTGCTCGGGCACCTCACGTTCGCCGCGCCAGATGCCCGTCATCAGGCGCCGGCCGGGGAAGTGGATCGGCTCGAGTGGATTGAGGCCGGCGCTCCTGAGCCAGCCCTGGACCTGGTTGTCGGCAAAGCCGAGATGCACATGGGCGTGCTCGCGCTTCAGCTCGACCAGGTCGTGCGGCGAGAAATCGACCACCAGCACGACGCCGCCGGGACGGACGACGCGCGCCGCCTCGGCGAGCGCCGCCGCCGGGTCGTCGGCATAGTGCAGGACGTGATGGATGGTGACGACGTCGTAGCTGTCGGAGTCGACCGGCAGGGCATACATGTCGCCCTGGCGGATGTCGGCATTGTCGATGCCGGCGCGCGCCAGGTTGGCGCGGGCGAGCGCCAGCATCTCGCGCGACTGGTCGATGCCCAGCGCCTGCTCGACCTTGGGGGCCAGCACCTCGAGCAGCCGGCCCGTGCCGGTGCCGATGTCGAGCAGGCGGCGGGCGCCGATCGGCAGGTGGTGGGCGAGCGCGCGCTCGATCTCGCGGTCGGCGACATGCAGGGCGCGCAGCTCGTCCCAGCGCTGGGCGTTGTCGCGGAAGTAGCGCACCGCCGCCGTCTGGCGGCGCTGCTGCAGGGCATCGAGCCGGGCGCGGTCAGCGGCGATCCGGCTGTGCTTCGGATCGAGCCGGCGCACGAACTCGCGCACCAGGGCCGCGTCGTCGCCCGCGGTGACCAGTCGGAAGCGCGTGAACTGGGCTTCGCGGAAGCGTTCAAGCAGGCCCGCCTCGACCAGGAGCTTGAGATGGCGCGATACGCGCGGCTGGCTCTGGCCCAGGACGTGGACGTAGTCGCTGACGGTCAGATCCTCGCGTGCCGCCAGGGCGAGGATGCGCAACCTCGTATCCTCGGCCGCGGCGCGCAGAAGGGTGAGAAGGTGGTCCATCGACCAAAGCATATAAGCATATCTTTATGTTTGCAATCACGATCTATCCCTAGGTCGGGCCCGGCAATGCTCTTCAAAGTAGAGGCGCCGTGTGCAAGACTGCAGTGACGACCGGCCCGGTGCATAGTGGGCCTGGGGGATGAACCGGGGTTGGCGTTCATGATTGCAAGCGTGTCCAAATGGATGACGGGCGGCGCCCGTCGATCCGTCACTGCGGTCGCGCTGGCCGCCGCCCTGGCCGGCGGGTGCGCCTCCGGCGATACCGGGGCGGCCGAGGTCTGGGACCCCATCGAGACCCCCAACCGCTTCATCTTCTCGTTCAACCGGGCGCTCGACGTCATGGCGATCCGGCCGATTACTGTCCTCTATCGGGACTGGGTGCCAGAGCCGGCACAGAAGAGCGTGCGCAACGTGCTCGACAATCTCGGCGAGCCGGTCACCGCCATCAACGAGGTCTTTCAGGGCGATCCCAGCCGGGCGGCTACCACCATGGCGCGCTTCCTGGTCAATTCGACTATCGGCGTCGCCGGCCTGTTCGACGTCGCCACCAGCTTCGGCCTGACCCGCACCAAGGAGGATGCTGGCAAGACCATCGGCATGTGGGCCGGCAAGGGCGTCGAACCGGAGAATGGCGGCTTCTATCTCATGCTGCCGCTCGCCGGTCCGTCGAACGCGCGCGACGCCACCGGGCTGATGATCGACTACGCAATCGATCCCTTCCAGATCCTGCCGATCGCCTTCAACTGGGACTGGTTCTACTATTCGGCGCCGCGCTATGGACTTACGGTCATCGACTACCGCTCGCGCACCATGTTCGCCCTCGACGACCTCGAGAAGAACAGTGTCGACTACTACGCTGCCCTGCGGTCGGCCTACACGCAGAACCGGGCCGAGCTGATTCGCGCCAAGCGCGAGAAGACCGACACCAAAGGCGAGCTCGAGCGGCGCGACAATCTCGCTCTGGTGAAGTGAGGTTTTCGCCGTTCGGCATCGGCATCGATGCCGTGCTAGAAGCGTTTCAGTCCAAAGCCATTGCCAGGGAGCGAACGGTGTCGCTGCTCGCCAGTCGTCGTGTTGTCCTCGGTTTCGTCGCAGGCGCGGCCGCCACTCTCGTGGCATTGCCGGCTGCGGCGGCGAATCCAGCCGCCGAGCTGATCGAGCGGACTGCCGCCGAAGTCATCCAGATCATCAAGAGCACGAGCCCCGGGCCCGCCCGGCAGGCCGCCATGCAGAAGGTCCTGCAGACCAATTTCGACCTGCCCTACATGGGGCAGACCGCGCTGGGCGCGAACTGGAACAGGGCGAACGAACAGCAGCATGTCCGCTTCCTGAAGGCGGTCGAGAGCGCCGAAGCGCGGGCCTACAGCGAGCGCTTCGGTCAGTACGGCGGACAGACCGTGACCGTCGGCAAGGTGACCAGCCGGCCGAACGGCGTCTTCATTGTCGACAGCCGGATCAACCAGTCGAACGGTCAGCCGATCAAGCTCGAATGGGAGGTCCGCGACCGCGGCCGCGGGCTGCGCGTCACCGATGTCAAGGTCGAGGGCGTCAGCATGGTCATGACTAGACGTTCGGATTTCAATTCCTACATCCAGAATAACGGCGGCACGGTCGAGCCGCTGATCAAGGAACTGGAGTCGCGGGCGGGACGCTGAATTGCGTCGGTCGGGCAGACCAACTAGGATTGCCGAAGGGAGGCGTTTTTCCCGGCCCGCCGTTCAGTAGGATGCTCGGCTGGGTCGAAGGAGAGCGCCATGGACAGCTCACTGGTCAAGAATGCCGCCGAGCCCCGCTCGGTCGATCCCGTGTGGACGCGAATTCGTGAGGCAGCGCAGGCAGCGGCCGCATCCGAGCCCGTGCTCGCCGGCGTCCTGCATGCCACCATTCTCAGCCAGACCAGGTTCGAGGGTGCGCTGAGCTACCATCTGGCCCGGCTGGTCGCCACGACGGAGGTGCCGGCGGCACTGATCCGCCAGACTTTCGAGGAGGCGTTCGCCAGCGATCCGGCGATCGGCATGGCGGCGCGGGCCGACATCGTCGCGGTCACGGACCGCGATCCGGCGTGCACGTCGCACCTCGATCCGCTGCTGTGGTTCAAGGGTTACCATGCGCTGCAGACCTATCGCGTGGCGCACTGGCTGTGGCTGCAGCGCCGCCAGACGCTGGCGCATTACCTGCAGAGCCGGGCCAGCGCGCTGTTCGGGCTCGACATCCATCCCGGCGCGGTGATCGGCAAGGGCATATTCATCGACCATGGCACCGGCGTGGTGATCGGCGAGACCGCGGTGGTCGGCGACGGCGTGTCGATGCTGCACGGCGTAACCCTGGGCGGCACCGGCAAGGAGCGCGGCGACCGTCATCCCAAGGTGCGGCGCGGCGTGCTGCTCGGCGCCGGCGCCAAGGTGCTGGGCAACATCGAGATCGGCGCCTGCGCCAAGATCGCCGCGGGCAGCGTGGTGCTCGAACCCGTGCCGGCAGGCTGCACGGCGGCCGGCGTGCCGGCGCGCATCATCGGCTGCGTCGACGTGCCCGAGCCGGCCCTGGAGATGGATCAGCGGATCTGAGCCGCCCCACTATCGCCTGAGCCAGGCCCAGGCGAACACACAGGTGGCGATGCCGTGGCCGGCCGCTCCGATCACGAGGAGCGGGGACGGCCAGGTGCCGATGCCGACCATTGTCGCCAGCATCAACGTTGCAAGGTAGAGCGTTGCGAGCGCGCTGTAGAACAGCAGCCCGCGGCGGATGCGCTTGCCGCCCAGCGCCGGCCAGAAGCTGACGCCGACGGCGAACAGGGCGATGCCGAGCAGCCGCAGGGCGATGACCTGACCCGGGCTGCCGAGCCCCTGCTCGGCCAGGAACCGGTTGACGGCGACAGCGAGCAGCACCAGGGCAAAGCCAGCGGCCACACTCACGGCTGCTGCAATCGCACGCAGCAGCTGCGGCGTGGTTACTCCCGTACGGTAGACGTCGCCGAGCGACGTGCCCCGCGTCTGCTGGAACGTTTTCATGTTTCCACCCACCCTCGATCCGGCGATTTCCCAGATCGCCCGACCAACCCAAGTACACGACTCTTCCCAATTTGCAGGCAAGCGCAGACTGCTCCCCGTGGCAAGCGGGATCAGTTGTCGCAGGGGCCATTACACATCTCGATCCCGGTGATTGAGTGACCGGCCGGTGGCCCTCGGTGGTCCAATTCCGGGCAGAACTAGGAATGTGCCGGTGCCGTCGCCTTTTTCACCGGCCAGATCCTGGCCATCAGCCAACTTACCAGCAGGCCGACCAGGCAACCGAACAGCACCTCGCCGACCTTGTGCAGGCCGTGCTCGAGCCCGCTCAGCTTGGAATGGCTTTCCAACCCCGAGGCGATGACGAGAGCGGCGGTGATCGGCGCCTGTCGCCACATGGTCTGGATGTGGATGACGTAGGACGAGACGAACACCGTGACGGCCAGAGCAATCGGCAGCTTCCATTCGGTGGGATTGCCGACGGCCAGGAACGCCAGACCGACGACACAGCCGACCAGCACGTTGATCAGGCGGCTCCTGAACATGCGCGCGGCTTCCTCGACCTGGGGATCCGACGCCGCGACCATCGAGGCGATCGCCCAGATCGGGTTGGTGTCGGCGATGTGCACCAGCACGTACCAGACGATCGACGAGGCAATGAAGACGTTGACCGCGAAGCGTACCCCCAGGATGTCGCGTCGGACCTTGTCGGCCCATTCCCGCAGGGCGCGGACATTCATCGGCGGCAACGGCATCGTTCGTCTCCCCGCGCGACGCTACTCCGGATGGCGCAGGGCCCTCAATCATTCCTCCCCCGTAATCGGGGGAGGTGGCCCGTAAGGGCCGGAGGGGGAGAGCCCCAGACAAGATGATTCCGATCCCGACGTCGGAATCGGAGGAATCGCGTCTGCGGCCTTCCCCCTCCGCCCCGTGTGACGGGGCACCTCCCCGTAAGACGGGGGAGGCGAACGGGCGCGCCTACTTCCTCAGCAGCGGCTTGTACTTGATGCGGTGCGGCTGGTCGGCGTCGGCGCCGAGACGGCGGTGCCGGTCGGCCTCGTAGTCCTGGTAGTTGCCTTCGAACCATTCGACGTGGCTGTCGCCTTCGAAGGCCAGCATGTGGGTGGCGATGCGGTCGAGGAACCAGCGATCGTGGCTGATGATCACGGCGCAACCGGCGAAATCGACCAGCGCCTCCTCGAGCGCGCGCAGCGTGTCGACGTCAAGATCGTTGGTCGGCTCGTCGAGCAGCAGCACGTTGGCGCCGCTCTTCAGCATCTTGGCCAGATTGACCCGATTTCGTTCGCCGCCAGACAGTTGGCCGACTTTCTTCTGCTGGTCTGCGCCCTTGAAGTTGAACGAGCCGCAGTAGGCGCGGCTCGGCACCTCGCGGTTGCCGAGCTTGATGATGTCAAGACCACCCGACAGCTCCTCCCACACGGTCTTGTTGGGATCGAGCGTCTCGCGGCTCTGATCGACGTAGCCCAGCTTCACCGTCGGGCCGACCGAGAAGGTGCCCGAGTCCGGCTTGTCCTGGCCGGTGATCATCTTGAACAGCGTTGTCTTGCCGGCGCCGTTGGGTCCGATCACGCCGACGATGCCGCCGGGCGGCAGCTTGAACGACAGGTCGTCGATCAGCAGCCGGTCGCCGAAGCCCTTGGAGATCTTGTCGGCCTCGATGACGTGATCGCCGAGGCGCGGTCCGGCCGGGATGACGATCTGCGCCTGGTCGAGCGTCGCCTGCTTCTCCTCGGCCACCATCTGCTCGTAGGCGGCGATGCGCGCCTTGCTCTTGGAGCGCCGCGCCTGCGCACTCTGGCCCATCCATTCGAGCTCGCGCTGCAGGGTGCGGCGGCGGGCGTCGGCGGCCTTCTCCTCGAGCGCCAGCCGCTGGTCCTTCTGCTTCAGCCAGGACGAGTAGTTGCCTTCCCACGGGATGCCGGCGCCGCGATCGAGCTCGAGGATCCAGCCGGCGACATTGTCGAGGAAGTAGCGGTCGTGGGTGACCGCCACGACCGTGCCCGGGAATTCGCCGAGATGTCGCTCGAGCCAGGCCACCGATTCGGCGTCGAGATGGTTGGTCGGCTCGTCGAGCAGCAGCATGTCGGGCCTCGACAGCAGGAGGCGGCACAGCGCGACGCGGCGGCGCTCGCCGCCCGACAGCTTCTCGACCTCGGCGTCGCCGGGCGGGCAGCGCAGCGCGTCCATGGCGATCTCGACGGTGCGGCCGAGGTCCCAGCCGTTGCCGGCGTCGATCTTCTCCTGCAGCTCGGCCTGCTCGGCAACCAGCTTGTCCATGTCGGCGTCGGGATCGGAAAAGGCATTGGAAACCTCCTCGAAGCGGGCCAGCATGCGCGCCATCTCGCCGGCGCCGTCCATGACGTTGCCGAGCACGTCCTTGCCGGGATCGAGCTTCGGCTCCTGCTCGAGGAAGCCCACCTTCACGCCTTCAGCCGCCCACGCCTCGCCGGTGAAATTGTCGTCCTGGCCGGCCATGATCCGGAGCAGGGTCGACTTTCCCGCGCCGTTCAGGCCGAGCACGCCGATCTTGGCGCCAGGAAGGAATGACAGCCAGATGTCCTTCAGTACCTGCTTGCCGCCCGGAAAGGTCTTGTTCAGGCCCTTCATGACGTAGATGTATTGATAAGCCGCCATCTTACTGATTCCTCATGCTCTAGCGCCCGAGTTGGCCTGACTGGGAGGGGGCGAGCCCGCCTTGTTGTTGCTTGTGGGCGAGTTCGAGGCTCCCATCCCCTGTCAGGTTCCAGGTCTCCTTGGGCCGCTCTCTTTTCAGATCGGAAGGTGCCTAGATAGGCGGCCTCCGGCAGGCATTCCAGTTCGATTTGAGGGAGTTGCCGCGTCCTCTTAAGATTCGTCGACGCGCCCACGGACAGGACGCCCACGATTAAATTGGAATAATTCTAAAGTGAGGCCATATTCGACACGACTAACGATCGAGGGAAACCATGCCAGACGAGACCAAGTGCCCGTATACGGGCGGCACCCGCGTGCACACGAACCGCGACTGGTGGCCGAACCAGCTCGACCTTTCGGTCCTCCACCAGCATTCCGCACGATCCGATCCGATGGGCGAGGCGTTCGACTACGCCAAGGAGTTCAAGAGCCTCGACCTCGATGCCGTGATCAAGGACCTGCACGCCTTGATGACGGATTCGCAGGAATGGTGGCCGGCGGATTTCGGCCACTATGGTCCGTTCTTCATTCGCATGGCCTGGCACAGCGCCGGCACCTACCGCGTCGGCGACGGCCGCGGCGGCGCTGGCTCGGGCCAGCAGCGGTTTGCGCCGCTCAACAGCTGGCCGGACAACGTGAGCCTCGACAAGGCGCGTCGGCTGTTGTGGCCGATCAAGCGGAAGTACGGCCGCAAGATCTCCTGGGCGGACCTGCTGATCCTCGCCGGGAACGTCGCCCTCGAATCGATGGGCTTCAAGACGTTCGGTTTCGGCGGCGGCCGCAAGGATGTCTGGGAGGCCGACCAGGACATCTATTGGGGGCCCGAGGGCAAGTGGCTGGCCGACGAGCGCTACAGCGGCGACCGTGACCTCGCCGATCCGCTTGGCGCCGTGCAGATGGGACTGATCTACGTCAATCCGGAGGGGCCGAACGGCAAGCCCGACCCCATCGCCGCGGCGCGCGATATCCGCGAGACTTTTGCCCGGATGGCGATGGACGACGAGGAAACGGTGGCTCTGATCGCCGGCGGCCACACGTTCGGCAAGGCGCACGGCGCCGGGGATGCCGCGCTGGTCGGCCCGGAGCCGGAAGCAGCGCCCATCGAGCAGCAGGGGCTCGGCTGGAAGAGCTCGTTCGGCACGGGCAAGGGCAAGGACGCGATCTCGAGCGGCCTCGAGGTCACCTGGACCACGACGCCGACCCAATGGAGCAACGGCTTCTTCGCCAGCCTGTTCGGCTACGAGTGGGAGCTGACCAAGAGTCCGGCCGGTGCGCACCAGTGGACGACCAAGAACGGCGCCGGGGCCGGGACGGTCCCGGATGCCTTCGACAGCACCAAGCGGCACGCGCCCACCATGCTGACGACCGACCTCTCGCTGCGCTTCGATCCGGCGTACGAGAAGATCTCGCGGCGCTTCTACGAGCACCCCGACCAGTTCGCCGAGGCCTTTGCCCGGGCGTGGTTCAAGCTCACGCACCGCGACATGGGTCCGATCGTGCGCTATCTCGGCCCGCTCGTGCCGAAGGAACACCTGCTGTGGCAGGACCCCGTTCCCGCCGTCGATCATCCGCTGATCGACGAGCAGGACATCGCTGCCCTCAAGACCAGGATCCTGGCGTCGGGCCTGTCCATTCCCGAGTTGGTTTCGACCGCCTGGGCATCGGCCTCGACGTTCCGCGGCACCGACAAGCGCGGCGGCGCCAACGGCGCGCGCATTCGCCTCGCGCCGCAGAAGGATTGGGCGGTCAATCAGCCGGCCGGGCTGGCGAAGGTGCTGCAGGCGCTCGAGACCATCCAGGCGGAGTTCAACGCCGCGCAGACCGGCGGCAAGAAGGTCTCGCTGGCCGACCTGATCGTGCTGGGCGGTGGTGCCGCCATCGAGAAGGCGGCGAAGGGGATGAAGCTCAAGGTTCCGTTCGCGCCGGGCCGCATGGACGCCTCGCAGGAGCAGACCGACGCCCACTCCTTCGCGCCCCTCGAACCGATCGTCGACGGCTTCCGCAACTACGCACGCGGCAAGCAGCGCCTGTCGCCCGAGGAGTCGCTGGTCGATCGGGCGCAGCGCCTGACGCTGACGGCGCCGGAGATGACCGTGCTGGTCGGCGGCCTGCGCGTCCTGGGTGCAAATGCCGGCAACTCCAGGCACGGCGTCTTCACCAGGAAGCCGGAGACGCTGACCAACGACTTCTTCGTCAACCTGCTCGACATGGGCATCGAATGGCAACCCTCCGCCGGCGCCGAGGGCGTCTACGAGGGACGCAGTCGCAAGAGCGGCGAGGTCAAGTGGACCGCAACCCGCGCCGACCTGATCTTCGGCTCGCACTCCCAACTGCGCGCGCTCGCGGAAGTGTATGCGTCTGCCGACGCGAAGCGGAAGTTCGTGAAGGACTTCGTGGCGGCATGGACCAAGGTCATGAATCTCGACCGCTTCGACCTCGGCTGACCAATTCCTGTTCCTCCCCCGTCATACGGCTAGGGAGTGGACGCATCTAAATCCCTCCCCCCGGGGGAGGTGCCCCGTCTTACGGGGCGGAGGGGGAAGGCCGCGGAAGAGCTCTATGAATTTCCGACGTTGGAACTTCATGGATCTTGCGTGAGGTCTTCCCCCTCCGGCCCTACGGGCCACCTCCCCCGATTACGGGTGAGGAAAAGGAAACGCGTCCACTTCCTGGCCGTCATACGGGGGAGGGTTGGAGTTCGCTTGTCGCCGCCCCGCCGAACGGGTTGAATGACGGCGGGAGAAACGTTCACGCATGCTGACGGAGCCAACCGTCCTTGCCCTGTCGCTCGCCTATCTGGGTCTGCTGTTCGCCGTGGCCTGGATCGGCGACCGCCATGCGCGGGCCTGGTCGGCCAGTTCGCTGGCGCCGGCCGTCTACGGCCTGTCGCTCGCCATCTATTGCACGTCGTGGACGTTCTACGGCGCGGTCGGCCGCGCTGCGACCAGTGGCATCGACTTCATCCTGATCTACACCGGCCCGGCCCTCGTCGTGGTCGTGGGCTATCCGATGCTGCGCAAGATGGTGCGGGCCGCCAAGCAGCACAACGTGACGTCGATCGCCGACTTCCTGGCGTCGCGCTACGGCAAGAGCCGCGCCGTCGGCGTCATAGCGACCCTGTTCGCCACCGTCGGCGTGCTGCCCTACATCGCGCTCCAGCTTCAGGCCGTGTCGTCGACCTTCAGCACCATCGCCGCACCGACGCCGCTGCCCGGCAGCCTGCCAGGCGTCGTTCAGACCGACACCTCGCTGATCGTCGCCGCCCTGATGGCGGTGTTCACCATCCTGTTTGGCGTGCGCCACGTGCAGGCCTCCGAGCAGCATCGCGGCATGATGCTGGCGATCGCCTTCGAGTCGGTGGTCAAGCTGCTGGCACTGCTCACCGTCGGGCCGTTCGTGCTGTTCGTCCTGTTCAACGGGCCCGCCGATCTGCTGGCCCGGGTCGAGAACGTTCCGGCGATCGCCGACCGCGTCGGTCGCGAGGGCTCGCCGCTCACCTGGGTCGTCACCACGCTGCTTTCGGCGATGGCCTTCCTGTGCCTGCCGCGCCAGTTCCACGTCGCGGTGGTCGAGCACGACCATTCGGCGAGCCTCAGGACCGCGCGCTGGCTGTTCCCGCTCTACCTGTTCCTGGTCAACCTGTTCGTCGTGCCGATCGCCGCCGCCGGCCTGCTGCTGCTCGGCTCGCAGGCCAACCCCGATCTCTATGTCCTGCAATTGCCGCTGGCCAACAGCGAAAGCTGGCTGTCGGTCTTCGTTTTCATCGGTGGCCTGTCGGCGGCGACATCGATGGTGATCGTGGCCTGCATGGCGCTCTCGGGCATGATCGGCAACGAGCTGGTGATGCCGTATCTGCTGCGACGCCGGGCCGGCGTGGCACGCGACATGGGGCCTCTCGTGGTCTTCGTGCGCCGCGCCGCCGTCGTGATCATCCTCATGGCAGGCTATGCCTACGAGCGCATCATCTCGGGCTATCTGCCACTCGCCTCGATCGGCATGATCAGCTTCTGCGCCGTCGCCAACTTCGCGCCCGGGCTGGTGCTCGGGCTGTACTGGCGGCGTGCCCATCGCTATGGAGTCATCGCCGGTCTGGCCGGCGGCTTCATCGTCTGGCTGTACGCCCTCCTGCTGCCGACTCTCGGGCAGAGCGCGGGTGGAGGGCAGGTGACGCCGCTGAAGCCCTACCTGCCCGATCCGCTCGCCGCGCTCGATCCCGTCGGGCAGGGCTTCGTGGTCGGCATCCTGGTCAATACGCTGCTGCTGGCCGGCGTCTCGCTGCTGGTGCGCGCCCGCGGCTCGGATGCCGAGCAGGCCGACGCCTTCGTCCTGGGTGCCGAGCCGGAGCAGCCGCAGCGCCAGGCGCCTGCCGATGCCGCGCGCATCGACGAGCTGCGCGAGCTGCTTTCGCGCTTCGTCGGCGACGAGCGGGCCGTCCGCGAGCTGCCCGGCGAGGGGCTCTCCATCGAGACGGCGCTCACCCGCACCGAGCGCGTGCTGTCGGGTACCCTGGGCGCCGCTTCCGCCCGCGTCATCGTTGCCGCCTTCGGCCGTCGCGGCCGCCTGCTGCCGCGCAGCGCGCGCGCCATCATCGACGAGGCTTCGGAGGCGATCCGCTACAACTACGAAATCCTGCGCAACACCCTCGACCATGTCGGCATGGGCATCGCCGCCTTCGACAGTGCCGGGCGGCTGGAGATCTTCAACGACCGCTTTACCGTCCTGCTGGCGCTCGACGACGACCGCGTCACGGTCGGCGCCTCGCCTCCGCAGTTCGGCGCCCGCAGCGATATCGCCGCGCTGCTGCGCCGGCCGGAGGCGCCGCAGACCCACGAGATCACCACTCGCGAGGGCCGGGTCATCGAGCTCAGGCTCGATCCGCTGCCGGGCGGCGGATTCGTCGCCACCTGCAACGACGTGACGGCCCGCGTGCACACCGCCGAGGCCCTGCGCGAGAGCGACCGCCAGCTTCGCCAGTCCACGGAGACCCTGGAGCAGCGGGTGATCGAGCGCACCGCCGAGCTGGAGGCGAGCCGCGCCGAGGCCGAGGCCGCCAATCTCGGCAAGACGCGCTTCATCGCCGCCGCCAGCCACGACCTGTTGCAGCCGCTGCATGCCGCTCGCCTGTTCACCGCGGCGATGCTCGATCGCGATCCCGGCAACGATCTCGGCGGCAAGATCGACACCAGCCTGGGCGCGGTCGAATCGCTGCTCGACGCGCTGCTCGACATCTCCAAGCTCGATGCTGGCGCCTTCAAGCCGGAGAAACGTCCCTTTGCCTTGCAGCCGCTGTTCGACTCGCTGGCCACGGCCTTCGCGCCGGTCGCCGCCCGCGGCGACGTCGAGCTGGTGGTGGTGCCGACGCGCGCTTTCGTCTCGACCGATCCGGCCTTCCTGCGCCGCATCCTGCAGAACCTGCTGTCCAACGCCCTGCGCTACGGCCGCACCGAGGGGCGGCCGGCGCGCGTCCTGATCGGCTGCCGGCGCGTGGGCGAGCAGCTGCGCATCGAGGTCAGGGACAACGGACCGGGCATCGCGCTCGACAAGCAGACGATCATCTTCGACGAGTTCGTGCGCCTGCAAGGCAACGACGACGAGCCGCGCGAGGAGCGGGGGCTGGGGCTCGGACTCGCCATCGTCGACCGCATCGCCCGCATGCTCGACCTCGAAGTCGAGCTGGTGTCGGCGCCGGGCGAGGGCTCCACCTTCTCGGTGACGGTGCCGCGCGTGGCCGCGGTCGTCGCCGCGCCGGTGGCGGCGCCGACGCCAAGGCCGACGCCGTCGATCGAGAGCGAAAGCTTCGTGCTGTGCATCGACAACGAGGCCCGCGTGCGCGAAGCGATGGCCATCCTGCTCGGCGGCTGGGGCTGTCGCGTCGCGACGGCCGCCTCCCAGGGCGAGGCGCTGGCCGAGGTCGCCCGCGTCGGCCGGTTGCCCGATCTGGTGCTCGCCGACCTGCACCTCGACGACGGACCGGACGGGCTCGACGTGGTCGAGGCCCTGCGTCGCGCCTGGGACCGCACCGTGCCGGCGGCGCTCGTCACCGCCGATCGCGACCCCACCTTGCGGCTGCGGGCACGGGCGCGTCAGGTCGAGCTGCTGCACAAGCCGGTGAAGCCCGCCGCCTTGCGCGCCTTGCTGCGCCCGCACAACGCGCCCACCGTCGCAGCGCGGGCGTCATCGGCCGGATAGCGCCGCTCAGCTGAAGCGGAGCAGCGGGACGGCGGCAGCCGCGAGCAGGATGGCGACCACCTGCCGTCGCGTGAACGGCTCCTTGAGCCAGACGATGGCGATCAGCAGCGCGAACACCGCGCTGGTATCGCGCAACGCCGCCGCCGGCGCGACCGGTGCGGCGCTCAGGACCCACAGGATGAGTAGATAGGATGCCACCGAGGCGCAGGCGATCGGCAGGGCAGGGATCGCGTGCCGCGCCACTCTGCGCCACGAGCCGGTCGAGCGCTGCAGGCACAGCATCGCCGCACCATTGGTGATGGAAACGGTGAACCCATAGGCCCATGGCGAGCCCGCGCTACGCACGCCCCTTGCATCGCACAGGACATAGACGGCAGCCGACAGCCCGGCGAGCGCGATCCAGCCCAACGCCCGACGCGGCAGGGCGACCTGTCCCGGACGACCGAGTGCGAGCAGCACGAGCGATGCCGCCACGAGGCCGATGCCGGCCAGGCCGTAGCCGCTCACCGTCTCGCCCGAAAGGATCGCCGCCAGCGGAACCACCAGCAGAACCGACAGGGCGCGCACCACGGGATAGGCGGTGCCGAAACCCGCCGCCTCGTAGGCCCGCAGCAGCGCCGTGATCGTGACCACGCTCATCGATGTCGAGGCGGCGATCCACGGCCAGGAGTCGCGTGCCGGCAGGCCGCTCCACGCCAGGCCGGGGAGCACGATCACCGCGCTCGCCACCATCTGGGCCGTCATCAGCGCGCGCGGCTCGGAGCCGGCCTTTACGGCGGCATTCCAGCCGGCATGCAGCACCGCGCTGATCAGAGCCGCGGCAACCTGCCAGGTATCCATGCGCTCAGGCGACGATCACGGCGGCATAGCGCGCCGGCTTGCGGCTGCGGTTGCGATAGGCCGTCGGCTGGTCGAGCACGAAAGCCAGGCAGTCGCCGGCGCCCAGCTGGTGGTGCCGATCGCCGACCGTGATCTCGATCTTGCCGTCGAGCACCCAGACCTGCTGATGCGCCGGCGTCCGCCGGCTCGTGGCGTCGTAGGCAACCTGGGCGCCTGGCGGAAAGACGATTTCGACGATCTGGATGGGTGATGGGAAGCCGGCCGGCGAGACGTTGCGGCGCACGTAGCCCGAGCCGGGATCGCGCCAAGCCGCCTGGTCGCTCCGCCGCGACACGGGATCGCTCGCCTGCAGCGGCGGCTCGAACAGCGTCGCCAGGGTCACGTCCAGGCCGCCGGCAAGCTTTTCGAGGACGACCGCGGTGGCGCTCGTCTCGCCGCGCTCGATCAGCGAGATCATCGAGCGGCTCACCCCGCTGCGCTCCGCCAGCGCCTCGATGGTCAGTGCGCGCTCGGACCTCAGCCGACGCACCTGCGCGGCAATCTTCTGGTCGAGGGGCGCTGCTTCGCATTCCATGATATTGGATGAATCATCCAGTATCATGGACGATATGTCAACGCGGAGCCTCTTTGCTGGGAGCGCGCCACTCCGATGGCGCTCATGGGATGAGCAACCACCAGGAAGAGCGCCATCGGAGTGGCGCGCTCCCAGCGCATGACGTGTTCTTTCGGCAATGTCAGGCCGGCGGCAGCGCCAGGTTGCGGGCCTCGATGACCGCCTGGGTGCGCGAGCGCACGCCGAGCTTGCGCAGGATCACGGTGACGTGGGCCTTCACCGTGGCCTCGCCGACCCCGAGCTTGTAGGCGATCTGCTTGTTCTGGTCGCCGTGCACCATGAGGGCCAGCACGCGCCACTGCTGCGGCGTGAGCTGGGCGGCACGCTGGGCAAACGAGTCGACCGGCGCCGACTCGGGTGGTGCGAACACCTCGCCGTCGAGCACGGCGCGCACGATGGCGGCGATCTCCTCCAGGGCGGCCGACTTGTCGATGTAGGCCGAGGCGCCGAACTCGAAGGCGCGGCGTATCGTGGCGGCCTCGCGGACCGCCGACACCACGATGATCGGAACCGTCGGGTGCTCCGAGCGCAGCAGCGCCAGCCCGGTCAGCCCATCCATGCCCGGCATGTCGAGGTCGAGCAGCACGGCATCGGTCTCGGGCTCGGCCTCGAGAACGGCGCGCGCTTGCGCCAAGGTCGCGGCCAGCGAGATCCTCGCGCCGGGGAAGGTCTGGCCGAGCGACGAGGCGAGGGCATCCCGCACCATCGGATGGTCATCGGCGATCAGGAAGGATGGGACCTCCACCATGACGCGAGCTTGACGCTCTCCCCGGCGGATGGTCAAGGCGCGCGCCGGGCTGCGGTGCATCGGCACGGCGAAGCGGATGCGAAGTGGCACATCTCGATTTCCTCCCCCGTCATCGCGGGAGGTGCCCCCGAAGGGGGCGGAGGGGGAGAGCGTCACGCGAGGTTCATGAAGTTCCGACGTCGGAATCTCACTGCTCTCGTCTGGGGCCTTCCCCTCTCCGCCCCGTATGACGGGGTACCTCTCCCGTAGGACGGAGGAGGATTGGAGATGTCGCGCGCCACGTCCTCTCAGGAACCCGCCGGCGCCAGTGGACGATTGGCCAGCGCCTCGTGAACCAACTCGGGCGCACCGGCGGCCACCGCCAGCGCCTCGCGCAGACGCGAGGTTGCCCGTCGGCCGAGCCGCTTCGGCTCGACCTGGTTGTCCGCCGGTCGCTGGCCGGCGATGTCGGCCAGCTGCTGGTCGAGAATGGCGTCGACGATCACGCCGCGGGCCTCGATCAGGCTCTGCGCCGTGTCGCGGCCGAAGGCGCCTTTCGTTGCCGCGTCGACGAGGCGCTGGTCGGTCGCAGTCGCGGTGCAGGTCCAGGCGAGGGCCGCTACCCGTGCGCCTCCGACGATCGGGCGCAGGCCGACGCGCTTGAGATCGATGCGGCCCTTGCTGGTGCGCAGGCGGCCGAGCAGATCGGTGGCGCTTGGTATGTCCTCGCCGGCCGCAGCCAGCAGGCGCAGAAAAACGGGGGAGCGGGCGGCGGCGCGGGTGGCATGCTCGCGCAAGACACCGGAGAGGCGACGTTCACCCAGCACGGCCACGAAGTCATAGAAGATGTCGACCCCGAGAAGGGCTTCGGGCTGGGGCCGCGCGATCCAGCCGTCGACCTTCGCCAGCCACCCGTCGAGGGAGAGGCGGTAGGCCGGGTTGCGGGCCATGACGCCGCCCTTGCAGAAGGGCACGCCGGCCTCGTCGAGCAGAACGTTCAGACGCTCGCTGAACCTGGCGAACCAGGCATCGTCGGCGGGGCTGCCCTCGTGGATGAGCGCGTTGTCCTGGTCTGGCACCAGCAGCGATTCGCCGCGTCCCGCCGATCCCAGCACGAGAAGGCACCACGGCGCCGGCGCCTCACCCTGCCCAGCCGAGATCATGTCGGCCAGGGCCAGTTCGCCGGCTCGCGCCGTCAAATCGCGCGTGATGGCGGCGATCACGGCCGATGCCTGGGCACCGCTGACATCCTCGCGACGCAGCGCCTGGACCAGTGCCGGCAGCTTGCCGTGCACCGCGCGCAGCGCGGCGCCGTCGGTGGCGCCGGCGATCTCGTCGCCGAGCGTCAGGGCGAGAGAGGCGCGCTGCTTCAACAGCGACCCGGTCGTCAGCATGCCGATCGGCCGGTCGTCGTCGTCGACCACCGGCAGATGGCGCACCCCGAGCCGCGCCATGCGGGCGAGCGCCCGGTACACCAGCGCGTCGGCCTCGATGCCGTGCACCGGCGCCGACATGACCTTCGACACCGGCTCGCCGAGCCTGTGCGGTCCGTCGGCGATCAGGCGCATCACGTCGCGCTCGGTCAGGATGCCGGCCAGCCGGCCCTCGCCATCGAGCACGATCACCGAGCTGGCGCCGCGCTCGCTCATCTGGCGCACGGCGTCGGCGATCGTGTCCGCGGGCGCGACGGTCAAAGGCGGCGAGGACATCAGCTCCTGCGCACGATGGCGGAAGGGAAACGAGTCCAGGCGCTCGACGGCCTCGGTGTCCATGGTGTCAGCGCCTGGGCGAGCGATGGGCGGCGATCGCACCGCCGAAAGTGCCGCGACCCTGGCCGATCAGCCGGTGCGCCAGTACGACGAACAGGTCGGCCGCCCGGCGGGCGTCGCCCGCCGCGCTGTGACGTTGCCCCTTCGGCTCGATGCCGAGATGGGCGAGGACGACGTCGAGGTCCAAGTGGTCGGTCGGATGCCCGAGAGCCGCGGCGAGGTTCGCCGTGTCGAAGCTCGGAGGTTCGCGCCAGGGCAGGCGTCGCCGCGCCGCCTCGCGACCCAGGATCGCGAGGTCGAACGTGACATGATGGCCGACCACGACGGCGTCGGTGACGCTCGCTGCGATCCTCGCGAAAGCATCGGCGAAAGACGGTGCTCCGGCGAGTTGCCTGCTGTCGAGGCCGTGTATCGCCACGGCGCGCGACGGGATGTCGATGCCGGGATCGATCAGCAGGTCGAGTTCCGGCTGCGGCGAAACGCGCAATCCCGGCTCGATGCGGATGGCGGCGAACGAGACGATGCGGTCGCGGCGCGGGTCGAGCCCCGTCGTCTCGCAGTCGATCGCTACCATGGGCAGCCGCTCGAGCGGCGTATGCACGGCGCCGCTCCACACCGCGTGCGAAACGCCGCGGCGAAGGTAGCGGGCCATCGACTCGACGAAGTTCATCGCGGTTCGGCAGCGATCTCGTCACGCACCGGCGCGACGACCAGCAGACGCCTCAGGCGATCGTAGAAGGCGATCAGGCCGAAGGCGAAGGCATTGGACAGCACCATGCGATTCTCGATCGGATCGCGCGGCGCGAACGGCAACGTCGCGAACACGGTGGCTCCGGTCGCCTCGGCATAGGCCTGCGGGTTGGCCGGCCCGTCGGGACGCGATGCCAGGCGCTCCCGCAGGGCGGCGATTTCGGCGTCCCATCCCTGACTGCGATGCTCGGGCGGAGGGTGAGCGGCCAGGATCGTGGCGTAGAGATTGCCCAGGCAGGAATCGAGCCGGGCGCGTGGTACCGCGGGACCCTGCAACAGGGCGTGAGCGAGCGTGATCATGTCGGCGAGGGTGAGGGCAAAGCCTTCCCAGCGCGACACCGCCAGCTTGGCCTGGAAGCGCGGATCGTCGAAGGCCTGGGCGCTGAGGCTGCCGAGCTCATTGCGGCTGAAATCAATCACCGAGCGCTGGGCGAGGTAGGACGCCTCGTCCTCGACCAGTTGCTGCAACGCAGCAAGGGTACGTACCTTCGGTCTCGGCAGGAACGCCTTGAAGAAAGACAGCATCGTTCGATCCACACCTTCGACTTTAGTCGTATGGCAGCGACCTGCAGTCGCACGTACCCTCACAGCATAAGAAGAAGTGGGTGCGCCGTACCACGGCGACCGGGGAGGACAAAGCAGCTTATGCACTGCAGGTCCGCAATCGCCACCGCCGCGAGCCGGCTCGCCGGCGCCTGCGATCGCCCCTGCCAAGCACAGACAACCAGGAGGAGATCGAATGGCCGACAAACTCGACGCTGCGCGCATGCAGGCGTACTGGAGCAAAACCTCGCGCCTGATGTGGACCATCTTCGCGCTCTGGCTCTTCTTCAGCTTCTTCATCCACCTGTTCGCGGTCCAGCTCAATGCCATCAAGATCCTGGGCTTTCCGCTCGGCTTCTACATGGCGGCCCAGGGCTCCCTGATCGCCTTCGTCGTGCTGTGCGTCTGGAACGCCGTCGCGCAGAACAAGATCGACGAAGAATTCGGCGTCCAGGAAGACTGACCGGGGAGAACTGACATGGCCAACTCCAAGACCGCCGGCGAGGGCGGATTCCTCGGCAATCTCGGCAAGATCTACGGCGGCTACGCCGGCGGGTTCATCGTCTTCACGCTGATCCTCGCGGTGCTCGAGCAGATGGGCGTGCCGAACAAGATCATCGGCTACTGCTTCGTGTTCCTGACCATCGGCGTCTACGCCTATATCGGCATCCTGTCGCGTACGATGGACTTGTCTGAGTACTACGTCGCCGGCCGCAAGGTGCCGGCGCTGTACAACGGCATGGCCACCGGTGCCGACTGGATGAGCGCCGCCTCGTTCATCTCGATGGCGGGGGGCATCTATCTCGGCGGTTACAACGCCTTGGGCTACGTGCTGGGATGGACCGGCGGCTACGTGCTGGTCGGCATCTTGCTGGCGCCGTACCTGCGCAAGTTCGGCCAGTTCACGGTTCCCGACTTTCTGGGGGCGCGTTACGAGGGCAATGGCGCCAGGCTGTGCGGCGTGATCGTGCTGTTCTGCGCCTCGTTCACCTACATCGTCGCCCAGTGCTTCGGCATCGGCATCATCACCGCGCGCTTCCTCGGCATCCCGTTCGAGGTGGCGATTTTCGTTGGCCTTCTGGGCATCCTGGTGTGCTCGATGCTGGGCGGCATGCGCGCGGTCACCTGGACCCAGGTCGCCCAGTACATCATCCTCATCATCTCGTACCTTGTGCCCGTGGTCTGGCTGTCGACCAAGCTCTACGGCGTGCCGATCCCCGAGCTGACCTACGGCCAGGCGCTTCAGCAGATCACCGAGCTCGAGAACAAGCTCGGCGTCACCAAGCACTTCACCGACGCCTTCACCAACGCCAAGGGCGAGTTCACCTGGGTCGAGTTCAACAACTTCTGGGCCCTGGTGCTCTGCCTGATGATCGGAACGGCCTCGCTGCCGCACATCCTGATGCGTTACTTCACGACGCCGAGCGTCCGCGAAGCGCGCAACTCGGTGGCCTGGTCGATCTTCTTTATCTTCCTCCTGTACTTCACGGCGCCGGCCTATGCCGCGTTCGCGAAGCTCGAGGTCTATCAGAACGTGATCGGCCAGCCGATCGCGCAGCTTCCGGCATGGGTCCAGAACTGGTCCCAGGTCGGCGGCCTGCTGACCATCAAGGACGCCAACAGCGACGGCGTGCTCCAGCTCTCGGAGTTCATCATCAACCAGGACATCATCGTCCTGTCGATGCCGGAGATCGCCGGCCTGCCCTACGTGGTGTCGGGCCTGGTGGCCGCCGGTGGTCTCGCGGCGGCGCTGTCGACGGCCGACGGCCTTCTGCTGGCCATCGCCAACGCGCTGAGCCACGACGTCTACTACAAGATGATCGACCCCAAGGCGTCGTCCGCCCGCCGGCTGATCGTCGCTCGCGGCCTGCTGGTCGTCGTCGCGATCATTGCCGCGGCGGTCGCCGGAACCCGGCCGTCGGGCATCATCCAGATGGTGGCCTGGGCGTTCTCCCTGGCCGCTGCCGGCCTGTTCGCGCCGCTGGTGCTCGGCATCTGGTGGAAGCGCACTACAAAGATCGGGGCCATCACCGGCATGATGAGCGGCTTCGCGGTTTGCCTGTTCTACCTCGTCATGACCCGCTACGCGCCGGTGACCTTCAAGGACATGTTCGGCACCGACCTGTGGTTTGGCATCCGCAACATCTCGTCGGCGCTGTTCGGCCTGCCGGTGGCGTTCATCGTCACCTACGTCGTCAGCCTGATGACGCCCGAGCCGTCGAAGGAGATGCAGGACTTCGTCGACTCGATCCGAGTGCCAAAGGGCATCGTGGCGGCCACCTGAGCCCGGACGACCTCGTCTCGATCGGGAGCAGGACCCCGCCCGGGGTCCTGCTTCTGCAGGTGGGGCGCCCGGATTCCCATTGACCTCGCCTCTTTGCCGGGAGCGCGCCACTAATGGCGGAGTAACCTCCGCCACTAGTGGCGCGCTCCCGGCGAATGACACCCGAGGGACCTTCGTTCAATCGGCGAACTGATCGCCTTTCAGTTCGGGGCGATAGTGCTCTAGAGTTGGCCGACGGGGAGGCCGCCGCTTGGGATCGCAGGACATCTGGTGGAGCTACTGGTATTTCCACCTGCCGAACTACTTTTTGTCGCTGGTCTTCTACTGCCTGTTCGGCCGTTTCATCCTCGGCTTCTTTCTGCCGCCCGACAGCACCAACTACATCTACCGCTCGTTCCGTTGGCTGACGGAGTGGATCTACCGGCCGGTCGCCTTCATCACGCCCTCGGCGCTGCCAGGGGTACTGATCGCACCCGTTGCCGCATTCTGGGTCGTGGCGATTCGCGTGGTCCTCTTCATGGTATTGTACCAGTTCGGCTTGACGCCGCGCCCGCAACCGGCGGGTTAACCGGCATGGACCGCAATTTCCTGCTCTTCGGCGTGATCGGCATCAGTATTCTCAATGGGCTGTTCTCGCCCTACCTCGCCATCGCCATTCCCATTGCAGCGGTGCTGATGCCGGAGGTTTTCCCGCGTTCGGTCGGCTGGGTCCTGTTCTTCAGCTCGTTGCTGGTGGCGTCGGCGACGCTGCTGATTGCGGGGGTCCCGGCTGCGCTCTACGAGCGCCTGGCCGGCCACGACCGCGGCGGGATTGTCGCCATGGCGATCTGGCTGGCCGGCGCGGCACTGCTCGCCTTTCCGGCGTTCCGTCATCTCGCGGGGTGAACTGCAGCGAACCGCCGTGATCCTTGGGCGCGTCCGGCGCGCGGCCTAGAACACGACCTTGAAGCTGCCGTCGCTCTGTTTCTGGGCGATGCACTGGAAGAGCTGCTTTTTGCCGTCGAGCTCATAGGGGATGTTGACCCGGATCTCCTCCTCGCCCGTCGAGCCGGCAATCTTGGAATTCTCCTGGTCAGCGAAGGCGGCCTTGCCGATCTTGGGATCCTTCTTGGCCGAGTCCAGACAGGCTTCGTAGGCGAGCTTGTCCTGGCTGCTCGAGGATTTGCCGCAGGCCGCAAGCGCAAGGGCCGCCGCCGCGGCCAAAGCCAGCTTTCTCACGCCGTCCATCGTCGATCCCCCCGCATTCACGGTCTTTTGTCGCGCAACGCTAGAGCGATTGCCGGGCGGCGGCAACGCGACGTTGGTCGAACGCAGCCTGCGCGCTATGGTCGCGGCCATGACCTACGACGACATCAGGCGGTGCGCCGACCTGTCGGTGCGACGCGGTTGTGGCTTCGCTCTCATCGCGGTGGTGACGGCGATGGTCGGGTTCTCGAGCGAGCCGTGGATCGCCGTCCGGTCCGGCGCGGTCTTCGTGCTGATCGCTGCGGTGGTGCTGTTCTGGAAGGGGTGGCACGCGCGCAAGCGCAACTACAGGCACACCGAGGTTTGGCTGATGATAGAGGATGCACCGGCTCTGCCGCGCGAGCGGTTGCAGGGCATGATCGGCGGTGCGCTGGCCGACGCCTACTTCGACCACGCCCGCCTTGCTGCCTACGTGGCGCTCGCCTTGAGCGGCATCAGCCTGCTGGTCGGGGGCCCACACCAGTAACCTCAGACCTAAGTCGAACGACCTTGGTCCAATTGCGCGCGAACCGCGCCACGGCATACACGCGAGACAAGCATAGGTGCGAGTCTCGTCATCAACCGTGGGAGTGAATGCGCATGACAATGATTGCGGTAGCGGGCGCCGGACCAAGGCGACCGATGACCCGGGAGGAGCGAAAAGTCATCATCGCCTCCTCCGTCGGCACTGTCTTCGAATGGTATGATTTCTATCTCGCAGGCTCTCTCGCCGCGAACATCAGCGCCAACTTCTTCTCGGGTGTGAACCCGACGGCGGCGTTCATCTTCACGCTCCTGGGCTTTGCCGCAGGCTTCGCCGTGCGGCCCTTCGGCGCCCTCTTCTTCGGCAGCCTGGGCGATCTGATCGGCCGCAAGTACACCTTCCTCGTCACCATGACCCTGATGGGCATTGCGACATTCGGCGTCGGTCTGCTGCCGAGCTATGCCGCCATCGGCATCGCAGCGCCCGTGCTGTTCATCGCCTGCCGTCTCGTCCAGGGCCTGGCGCTGGGCGGCGAGTATGGCGGCGCGGCGACCTACGTCGCCGAGCATGCGCCGCAGGACCGCCGCGGCTTCTACACTTCGTGGATCCAGACCACCGCCACGGTCGGCCTGTTCCTGTCGCTGCTCGTCATCCTCGGCTTGCGCCTGTCGCTCTCTGCGGAGCAGTTCGCCGACTGGGGCTGGCGCGTGCCGTTCCTGCTGTCGATCCTGCTGCTCGGCGTGTCGATCTGGATCCGCCTGCAGCTGCAGGAGTCGCCCGCCTTCCAGCGCATCAAGGAGGAGGGCAAGCACTCCAAGGCCCCGTTGCGCGAGGCGTTCGGCACCTGGAGGAATGCCAAGATTGCCCTGTTCGCCCTGCTCGGTGGCACCGCCGGCCAGGCCGTGGTGTGGTACACGGGCCAGTTCTACGCCCTGTTCTTCCTCACCCAGACGCTCAAGCTCGACGGAACGACGTCCAATATCGTCATCGCCGCCTCGCTGGCGATCGGCACGCCGTTCTTCGTGTTCTTCGGCTGGCTGTCCGACAAGATCGGCCGCAAGCCGATCATCCTTGCCGGCTGCCTGCTCGCCGTCGTGACCTATTTCCCGCTGTTCGGGGCGCTCACCAACGCGGTGAATCCGCAGCTCGAGCGCGCGCTCGCGTCGGCACCGGTGACCGTGGTGGCCGATCCCGGCGAGTGCTCGTTCCAGTTCAACCCGACCGGGACGGCGAGCTTCACCACCTCGTGCGACATCGCCAAGTCGTTCCTCGCTCGCAACGCGGTGAACTACTCGAACGAGACGGCCGCTCCCGGCACGCCGGCGCAGATCAGGATCGGCGACAAGGTCGTTGCCTCCTTCGACAAGGCGAAGGCGGGGACCGAGGGCGCCGCCAGGGAGAAGGCGTTCAACGCCGAGGCGACCGCAGCGATCCGCGCCGCCGGCTATCCCGCCTCCGCCGACAAGGCCAATGTAAACATGCCGGTGGTGATCGCCATCCTGACGATCCTGGTGATCTACGTGACCATGGTCTACGGGCCGATCGCCGCCATGCTGGTCGAACTGTTCCCGAC
This sequence comes from Reyranella sp., assembly GCF_050185545.1. Classification (GTDB taxonomy): domain Bacteria; phylum Pseudomonadota; class Alphaproteobacteria; order Reyranellales; family Reyranellaceae; genus Reyranella. The sequence goes on along the minus strand of NZ_JBFWZI010000062.1, from coordinate 5,876 downwards.
CCGCATCCGCTACTCCGGCATGTCGCTGCCGTACCATATCGGCAACGGCTGGTTCGGCGGCTTCCTGCCTCCGACAGCCTTCGCCATCGTGGCGGCGACCGGCAACATCTACTCCGGCCTGTGGTATCCGATCGTGGTCGCCGCGATGACCTTCATCCTCGGCCTGCTGTTCGTGCCGGAGACCAAGGATCGCGATATCTACAAGGAAGACTGACCGGGTGCGCCCCTGCGGCGCACCGAAGCCGGCGGTTCCTTTCGGGCCGCCGGTTTTCTTTTGCCCGGGCGGGAGGCATTCTGCCGATCCCCCAGCCGACCAGGAACTAACTCATGAACCTCGATGCCATCGCCATCGGTCACCTGCCGCCCGAGGACGTCAATACCGTCATCGAGGTTCCGATCGGCGGCGAGCCGATCAAGTACGAGATGGACAAGGCGGCCGGCACACTGGTTGTCGACCGGTTCCTCTACACGCCGATGCGCTATCCGGGAAACTACGGCTTCGTGCCGCACACCCTGTCGGACGACGGCGATCCGATCGACGTGCTAGTGGCCAACACCCGGCCCATCATTCCGGGCGCGATCATGAACGTCAGGCCGATCGGCGTCCTGCGCATGGAGGACGACGGTGGCGGCGACGAGAAGATCATTGCCGTGCCGTCGGCGCGCATCACCCAGCGCTACGTCGGAGTCAGGTCGGCCGCGGACCTGCCCGAGATCACGCGGCACCAGATCGAGCACTTCTTCGTCCACTACAAGGACCTCGAGCCCGGCAAGTGGGTCAAGCTGCTGGGCTGGGGCGACGTCGAGGAAGCGCGCCGCCTCATCGTCGAAGCGATCGAGCGGGCGAAGGCTCGGCGACCGGCGAGGGCTGGCGCTTGAGGTCAGGACAGGTCCACGCGGATATTGCCGCGGCGTTCGGTTACCTCCACCGCGAGCTCGGAATTGCTGCGACGAAGGGCGATGTCGACCGAGGAGTCGCCGAGCGAGATGCGGCGCAGCGAGACGTCGTCGAGGAAGTCGGGCAGCAGGGGGGCGTCGAGGATGACCGACCCGCGCGAGGTATCGAAGCCCAGACCCAGGCAGGATTGCAGTAACGACACCGGCGTGGCGGTAGCCCACGCCTGGGGTGCGCAGGCAACCGGGTAGAAGGTCGGTCCATGGCTGCGCCGGCGCGGAAATCCGCAGAACAACTCGGGCAGCCGGTGTAGCTCGATATAGCGCGACGCGGCAAAAAGCCCGGCGAAGATTCGCGCGGCAGAGTGGCGGAAACCATAGCGCGCGAAACCGGCCGCGATAAGGGCATTGTCGTGCGGCCACACGGAGCCATTGTGGTAGCTCATGGGGTTGTACCGCGGCTCGCCTGTGGCGAGCGTGCGTACTCCCCAACCCGAGAAGAAGCTGGGGCCGGACAGGCACTTGACGACCTGTTCGGCGCGCTCGGGGAGGGCAATTCCGGTGAACAGCGCATGGCCTGCATTGGAGGCGCGCACGCGACACGGCTTCTTGCCCCCGTCGAGGGCCAGGACGTAGCTGCCCATCGCCTCGTCGAAGAATACGGCATCGAATTGTCGCCGCAGTCGTTCGGCGCGCTCGGCATGCTTCGTGGCTGCGTCGTCGTCGCCGAGGCGGCGTGCAATTGCCGCGGCCGCCCGCCACGCGCCGAAGGCGTAGGCCTGGACCTCGACGAGGGCGACTGGCCCTTCGGCGAGGCGGCCGTCGGCGTGGAAGATCGAATCCTTGCTGTCCTTCCAGCCCTGATTGACGAGACCCGTGTCGCTCTGTCGGTGATACTCGATGAAGCCGTCGCGATCGCGATCGCCCGACTCATCCATCCAGCGCAGCGCCGCGATGATGTTCGGCCACAGCGCACGCAAGGTGTCGACATCGGCCGTGCGCTCGAGATAGGCGCCAGCCAGCATGACGAACAATGGTGTCGAATCGACGCTGCCGTAGTAGCGGCGGAAGGGCACCTCGCCCAGGAGCGCCATCTCTCCGCTGCGGGTCTCGTGCAGGATCTTGCCAGGCTCGGCGTCCGACGGCGCATCGAAGTCGGTCGCCTGATGGCGCGCCAGGTGGCGCAGGACGCCCCGGGCGATCGCGGGGTCGAGCCACAAGGTCTGCAGGGCCGTGATGAGCGAGTCGCGGCCGAAGACGGTGCTGAACCACGGGATGCCGGCATAGGGAAATGGCCCGTCCTCGGTTTCGGTGACGAGCATGTAGAGATCGGAAACGGCGCGGCGCCAGGCCTCGGTGAAGGTCGTGTTGGTGCTCACCGCGACGGGCGTGCGCGAGGCGGAGAGGCGCATGGCGCGGCGCGCCCGTCGCAGAGCCGGCAGGAAGGCATCCACCTGCACCTGGCTTCGCGGGTGCTCCCCTGTCGTGCACTCGACGGTGAGATCGATGACCCGGGTCTCGCCGGGCAGCAGCGCCAGGTGGAACATGGCGCTGTTTGCCGTGAGGCTCTGAACCGGAGCGCCAAAGCGCAGCACAGAGCGACGTCGCTGCCCGTCGAGACCAGTGTAGCCCAGCTCCACGGCATGCCTGTCGACGAAAGAGCTGTCGTGCTTGCCGCGCCGTTCGCGCCGCGTGCCGCGCACCTCGAAAAGGTCGGCAAAGTCGGCGGCGAAGGAAAGACCCAGGCGCAGGTTCTGCGCAGTCGTGCCGAAGTGGCGGAGGGCCAGGCGCTCGTGGCACGTCGAGTTCCACAGAAAGCGCAGACGGTGGAGGTGAATCACGTCGTGCTCGAGAAGCAGCCGTCCGTCGGGGGCATAGAGATCGGGGTTCGTCAAGTCACAGGTAAGCAGCGCGTTGTCATCGCGAACGGTCGAGGAAAGCAGGATGGGCAGCTGCTCATTGAGCGTAAGCAGGAAGTGCGAGAGATGGCGCGTGTCGCGATAGAACAGGCCTTCGGGACTTCCGGGCCCCGCGATGGCATCGCCGCTGGGATTGAAGATGCCGAACGAATCGGCATGCTTCAGGGTACGCGGGCGTCGTTCGGCGAGCGAGGCAGCGGCAGGGATGAAAAACTCAGCTGCCGGCAAATCCTGTCCGCCCCGCATGAAAGCATGGATCGTGCTGCCGGCGCTGGGGTTCACGGAGCAGTCTCCCTTCGATCGCCGTTCACCTCGCGGCGATTTGCTATCCATGAGCGGGAGACTTGTCCCACGAGCCAAACCCCCGACGACATACTTGGCACATAATTAAACGCCGGTGGAACCATCCGGTTCCGCGAAAGTGCTTGAGACCTGCAATGCAAGCACTGCAATTCACGAGAAGGGTCACGGACGTGTCATCAGCCCTTCATAGAGGCGCAGGTAGTCCCGGGCCATGCGCCGGGCGCCGAAGCGCTGTTCGAAACGGGCGCGCACGTGATGCCGGTCGAGCTCACTCAGGCGAGCGACAGCATGGATCGCTTCCGCTTCGCCGTTGACGATGAAGCCGGTCACGCCGTCGTCGACCACTTCGGGCACCGAGCCCGATCGGAAGGCGATGACCGGCGTGCCGCAGGCCATCGCCTCGATCATCACCAGGCCGAAGGGTTCGGGCCAGTCGATCGGAAACAGCAGCGCGGCGGCGCCGGCGAGAAATCGTTGCTTGGCCTCGTCGGCGACCTCGCCGATCAGCTGCACCTGGGAACCATCGATCCTGGGCTCGATTCGTTCCTTGAAGTAGGTCCGCTCGCCGCTCGGCACCTTTGCGGCGATCTGCAGGGTCCTTCCGGCCGCTCGAGCAATCCGGATGGCGGGCTCGGGCCCCTTGTCCCGCGTGAGCCGGCCCAGGAACGCCAGATACGACCCTGCCTCGAGCTGCGGCCGGAAAGCGTCGACCGGAAGGCCGTGATGGACGGTGCCCAGCCAGTTTGCCTCGCCAAGTGCCGCGCGCTGGTGATTCGATACCGAGACGAAGGCGGCGCCGGGAAATTGCCGGATGACATCGGCCAACCCCGGCATGTCCAGGCGCCCGTGCGTCGTGGTGAGATAGGGCACGCCCAGCCGGCTGAGCAAAGGCAACGGCAGCCAGTCGACGTGGCAGTGGATCACGTCGAAATCCGTGGCGCGGCGCGCGACCGCTTCGAGCAGCATCGCCGAGGGCGCCATCGGATCGGTGCGCGGTCGCCCGAGACGAAGGGCGCGCGGCCATGCGGGAACGAGTCTCGCCCGCGTGCGGGAATCGCCGCTGGCGAAGAGCGTCACGTCATGTCCCAGCGCCACCAGCTCCTCGACCAGCCAGGCGACGACCCGTTCGGTGCCGCCATACAGCTGCGGCGGGACGCTCTCGATCAACGGCGCGACCTGGGCGATGCGCATCGCCGCTCACATGCGCGCGCGAAGCCGGTAGCCCGCCAGCAGATCGAGCCAATCCTCGAGCAGCCGGCTCAGCAGGTAATTCTGGCGCACGCTCTCCCTGGCCTGCGCGCCGAGCCGCTCGCGCAACCTGGGGTCGCGCAGGATCTGCACGATGCGTTCCGCCGTCTCGTCGACCGTTCTCACGAGAAACCCGTTGTAGCCGTCGCGAATCTGGCGCCGGATGCCCCCGACATCGCCGCCGACCACCACCGCCCCCTTCCACATCGCTTCGGTCACGGTGAGTCCGAAGCCCTCTCGCGTGGACTTCTGCAGGATGACGGCCGCGCGGCGCTGCAGTGCATTCACCAGCAGCGGATCGTCGACGGTGAGCACGATCACGCGCTCATCGATCGACTGCATGACGGTCTCGAGAACGATCGAGCTCTCGGGGTCGTCGGAGGCGCTGCTGCCGACCAGGACCAGCGTGCAGTCGACCTGCTCGCGCACCTTGTGGAAAGCCTCGATGACTCCCATCGGGTCCTTCCAGCGGTCGAACCGGGATATCTGCACCACCAGCGGCCGATCCGTGGGCACCCTGTGGAGGGTCAGGCAGTCGCGGATCGCGTCGTCCGACATTTCCGCGTTCTTGGCCGAGAAGGGATTGATGGCAGGCGTGATGAAGTGCTGGTTGACGGCGAGATCCTGCGCGTATTCCGGCAGGGAGAGGATCGCGGCGTCATACTGCTCGACGAAACGGCGCAGATAGTTCCAGATCGCACCGTTGGGTTCCGTCAGGTCGATGTGGCATTGCCAGAGCCACGGCATCGCGCGTCCGGGAAAATGGGCCACCAGGGGAAGCGGTTGCGGATCGTGCACGATGACGGCATCGAACTCGCTGAGATGGAGCCGCGTCGAGTTCTCGAACACGACCTCCTCGTAGATGAGCCTGTCGGCCGGCGAAAACTCGATCATTTCACCTTGCAAGGCGTTGTGCAGTTTCTTCGTGCCATGGAAGAAGGTGGGCGTGCCCTGTATCAGCCGCCAGCCGGTCTCGATGCCGACCGCATTCATCATCAGGGTCAGTGGAGTCAGGATCTCGGTGACGCCGCCGCCGTAGAACGTCGAGCTGACATGGACGATGTGCGCGCCGCGCGCTCGCGCCGCCTTCGACAGGATGCGGTCGGTCGCCGCACGGCCGATCAGGGGCTCGTACAGTTCGAGGGGATAGAGACCAAGCGTCGCCTTCCCAACGTCCGGACCCGTTACCGACATCGCTGTCGCCCTTCCTCACGATCCATGTCGCCTACGCCGAGGTTCAGGGACAACCTTCCCGGATCGGCGAGGTTCCGCGATGGGCGCGGGGACGTTCGAGGCTCCGACGTGATCATCAGGTGACTGTCGCCACCGTACTGAAGCCGCGTGCAGGATGTGGCCCGCTTCGCGGATTCCGACCGGAATGTGTCCTAGCGCTTGAACATCCGCCGAACCTTGTCGGTGTCGTACGCGCGTTCTTCGAGCGAGGCCGGATCCCACTCGCTGCGTTCGGTGCCGAACAGGTCTCCGCCGTAAACGTGGATGGCCCCGGTTGGC
>NZ_JBFWZI010000061.1:0-36600 GCF_050185545.1 Reyranella sp. | reverse complement strand
AGGCCTATCGAAGCCGCTCCCTGAAGCACAAGGCGCGCGAGCTGCTGGACCGACCCCAGGGCACAGCAGCCGCGCCTGGCGATGCGGCGTGGCGCGAATGCTTCGGCCTGTTCCAGGCCGTGGACCGAGGCAACCCCGGATGGGGCGTGCCGGCGTACAATGGCGGACTGTTCAGCGGCGACAAGGCAATCAGCCGCGCCGGCTTCGAGCTGGCGAAGCTCAACCTGCCCGATGCTGCCTTCGAACCCGCGTTGGCCGACCTTCTCACGATCGAATCGGCGGAGGGACAGAAGGGACCGGTCGACTTCCGCTCCCTGGGCGTCCGCGAGTTCGGCACGATCTACGAAGGCCTGCTCGAGTCCGAGCTTTCGGTCGCGGAGACCGACCTCAAGCTCGATTCGAACGGCGTTTATGTTCCCGCCCGCGGCGCGCGGGACGCACGGCATGTCGTCGTGCACTCGGGCGAGATCTACCTTCACGACAAGTCGGGCGCCCGCAAGGGCAGCGGCAGCTATTTCACCAAGGACTTTGTCGTCGACTATCTGCTCGACCGGGCGCTGGAACCGGCCCTGACCGACCACCTCGCCCGGCTCGAACAGCTCCATGACGACACCGAACGTGCACGGGAATTCTTCGACTTCCGCGTCGCTGACATCGCCATGGGGTCGGGTCATTTCCTTGTCGCAGCAGTCGACCGCATCGAGCGTCGCTTGCTCACCTACCTTAAGGATCGACCGCTACCGGGTGTCCGGCGCGAGCTCGACCATCTCCGTGCCGCGGCCCGCAAGGCGCTGGGGCCGCTGGCAGATGCGACCGCGATCGAAGACGGCCAGCTGCTCCGCCGGCTGATCGCCCGGCGCTGTATCTACGGCGTCGACTTCAATCCTCTGTCGGTTCGGCTCGCTCAGCTCGCAGTCTGGATCCACACTTTCGTGCCGGGCCTGCCGCTGTCGTTGCTCGATCATTCGCTCGTCCACGGCAACAGCCTGATCGGTGTCGCGACGACCGACGATATCGGCGAGGTTTTCCGGGAGGCCGGCGTCGGCATGTTCGCCGTCGATGCCAGCAACCTCCTGGGTGACGCCAAGCTGCCGCTGCAGAAGCTGGCGACGATCGCCGATGCCACCCGCCAGGACGTCGAGGCCGCGCGGACGGCCATGGAGCAGGCACGCCTCAGCATCTTGCCGACGGCAGCGCTGTGCGACATCATCACCGCCCGGCCGATCGCCCTGGACAAGGCTCGCGAGGACGTGAACCGCTTCGACTTCAAGGAATGGACACGGCTCAAGGCCACCGTTCAGTCGTCGCGGGCTCATCACGCTGCCAAGGCGGCCCTTACCGGCCTTGCGGCATTGCATTTCCCGGTCGCGTTCCCCGAAGTGTTCCTGCGGCGCCGTCCGGGTTTCGACGTGATCCTCGGCAATCCGCCCTGGGAAGAAGCCACGGTCGAGCGTCACGCCTTCTGGGCGCGTCACCTGCCCGGCCTGCGCGGCCTAGTGTCGACTGCCCGGGAACGGGAGATCGCGCGCCTCGAACGGCAGCGCCCCGACCTGAAGGCGCAGCTCGACCGCGAAATCGACGACGCCGCCCGCGTGAGGAGCGCGCTGATGGGCGGAGGCTACCCGGGCATGGGCAAGGGCGATCCCGATCTCTACAAAGCCTTCTGCTGGCGCTTCCTGGCGTTGGTCGCGGCGGAGGGCGGCCGCATCGGCGTCGTTCTGCCGCGTAGCGCCCTGTCTGCCTTCGGTTCCGGCGACTTCAGGAAATCGCTCTTCGGCAAGTCGCACGACATCGAGATCGCGACACTCGTAAACAACCGGCAGTGGGTATTCCCCGATGTTCATCCTCAGTACACGATCGGCCTCGTCGCGATCCAGCGCGGCGAACCCGACGGCAAGTCTATCGGCCTGAAGGGGCCTTATGCGTCACGCGGCGCATTCGCCGCAGCGTCCTTGGACACTGGCCATCGGCTTTCGCGGACTGAAGTGCAGACCTGGAACGACAGCGCCTCGCTACCGCTCCTCCCCACGGCCGAGTCGCTCGACGTGTTCCTGCAGTTGCGAAAGCAGCCCAGGCTCGATCTCAACGACAAGTCTTCCTGGCGGGCTCGGCCGGACACCGAGCTTCACGCGACCAATCAGAAAGACTTGATGGATCTGAAGTCCGACACCTGTCCCAAGGGCTATTGGCCAGTATTCAAGGGCGAATCTTTTGACCTTTGGATGCCTGACACCGGACGGTATTACGCCTTCGCGGACCCCAAAGAGGTTACGTCCTGGCTCTACGAGAAGCGCCTGAACAGCGGAAGGCGCCGCGCCGATTCGGCTCACGCCGAGTTCGAAGACGCCTACCGCCGCGACCGTAGGACCTTGGCCTGCTACCGCCCCCGCATCGCCTTCAGAGACGTTACCAGGGCCACCGACAGCCGAACTGTCCGGGCCGCACTCCTGCCGGCTAATGTGTTCATCACGAACAAGGGACCATACCTTCTATGGCCGAGAGGCGACGAACAGGACGCCGCGTATTTGCTCGGCGTCCTCTGTTCGCGCACGCTTGACTGGTTCTCCAGAAGGTTCGTCGAGGTCAACCTCAACTATTTCATTTTCAACCCTCTGCCGATCCCTCGTCCCGGGCGGACGTCGAAATGCTGGGAGCGCGTCGTTAAGTTGGGGGGGCGGCTCGCCTGCCCCGATGATCGCTTTGCAGATTGGGCGCGGGTTGTGGGCGTGGAGCATGGCCCGATCGCGGATGACGACAAGTCCGACATGATCCACGAACTCGATGCGGTGGTGGCTCTCCTCTACGGCCTGAGCGGGAAGCAGCTTTCCCATATCTTCGCGACATTCCATGAGGGATGGGACTTCGAGCCCAGTCTTCGAGCAACGCTCCGCCATTTCGACGCGTGGAAACAGCGTGCTGCATGAAGCCCGAATTCGTCGACAACAGGGACGGAAACACTCTCGCGCGTGCCTTCGGCGAATGGGTCGGTGCCGTCGATGCTGCCGAGGCCTGCATCGCCACGGCGTTCTTCTCCCCGGCCGGGTTTCGCGCGATGCGCGCGCCGTTGGAGAAGCTGCCGAAAATCCGGCTTCTGATCGGCGCCGAGCGTCCGCCTGAAAGCGAGCGGCCGCGCCGCCGACCCGGCGACCCGGGCGAGCCGGGCTTCACACGGCGGCAAGTGGCAGCGGCACTGAAACGCCTCGAAGACGGACTGCGCCAGGAGCGCAATCTCGACGCCTTCACGGCGATGGCGCAGGCCGGTGCCAGGAAGATGGTTGCCTTCCTCGGCGGCGACTGCGTCGAGGTCCGCCGATACAAACAGGACTTCCTCCACGCCAAGGCGTACCTGCTGCTCGGTCCCCAGGAGGGCCTCCTGGCCGGCTCGTCCAATTTCACCGAGCCCGGCGTCGCAACCAATCTGGAGCTCAACATCGGGCGCCATGGCGACGAGGTGGTCGAACGGGGCCGCCGCTGGTTCGAGGAGCTGTGGGCCGAGGCGGAGCCGTTCGACCTAGCCGCGGTCTATGGCGCAACATTCGCCGACTGGACTCCGTTCGATGTCTTCCTGCTCGCCCTTTGGCGCTTATTCGGCAACGAGATCGAGGAAGAGGAGAAAAGCTCCGATGCCCGCTTCCAGCTGACGCAATTTCAGAAGCACGGCGTGTGGCGTGCGCTACGCCTGATCGAGCAGCTCGGCGGTGCGCTGGTCGCGGACGAAGTCGGGTTGGGCAAGACGTTCATCGCCGGCGAAATCATCCAGCGCTACATCGACCGCCGCCAGCGGGTGCTGCTGGTGTGCCCGGCCGCCTTGCGCGACGGCACTTGGGCGAAGTTCAGGGCGAAGTACCAGATCGGCGTCGAATGCGTGTCGATCGAGGAGCTGGCCCTCGACCCGCAGCTCGGCGGGCGCGGCGCGGCGACGCTCGCCATGCCGATCGCCGACTACCAGTTGATCGTGGTCGACGAAGCCCACAACTACCGCAATCCCGATTCGCCGCAGCGCGCCGGAACGTTGCGCAACCTGCTGGCCGGCAAGCCGAAGGACCTGCTGCTGCTGACCGCCACGCCGGTCAACAACTCGCTCTGGGACCTCTTTCACCTGCTGCGGCTCTACGTGAAGGAGGATGCCGCCTTCGCCGGCCGGGGCATCCTGTCGTTGCAGCAGCGCTTCACTCACGCGATGGAGGTCGATCCCTTCAACCTCAGCCCCGACGTGCTCTTCCCGGTGATCGACGCCACGACGGTCAAGCGCACCCGCGAGTTCGTGAAGAAGCACTACGTTGGCGAGAAGATCGTCGGTCCGAGCGGACAACTGCAAACGATCGTCTTTCCCAGACCTCGCGCGATCACCGTCCGCTATCAGCTCGATCGAGCCCTGCCAGGGCTCTTCGACAAGGTCGGAGAAGCGCTCGATCCCGACGACGGGCAGTTGAGCTTTTTCCGCTACAACGCCCATGCCTTTCTGAAGCAAAAGGACGATGAGGCCGTGGCTCGTGATCTGGCTGCGGAGGGACTCGTGCGGTCCGGCCTGCTGAAGCGATTTGAGTCGTCGATCTATGCCTTCACGCGGACGCTGGAGCGCCTCGAAAGGCAGCATTCCGCCTTTCTGGAAAGCATGGACAACGGTCTCGTCCCGACTCCCGAATTTTTCGACGAACTCGAGGACGAAACCAATATTTCCGAGCTGATCGACGCCGGCACGGGACTGGAACCGCTGACCCGGTTCAAGGCACCACAACTACGCGCGGCAATCGAGGCGGACCAGGATGTCCTGAAAAACCTCACCGGGGTGCTGCGCCAGGTCAAACCCGTCAACGACCCGAAACTCGCGGCGTTGAGAAGCGAACTCCTGAAGATCATCGAGCTGGCCGACAAGGAGGCAGCCGACGCGGAGCAGGCGCGGCAGAACCGAAAGGTGCTGATCTTCACCAGTTACCACGATACGGCGGAATACATCTGGACGTGGCTGAACGACATCTTGCGCACCGACCGCGCCCTCGCCGCATACAAGGGACGCCTGGCCGCCGCGACTGGCGGCGTCACCTTTGCAAGCATGTCGCGCGACCAAGCCGTCGCGCACTTCGCGCCCGTGTCGACCGAGCAACCCGGCAAGACGGCAGACCTGTACGACATCCTCGTCGCAACCGACGTATTGGCGGAAGGCCTCAATCTCCAGCAAGCCCGGCACATCATCAACTTCGACATGCCATGGAACCCCATGCGCCTCGTCCAGCGTCACGGTCGCATCGACCGCATCGGCAGCGCGCACGACGAGGTCTTCCTGCGCACGGTATTTCCGGACGACAGGCTCAACGACCTGCTCGATCTGGAAGACCGAATCCTGCAGAAGCTGGCGCGAGCGGCCGCGAGCATCGGTGTCGGCACCGCGCCGGTCGCCGGTGCCCGGCGCGGCCGGCAGGTCTTTGCCGAGACGCGCGAGGAGATCGAGGCGATCTATGGCGAGAATGCCGAGCTCTACGAGCACGGCGGCACGAGGAGCGGCGGCCAGACGGGCGAAGAGTACCGGCAACTGCTGCGCAAGGCGCGGGAGCGCGATCCGGACAGGCTTCCGGGAATGCCGTGGAACATCGGGTCGGGGCTGGTCAAGGGACGCGACCAGGGAGTTTTCTTCTGCGCATCGGTGGGCGACCGCACCTATACGCGGTTCCTGCGGACCGATGCGGCGTGGTCGACGCTCCCCGGCGAGGACGCCATGATCTCCGAGCTCGGCACTTGCCTCCGCCTGATCGAATGTACCGAGGCCAGCCCCCGGTACGTGCCGCCGCCCGTGGAAGAGGCGGTCTTTGGGCTATGGGAGAAGGCGCGCGACCACATCTTCGAGGCCTGGACCGCGGAAACCGATCCGGCATCGCTGCAGCCGAAGGTTCCCTTGACCAACAAGCGCGTGGCGGAGTTCCTGCGGGCGAACCGCCCTGCCGACATCGAGGATGCAGAGTTCATCCGGCTGCTCGACGTGGTCGAGCAGAAGTGGCAGCCCCGGGACGAGCGCGATCTGCGCCGTCACTTTGTCGACGAAAGCGACTCTGGAACGGCCAAGGCCGCGCGCCTCATTCGGTACATCCAGGGCACGGGCATCGCCCCGTTCCGGGCGCCGGAACCACTGCCCCCCATCGAAGCAGACGAAATCCACCTGGTGTGCTGGATGGCAGTCACGGCGGAGGAAGGGAAATGGACGACGAACCGAAAACGACCCGAGGCGGGGCGCCAGCGAGAACGCACATCAACACGCATGAGCGCCTCGCCTATGCAGGCGCCGTTCTCGCCATCGTCCGCGCCCTGGAAATCATAGACGAGACCATCACCTACGGCGGCATGGCTAAAGCCATCGGCCTATGGCGCAGCGAACCTTGGAGCGCTTGGCATCGCACCCAGATTAGGAGCTTTCTAGACCTCGCGGATGACATGGAGCGCAAGCTGAACAATCCGCGCCCCGAGTTCGAGCGGGTCGTGAACGAACGCACCGGTCAGCCCGGCGCCGGGTTTACGCGCAGGCCGAAGCGCAAAGCTGCGAGTTCGTGAACATCATGTCAGCGAAAGTCAGAAGAAGAGCAGCGGCGGCTGAGCCGATTGGCTTTTCAAAAGTCTTGGGCCATTGCATGGAGCAACTCGACGCCTATGCTGAGGCATGCACTGCGCCCAATCATACAATTTCGCGAGCGTGGTGGATTGTTGCTCTTGCGCGTGCACTAAGTGACTGGAACTGGCACGTCCGAACGGAGCCAGATCCGGGTATCGCTTTGGCGTAGTTGCCGGCGTCTTTCTGCGCCTCTGTCGGGCTGGTCTCGACCCGGCCGCCCCTGGCCCTCGCCTGACCGGCGTCGGCTAGCGTCCGGGGCGCTTTGTGGAGATTTTGTAGGATCCCTTCGATTTTGGGGTCGCGGCGGAGATTGTGCTCTTTGGCGAAGACTTCGTCGACGGCTTGGACTTTCGGTGCGAGAACAGTTGATAGGAACTCGAGAACATCGGGTCGTCTGGAGGCACTAAGCCTCTGTGCGTAATCTTCACCATTGGGACTCCTCTCCCATCATTGGTCCGCAGATCAACCATCGCTCGCCTGCTGATCGAGATCAAGGGGCAGATCGGCGATGCAATGATCAAGAAAGCCGCAGCAGAACGCTGGTGCCGCGCCGTAACGAACGACGGCCGGTTCGGGAAATGGACCTACGCTCTTTGCTTCGGAGCCCTAGAACTTCGGCCCCTGCTGGATGACAGGACGACTTCGCCCTCGAATGCCTCAATCGTCGCCTGATGGCAGAACTCGGCGAGGCTGTGGTCTCAAGGTTGACGATACTCACTACTCGGTTGAGGCTGTAGCAGGGACTTTGTTGAGTGTGTTCGCCCTCAGTGGCCGCGCCTGCGCCGGTCTCATTCAGGCACTCGCCCGCCTGGTGACGAACGTCAGCTACTTCGCTATCGCGAAACACCACGGCAACATGGGTCCGCCTTGCGCCAGTGACGTACACCGACCCGGTGCTGCGTTCCGGACCGTAAGTATCATCGATCGCAATGAACATGACCGAGCCTCCGGAAATGCCGGTCTGCATCTTCGTCGCTAGAACCCTTGCCCACCGCCTCCGATATTAGGTGTGGTGGACCCGTCGCAGGTCGCAAGGTGTCGCACAGGAGCGAAGGAAAGACAAAGCTTTAGCCGGCGTCGCTACCCACATGAAGCGGATGCTGTTCGCGACGACACGCGGCGCAATCGGTTAGGCCGGCCGCCGCATCTGTATGACCTCGCCGCCCTTGCGCAGCGTGTCGAGGTGATCCGCCCACCATTGGGCCATCTCCACCCGCTCCTTCCAGAAGGTACCGCGAGCATATGCGCGACGCACCGGGTCGGGGTCCTGATGCGCCAGCGCCCGCTCAATGGCGTCGGGCGAGAACCGGCCGCTTTCGTTCAGTAGGGTCGAGGCGGTGGCACGGAAGCCGTGCGCCGTCACCTCGTCCTTGCCGTAGCCCAGGCGCCGCAGCGCCGCATTCAGGGTGTTGTCGCTCATCGGCCCGATCGGCCGACCTGATCGACGGAAATAGCAATTCACCCTCCCCGTGATGGGGCTACAATGCCAGCAAGATCGCCAGCGCCTGCCGAGGCAAGGGCACCAGGTGCGCACGCCGCATTTTCGTCCGATCGGCCAGAATGCGCCAAACGGCTTCGTCAAGCGATACGGAACTCCCCGAGATTTCCCGAGGGTTCTCCGGCGGGTCGACGAGGTCGAACGGACTAGGCGTCGGCGCGCGCGCGGTCCGCCATGTCGCTGCCCACAACGCGTCGTGCGCGTCCGATGGCCACCACCTTGCCGTCCGCCGCCCTCTGCGCGTCCAGATGGTTCGCCCATGCCTGCATCATCGCCGTGCGCTCTTCGAGATACTGCGAACGATGATAGGCAGCTCGCACCGCATTCTTCTCGACATGCGCCAGTTGCCGCTCGATCACGTCCGGCCGGAAGCCCATTTCATTGAGCGACGTTGACGCCAGCGCCCGGAAGCCGTGTCCCGTCATGCGGCCGTGGTAGCCCAGCCGGTAGAGTGCGAACAGCACGGTATTCTTGCTCATGGGCGTGGATGGCGCGCGGCCGGCAAAGACCCAGGGCCACTTGCCGTTCATCGCCTGGAGCGTCCTGAAGGCCTCTACGGCCTGTTCCGACAGGGGGACATGGTGCGGCGCCTTGGTCTTCATGCGCTCCGCCGGGATCGTCCATTCCGCCTTGTCGAGGTCGATTTCCGCCCAGGTCGCGCCGCGCAGCTCATTGGTGCGCACGAACGTCAGGGCCAGCAGCCGCAGGGCCAGCCGCGTCTGCAATTCGCCATCGTAGCCGTCGATCTTGCGCAGGAAATCCGGCAGCTCGCTCGCCGGCAGGGCGGCCATATGCTTCACCTTGGGACGCGCCTTCAAGGCGTCGCGCAGGTCCGCCGTGGGGTTGCGGTCGCAGCGGCCCGTCGCGATGCCGTAGCGGAACACCTGCCCGCAGGCGCGCGCCACTTTGTGCGCCGTCTCCACGGTGCCCCGCGCCTCAATCTTGCGCAGCACCCCAAGCAGCTCCGGCGCGGCCAGCTCCGCGATAGGACGGCGCCCGATATCCGGGAAGACATAGGCTTCGAAGCGCTTCTCCGTGTCCGAATGGTAGACCGCAGCCCACTTTGGCTTGACGTTCTCCAACCACTCCCGCGCCACCGTCGCGAAGGTATTGGCCCCCGCCTCAACCTTGGCGCGCTTCTCTTCCTGCCGCACTGCCGACGGGTCGATCCCCTTGCCCAGAATCTTGCGCGCGTCGTCCCGCGCCTCCCGCGCCGCCTTCAGCGACACGTCGGGATAGGTGCCCAGCGAGAGCAGCTTTTCCTTGCCGGCATAGCTGTAGCGGAACCGCCACCACCGCCCGCCCGATGGCGTCAGCATCAGGAACAGCCCGCGCTCGTCCATCAGCTTCGTCGGCTTGGCGGACGCCTTGGCCTTGCGGATCAGCACATCGGTCAGCATTGGGGTAACTCCCGGCGGGTCGGAATTGTTACCCCGGATGTTACCCCACTTTCCGGGGTAACTTCCACCGGACCGCAGGGGATGGTTCCGGACGATGAAATCCAGATAAGGCCCTCTTTATCTGCCTTTTCTGGACTTACTCGGATGCTATTGGAAGTGAGTTGGCGGAAGAGAGTGGGAGTCGAACCCACTAAGAACCGGCTAACGGCCCTCTCTGGCTTTGAAGGCCAGCCGCCCCACCGGGAGCGCTTCCCCTCCAGCGACCATGATTCCCGAGAACCGGCTCCCTGTCACCCTCCGGCAACCGCGACCTTGTCGGCCGCCTTCGGCAGCGGCCCGTACTGCTCGAGCTTCTGCGCCACCGTACGACGAAAATCACCGCGCCGAATGGTGATGCCGTGACGGTCGAAGAACTCTAGGATCAGGATTGCGACCTTGCGGCCGTTGTCGAGCCGGTCGCGGAACTCGGCCGCTGTGAAGTCGCGGCCGAATCCATGGGCGATCGCGATCATCTCGGCAACCACTGGCCTCAGGAAGTACTGGTCCGGCGCTACCTCCACCACTTGGCCGACGCGGGCGAGCCGCTGCAGCAAGCGGCGCATGTCCACTTCCGCCACCGAGTAGGCGGTTGCGAAGTCGCGCACCCGGGGCGGCTTGAAGCGCTCACGCTGGAGATCAGCCGCAATCTTCCTCCACAGCGCCTCGTCACGAGCCCCCAGCTTCAAGGAGTGGCCCGGCAAGCGCAAATAGGGTCCGTCGACCGTGACCTTCTTGGCCTTGATCTCCTGGTCGAGCAGCACCTTGAAGACCGGGATCGGCCAGCGCCGGGCCAGCGCCACGCGCAACCGCTCCGGCTGCAGGCCCGGTGCATCCGGCTTGTCGCGATGGAATGCCGCCAGAGTCCCGACGAAATCCGCGCGGGCCGCCGCCACCGTGTCGGCGAGGAAGCCGAAGCCGTCGAGCTCCGCCCCGCCGGCAGACTGCAGCAGGCTCGTCACGTCCGCGGGCCGCAGATTGCGCGCCTGGCCGAAGCGGCGAAGCTCGACGAAACCCGAGTCCAGCCCAAGCAACGTCGGCAGCGCATCCTCGTCCGGCTGGCCCAGGGCCTGCAGCTCGTTCAGCCGGCGCAACGAGCGACGGTTGCGCGGAGGCCCGAACGGATCGATCACCGATGCCCCCGCGACCGTACGGTTGGCCGACGGATCCCGCAGGATGACCCGGTCTCCCGCAAGGGCGCCCACCTTCTCCTCGAGGACCAGCTGGGCCAACCCGGTCGCACCAGGCGCCAGCTTCTCGCCTTCCAGCAGCGCCACGCGGCCCATCACGTGCGCCGATCCGAGATGGACGTGCACGGGTGACCAGTGCCTCAGCGGCTGCCCTTCCGAGCCGAGCAGGCTCAGGCGTACATCGATTCGATCGGTCGGGGCGTGCAGGTCCGGGCCGATCACCCAGTCGCCGCGCCGGATCACGTCCTTGGACAGCCGCGGCCCCGAGAGATTGAGGGCGCAACGCTCGCCGGCCCGTCCAACCTCCGCAGCGCGATTCTGGGCATGCAGCGATCGCACGCGCGCTTCCAGCCCGGACGGCGACAGCAGCAGCCGATCGTCGACCCGGATCTCGCCGGCATGGATGGTGCCGGTCACCACGACTCCCGCGCCGGTCAGCACGAAGCTGCGGTCGACCGCCAGCCGGGCGAAACCGGTCGTCCCCTTGCCGCTCTCGCCCAGCGCCAGCAGTCTCGTCTTCAGCTCGTCGACGCCACGGCCGCTCAGCGCCGATACCGGCACGATCTCCGCGCCCTTGAGCGATGTTGTCGACAGCAAAATTTCGATCTCGGCCATGCGCTCGAGGATCTGATCGTCGTCGACGAGATCGGCCTTGGTCAGCGCGACGATGCCGCGGTCGAGGCCCAACAGATCGACGATCTGCAGATGTTCGACAGTCTGCGGTTTGATGCCCTCGACCGAGGACACCACGAGCAGTGCCGCATCGATTCCGGTCGCGCCGGCCAGCATGTTGTGCACGAACCGCTCGTGCCCCGGCACGTCGACGAATCCCAGTTGCCGGCCATCGCCAAGATCGCTGTAGGCGTAGCCGAGATCGATGGTGATGCCACGCGCCTTCTCTTCCTTCAGGCGATCGGCATCGACCCCCGTCAACGCCTTCACCAGTGCGGTCTTGCCGTGGTCGATATGGCCCGCGGTACCGACGATCATGGCAGCGCCTCCGTCGCGCGGCGTTCGGCCTCCCGGCGCTGCGACGGCCCGGTCCGCGCCAAAGCCTCGCGCAGAAACCCCGCAGCCAGCTCCCCCGCTCCGCCTGCCTGAGCCCGCAGCAACCAGTGCAACGCCTCGACCGGATCACCGGGCACCCCCCTGCCGGCCAGGAAGGCGGCACCCAGCATCGCCTGCGCCTCGGCATGGCCCAGCGCCGCCGCGCGACGCCACCAGCCCGCCGCGATCTCCGGATCGCGGGCGACGCCGAGGGCGTTGTGGTGGATGTCGCCCAGCCGGGCCATGGCGCCGGCGCGGCCCTGCGCGGCGGCCCTCTCGGCCCAGTACCGCGCTCCGGCATGATCCTGCGGGCAACCGCCGCCGACCAGCTTCATCCAGGAGACCATGTCCTGGGCGTCCGGATCATCCTGTTCGGCCGCCTTCTCGTACCAGCGCGCCGCCTCGGCATGATCCTGCGCCACGCCCCAGCCTTCGTAGTAGCAGAGGGCGAGGTTGCGCTGCCCGCCGGCATCGCCCTGGTCCGCCGCCAACTGCAGCCAGCGCACTGCCGCCTCGGGCTCGCGCTCCACACCGCGTCCCTCCAGGAAGGCCGCTCCCATATTGCTTTGCGCGCGCGCCGAGCCGCCCTGGGCGAGCGGAGCCCACAGATCGAGCGCGACGCCATAGTCGCCGGCGTTCCAGGCCGCCAGCGCCTCGGCCAGCTGGCGCTCCAGGGACGCAGTCTCGCCGCGCCCAAGCAACCTATTCAGCCAGGCCATCGAGCCTACTCAATTGGGACAGGAACGCGCCTTCGTCCTCCAGGGTGCGCAGGTCGAGCAGGAGCGCGCCACCGGCGATGCGGCCGATCACCGGGACGGGAAGCCGGCGGAACGCCGCCGCCAGCCGATCCAGACTCTTGCCGCGAATCGCGAGGGCGAAGGACGGCAGCAGATCGACCGGCAGCGCGCCCGACCCGATCTGGCCGCGCGCCGGCTCGATGGTCACCTGCAAGGCTGCCCCGAGCTGTCGCGCAAGAGGCGGCAGGAGGCGCTCGGCGAGGCCATGGATCTCGCTCGCCGGACGGGCGAGCGTGCGGATCGTCGGCAGCCGCTCGGCCAGCCGGTCGGGATCGGCGTAGAGACGCAACGTCGCCTCGAGTGCCGCCAGGCGTACCTTGTCGAGGCGCAGCGCCCGTTTCATGGGATTGCGCCCGATGCGCTCGATCAGCTCTTTGCGACCGACCACCAGGCCCGCCTGCGGCCCGCCCAGAAGCTTGTCGCCGGAGAAGGTCACGACATCGATGCCGGCGGCAATCGCCTCGCGCGCCGTCGGCTCGTGCGGCAGCCCCCAGGTCTCGAGATCGGCGAGCGTGCCGCTGCCCAGGTCCTCGATCACAGGCAGACCGCGCTCGCGCGCCAGTGGCACCAGCTCGGCGGCCGGGACGGACTTGGTGAAGCCGGTGACGGCGTAGTTCGACGGATGGACCTTCATGACCGCCGCGGTGTCCGGCCCGATC
The DNA here is from genome assembly GCF_050185545.1 of Reyranella sp. Taxonomy (GTDB): domain Bacteria; phylum Pseudomonadota; class Alphaproteobacteria; order Reyranellales; family Reyranellaceae; genus Reyranella. The sequence continues at coordinate 23,375 of NZ_JBFWZI010000061.1, read as the reverse complement.
GCCTCGGCGTAATCCTTGAGATGGGTCCGGTTGGTGGTGCCGACCTCGACCAGCCGGCAGCCGGCGCGCGCCATGATGTCGGGAATGCGGAAGGCGCCGCCGATCTCGATCAGCTCGCCGCGCGAGACGATGACTTCCCGCCCCGCAGCCAGAGTCGCCAGCACGAGCATCACCGCGGCGGCGTTGTTGTTCACCGCGACGGCCGACTCGGCACCCGTCAGGCGGCGCAGCCAAGGCGCCACATGCTCGTCGCGTTCTCCGCGCGTGCCGTCGGCCAGGTCGTACTCCAGCGTGGTCGGCGAACGCATGGCGTCGACCGCGGCCTGGATCGCCTCCTCGGCAAGCACCGCCCGGCCGAGATTGGTATGCAGGACGGTGCCGGTGAGATTGAAGATCCGGCGCTGCGACGGCATCACGACGCCGGCCAGTCTCGCTTCGCACCAGCGCGCGCAGGCCGCCTCGTCGACAACGTCGGGATGACCGCGCCTGGCCTCGGCCCAGGCCCGCAGCGCGTCCACGACCAAGGTTCGGCCGGCGCGCGCGATCAGCGGCCGCAGGGCAGGCCAGCCGGCCATGCGGTCGATCGACGGCGGACGGCTCGCGAGAGTTGGGGCAAGGGCGCTGGCTGGGCGGTCGGCACGCGACACGGGTCGTTTCCTGATGATTGTCGGCCGGCAACCGGCCTTGCTCGCCGAACAATGGCCCAGCGCGCGGCCCGGATCAATCCGGCCCGCCGCCGATCACGAACTGGCGATCACGAACGGGTTTGCGACGCGGGAGAATCCTTCCTCGCCGACCAGGACATCGAGACCCAGCGACCCCAGATCGTCAGCCAGGGGTTCCACGACGCGCGCGCTCTCGAGGTAGAACACCTTGGAATAGCCGTGGCAGGCCTCGCAGCATTCGGCGCGGAGGAACGAGGTGCCGGCCAGCTGACGGTACGAGATCTTGTCGGTGCTTCCGCAATTGACGCAGCGCACCCGGACATGGCGCCACGCCGTGGCGCACAGCGAACAGTGAAGATGGCGATGGCCGAACTTGGTGCCGCCGGGCGCTATCACACCGGCTACCGGCGGCGACCCGCAGACGGGGCAGTCGCGCGATTCGGCCGGCGCTAGCTCACCGGTGTCCATGAGCGCCGCCATCCGGGTCCAGGCGACCTGCAAGGCCGCCACCACGAACGGCATCTTGGCGGAGTCCATATGGGCGATGTCGCCGCCCAGGAAGCGGTCGGCCAGGACCTCGCGCTTGCCATGGCCGGCCGCGGCAAGCGCCTCGCACGCCGCCTGCCCCGCCGCCGGCAGCAGTGACCGATCGAGCCGCCCGAGGATGCTGGTCAGCGCCGCCTGCCAGCTCGCATCGCGCTTCCAAACGGCCGGATCGAGTGGCGCCCGGCCGGTCCGCCTCGCCTCGGCAATCTCGGCGCCACCCGGCAACCGGCCGGCCGGCAGGTCGGCCAGCGCGGCGTGCTGGGCGGAGACCAGCGATGCGACCAGCCGCAGGAAGCCTTCGACCTCGTGACCCGGCGCCAGCGCTGTCAGCCGCGCCGCGCGCCGGGCGAAGACCGTGGCGAGATCGGGCAGGAGGACCCGTTCACTCTCGACGACATCGCCCAGGGTGCTTTCGCCTAACCCCGGGCCGGGAGGGACCGATGCCTGGCTCAGGGTTTGCCGACTTCCTGGCGGAACCACTTGCGATGGTGCTTCCAGCTCCAGCCGCGCGTGACCGAGCCGCGGGTCATGGCACGCAGGGTGCCCTTGACCCAGATGGCGGCATAGACGTGCACGATCCAGATCAGGATCGCGCCAATCGCGCACAACGCATGGACGACCGCCGCCCAACGCTTCTGGTCGATCGTGGTGTATGTCTCGAAGTAGACGTCCCATAGAATGAGACCGCTGCCGAACAGCAGGAGGATCAGGATCGACTGGCCCCAGAACACGAGCTTCTGGCCGGCATTGTACTTGCCCAGCTCGGGCATCCCCTCCTCGTCGTCGTTGATCACCTTGCCGAGGTTCTTCATCCACACCGTGTCGTCGCGCGTCCACAGGTTCAGCGAGAAGAAGCGAAAGAACAGCCCCAGGAAGCTGAAGGCCAGAACGACGCCGATCCACGGATGGACGATGCGCGTCAACTGCCCGCCGCCGAACAGGTTGGTGAGGAAGAACAGTGACGGGTGGAAAAGAGCCATGCCGCTCAGCGCCAACAGGATCAGCGATGCCGCGGTGATCCAGTGATTGATGCGCGCGGCCGTCGTGTAGCGCGCAACGGCGTTCCTGTCCTGACTCATTTGTTCTTGCCCTCGGCCAGCTCATCGCCCTTGCGCTGATCGTTCTCCGACACCTCGTTTGGTCCCTTGGTGACGTAATGCAGGAAGCCGAACACGCCGGCGAAGGCGATGGCGGCGAGCGAGATCGGCTTGACGATACCCTTCCAGAACCCGACCAGCGGACTGATCTTCGGATCATCCGGCAGGCCGGCATAGAGCGACGGCTTGTCGGCATGATGCAGCACGTACATCACGTGGGTGCCGCCGACGCCCGGCGGATCGTAGAGGCCGGCATTCTTGAAGCCACGCGACTTGAGATCGGCCACACGATGCTCGGCATGGCCGATCATGTCGTCCTTCGATCCGAAATAGATCGCCTGGGTCGGGCACGCCTTGGCGCAGGCCGGCGCCTGTCCGACCGACACGCGGTCGGAGCACAGCGAGCACTTGTAGGCCTTTCGATCGACCTGGGAGATGCGCGGGATGTTGAACGGACAGCCCTTCACGCAATAGCCGCAGCCGATGCAATTCTCCGACACGAAGTCGACGATGCCATTGGTGTACTGCACGATGGCGCCCGGCGCCGGGCAGGCCTGCAGGCAGCCCGGATCGTCACAGTGCATGCAGCCGTCCTTGCGGATCAGCCATTCGAGATCGTCGCCGCGCTCGTACTCGGTGAAGCGCATCACCGTCCACGAGGCTGGCGTCAGGTCGGTCGGGTTGTTGTAAGTGCCGTCGGTATAGCCGACCGGCTGCTTGAGGTCGTTCCACTCCAGGCAGGCCGCCTGGCAGGCCTTGCAGCCGATGCACTTGCTGACGTCGATCAGCTTGGCGACCTCGACCGAGGCGTGGCGGATCTGCGGCGGCTCATCGGTGGAGGCGGAGCGGCGGCGGATGTCGAGCGATTGCAACGTTGCCATTGTCCTGCCCTCCCCCGCCTATGCCACCGCCGGCTGAGCCGGTGGCGTGGTTTTCTTAACCTCGACCAGGAAGGCCTTGTACTCCGGCGTGTTCACGCTGGCGTCGCCGACCGACGGGGTGAGCACGTTCATCGGATGCGCCTTGCGGGCCAGGCCGACGAAGCCGTAGTGGATCGGCACGCCGACCACGTCGCACGGCTTGCCGTCGACCATGATCGGCCGGATGCGCTTGGTGACGCACGCCTTGGCCTTGATGGCGCCGCGCTGGCTGGACACTTCCACCCAGTCGCCGTTCTGGATGCCCTTGGCCTTGGCCAGCCGCTCGCCCATCTCGACGAACAGCTCGGGCTGCAGCACGGCGTTGTCGTGCACGTTCTTGGTCCAGTAGTGGAAGTGCTCGGCCAGCCGATAGCTGGTCGCCACGATCGGGAACTTGTCGGGCGTGCCGAACGACTTGGCGTCGGCCGCGAACACCCTGACCACCGGATTGGTGCTGACCTTGGGGTGCAGCGGGTTGGCGATGTAGGCGTCCATCGGCTCGTAATGCTCGGGGAACGGGCCGTCGGGCATGGCGCCGCGAGCGAACAGCCGCGCCGTGCCCTCCTGGTTCATGATGAACGGGCCGACCGCCTTGTCGGGCGCAATGGTCGGCGCGTAGTCGGGCACGTCGCCGCCGGTCCACCGGCTGCCGTTCCACCAGACGTATTTCTTGCGCTCGCTCCACGGCTTGCCGTCGGGAGCGGCCGAGGCGCGGTTGTAGAGCACGCGCCGATTGGCCGGCCACGAGAAGCCCCAGTTGGGGTAGATGCCAAGCCCGGTCGGATCGGCCGAGTCGCGGCGCTTCGCCATGTTGCCGGCCTCGGTATAGACGCCGGTGTAGATCCAGATCCCGCCCGACGTCTTGCCATCGGCCCGCATCAATCCGAAGGTCGGCAGGAGCTGGCCGGCGCGCAGCAGGACCCTCGACGGATCGGCCGGATCGGGAATGTCCTCCAGCGCGTAGCCGTTCATCTCCTTCAGCACTTCCTGAGGATCGGGATTGTGCGGCCGCGTGTAGGCCCACGTGAGCTTCACGATCGGATCCGGGAAGGCGCCGCCGTCCTTGGCGTAGAGCGCGCGCAATCGCAGATGCAGCTCCGAGACGATCTCGATGTCGCTCCGCGACTCGCCCGGCCCGTCAGCGGCCTTCCAGTGCCACATGATGACGCGGCTGGAGTTGGTGCAGCTTCCCTCTTCCTCGGCATAGGACGAGGCCGGAAGCTGAATGACCTCGGTCTGGATCGACTTGGTGTCGACGTTGTTGAACTCGCCGTGGTTCTCCCAGAAGCGCGCCGTCTCGGTCTCGAGCGGATCGATCACGACCATCCACTTGAGCTTGGCGAGGCCGGCCACGACCTTGGTCTTGTCCGGCGCCGCCATCATGATGTTGAGGCCCTGGCAGAACAGGCCGTTCATCTGGCCCGCCGCCATCATGTCGACCATCTTCAGGACGTCGTAGCTGGTGTCGAACTTGGGCAGGTAGTCGTAGGCCCAGTCGTTGTCCTTGGTAGCCGCCGCGCCGAAGAAGCTCTTCTGCTGGCTGACGAAGAACTTCTCGTAGTTCTGCCAGAAACTGGTCTGGCCCGGCCGCAGTGGCTTGAAGCCACGCGACTTCATGTAGTCGGCGTAGGTCGTCTCGCGGTCGGCCGGCAGCACGAGATAGCCCGGCGTCGAGGTCGACAGCAGCGCCAGATCGGTGATGCCCTGCACGTTGGAATGGCCGCGCAGCGCGTTCACGCCGCCGCCCGGCATGCCCATGTTGCCCAGCAGGAGCTGGATCATGGCCATCGAGCGGATGTTCTGGGCGCCGGTGGTGTGCTGCGTCCAGCCCAGCGCGTACATCGACGTCATGGTGCGGTCGGGCGTCGACGTCGTGGCGATCATCTCGCAGATCTGCAGGAACTTCGCCTTGGGCGTGCCGGTGATGCGCTCGACCATCTCGGGCGTGTAGCGCTCGACGTGCGCTTTCAGGAGGTTGATGGCGCAGCGCGGGTTCTGCAGCGTCTCGTCGACCTTGGCCATGCCCTGCTCGTCGAGCTCGTAGTCCCACGTCGAGCGGTCGGCATAGGCCTTGCGATCGGCATTGAAGCCGGTGAACAGGCCGTCGTTGAAGGCGAAGCCTTCCTTCACGATGTACGAGGCGTTGGTGTACGCCTTGACGTACTCCTGGTGGATCTTGTTGTTACCCAGCAGGTAGCGCATCACGCCCGACAGGAAGGCGATGTCGGTTCCCGGCCGGATCGGCGCGTAGACGTCGGCCACCGCGGCCGAGCGCGTGAAGCGCGGATCGACCACGATCAGCTTGGCGCCGTTGTTGGCCTTGGCTTCGGTCACCCATTTGAAGCCGCAGGGGTGTGCTTCGGCGGCGTTGCCGCCCATGATCAGAACGAGATCAGTGTTCTTGATGTCGTTCCACGAGTTCGTCATCGCGCCACGGCCGAAGGTGGGGCCAAGACTGGCCACCGTTGGGCCGTGTCATATTCGGGCCTGGTCTTCGAAGGCGAGTATCCCCGTCGAGCGCACGAACTTGTAGGTGAGGTATCCCGCCTCGTTGCTGAGCGAGGAGCCGCCGAAGAAGCCGGTGCTGAGCCAGCGGTTGACCGTGACGCCATCGCGGTTCTTGGCGATGAAGTTCTTGTCGCGGTCCTCCTTCATCAGCCGTGCGACGCGGTCGAGCGCGAAGTCCCAGCTCACGCGCTCGAACTTGTCGGAACCCGGCTTGCGGTGCATCGGGTATTTCAACCGATTGGCGCTCTGCACGTAGCCCAGCGACGCCGCCCCGCGGGCACACAGCGTGCCCCGATTGACCGGATGGTCCGGATCGCCCTCGATGTGGATGATCGAGGACTTGGCGTTCTTCGACTTGTCGCCCAGCGAATAGATCAACACGCCGCAGGCCACCGCGCAGTACGGGCAGGCGTTGCGCGTCTCGGTGGCGCGTTCGAGCTTGAACGGCCTGACGCCCGCAGCGAGCGCATCGCCCGCACCTGTGAATCCCAGGGCGCCGACAGACGATGCAGCGAGCCCGGCAGCGCTCACCTTCATGAATTGCCGACGAGTGACGGCCATCTTGTGCTCCATCCCTACGACGCTTATGGGCGGCTCGTGCCAGCCCCTTCATTGATTGTGCGTCTTGCAGAGTGAAACGCTACGGCGTCACAGAATCAACAAGAAATCCTGCGCGAAAGGAAGAAATCCCACTCTTGTGATGTGGGTTATTGCTTTCGCTGCAGGCCCCAGGTCTCGGCCAGCTTCTCGCCGATGCGCGCTGCCACCAGACGGTTGCCAGGGCTCTCGTTCTTGTCGTCCCGCCAATAGTGGATGTGGTCGGCGTAGATCGTCCCCTTCTCGTTGGCGAAGACCTCGCCCAGATCGTAGATTGGCAGACCTTGCTGGCGCAGGGTCAGGATGCCGGCGACGATCCGGCGGTAGAGATCGCCGTAGGACAAGTCGCCGACGACGCGCTTTTCTTCCTCGGTCAGCACCTTGCCCCAGGCGGGTATGGGCTGAAGAAAGTACGCGGTCTTGACCTTGTTGTCGGCGGCCACGACCTGCTCCGCGCGCATGTACTTCTGATAGAGGCCGAGCTGGACATCGAACAGGCGGTTGGGGTCCTCCCGGACCTCCTGCGGCAGGGCAAACATGCCGCGGATCGAGGTCTTCTTGTTCGACTTGAACGTGTCCTGCCCCTTGGCCGTCGCCTCGATGCCGCGGATAATTAGGTAGGCGGCGTGCGAATGACCGAGGATGGGATTGAGCGCCAGCGTGCCGGCGATGCGGCCCATCACCCAGCCGATCGCCGCGTCGCCGAAATTTTCATCGGCAACGAAGGGATTGACGTCGAGGAAATTCGACGCCGGCGCCTCGAGGCGCTCGGCCGCGAACGGCCGGAAGTCGTAATGCTCGTTGAAGCCGCCGAGCGACACCATGGCGTCGACCGAGCCCGCGTAGAGCGAGAACAGGATGAAGGGCTGCGGCTCCTTCCACGCCCCGTCACCGCCGTTCAGCACCCGCCACGGCTTGCCGTTGGGGCTGACGTACTTCTTGTTCAGCTCCTCCTCGAGATAGCGCGGCGCCGGCGGCGCCTGGTTCTGCGCCAGCTGGGAGGCGACCGAGCCGCCGATCAGGATGACGGTGTAGCGCTCGGGGTCCTTCAGGACCGGGTAGTCGGACCCGAACAGCCCGATGTTGTTGACCCACGGCAGGCCGCATGGCGGATTGGCATGATGAACGAAGGCGACGTACGGATGCGGATAGAGGGTGTCGACATAGCGACACGCCGTGCCCTTGGTCGCATCGCGCACATAGGTGTTCTGAGTGCGCTGGAACAGCTCGGCGGCGGGCGTGTAGCGCCCCTCCTCGACGTAGAGGAGCGCAATCGCCGCGACCTCGACCATCGCCAGCGCCAGCACGACGCCGACCAGGACCGTGATCCAGCCGAAAATGCGCTGCTTCATTGCCGCCCGACCAGCGGCGCACCTGCAACGCGCTGAACCCTGAACAATTCCGCCATTCGCCGTCCCTGATACGCCCGACCCCGCCTGCGAGGTCGGGCGGACTATAGCGGCGAAGCGGTCTCCGACAAGGCGGCGAAACGGCTATTTCGCGGCCGCCGCGGCCGCACCGGCCATGGCGAGGTCATCCGGACCGCGGGCATCCTGCCCGCTCATGACCACGATCAAGAGCATGAGCGGGCGAGACGCCCGCGGTCCGCATGATCGGCGTGGCCGCCGCGGCTGCACCGGCCAAGGCGACATCATTCACCTTCCCCGAGGAACGGACGTGGAACGGGGAGTCAACATCCTGACAGGACGGCTCATGGCTGGGAGCGCGCCACTCCGATGGCGCTTTGCTTGTCGATCACACATCCCGTGAGCGCCATCGGAGTGGCGCGCTCCCAGCCATGAGCCGTCCTGTCACTCCTGCGAACCTCAATGCTTCAGGTTCATCTCGGTCAACGGCACGACGCGGATGCCGGCGGCTTCCAGCCCCTCGCGTACCGCCCTGGAGACGGTGACCGCGGTCGGACCGTCGCCGTGCACGCAGATCGAATCGACCTGGCAGGGAATCCGCTTGCCCGACGTCGAGTAGATCGCCTGCTCGTCCACCATGCGCCGGACATGGGCGACCGCTTGCGCGGCGTCCTTGATCATCGAGTTGGGCTCCTTGCGCGGCGTCAGGAAGCCTGCGTCGGTATAGGTGCGGTCGGCGAACACCTCCTCGGCGACGCGCAGGCCCGCCTTGCGCGCCGACTTGCCCTGCTCGGTGTTGGCCTGGGCGAGGAAGATCAGGTCGCGATCGAACGCCTTGGTGGCCCGGCAGATCGCGTCGGACATCTCGGCGCTCTCGGCCGACATGTTGCCCATCATGCCGTGCGGCTTGATGTGCGTGACCTTGGCGCCGAACAGCGACGCGATCCCCTGCAGCGCGCCCAGCTGGTAGGCGATGTTGGCCTCCAGCTCCTTGGGCGACAGATTGATCACGCGGCGGCCGAACCCCTGCAGATCGGCGAAGCCGGGATGGGCGCCGATGCTGACGCCGTTCTTCTGGCAAAGCGCCACCGTATCCACCATCACGGTCGGATCGCTGGCATGGAAACCGCACGCGACATTGGCCGAGCGCACGATCTTCAGCACTTCGGCGTCGTTGCCCATCACCCACGGGCCGAAGCTTTCGCCCAGGTCCGAGTTGATGTTGACCATGCCGGCGTTCGATGCGGCCATTGGAGACTCCCTTGAATGAAGCCGTTATCCTAGCAGATGTGAGCGTCCGGTACCTGTCCTGCGGCGATACTGCCTTTACCGTCGAATTCGGCAACGAAATCTCCCCCGAGATCAACGGTCGTGTGATGGCGCTGCATGCCGCAATCGGCCACGCCGTGCGCGCGGGTTCGCTCGGCGGGGTGATCGAGACCGTGCCGACCATGCGCTCCCTCATGGTCAGCTACGACCCGCTGAAGACATCGCGCGCCGAGCTCGAACCGCAGGTCCACGCGCTGGTCGAGGGCGGCCTGGCGAGCGGGATGGTGGAACGACAGGTAACCCTGCCGTGCTGCTACGACGATCCCGAGTTCGCACCCGATCTCGCCGACGTCGCCCAGCGCACCGGCAAGACACCCGAGCAGGTGATCGCGGGCCATCTCGCCTCTCCGTTCAAGGTCTATGTGCTGGGGTTCATGCCGGGGCTCGCCTACATCGCCGGCCTCACGCCGTCGCTCTATCTGCCTCGGCGCGCCGATCCGCGCGTGCGCGTGCCGCGCTCCTCGGTCGCGATCGCGATGGACATGACGACGATCTATCCCTTCGAGAGCCCGGGCGGCTGGCATCTGATCGGCCGCACGCCGCTCTGGATGTTCGACAAACGGCGCGAGCAGCCGGTCTTCCTGGCGCCCGGCGATTCGCTGTCGTTCCAGCGCATCGACCGCGCCACCTTCGATGACATTTCCCGCCAGGTCGAGGCGGGCACGTTCGACTGGTCGAGCCTGATTCGCACGCCGGATGACGGCGCATGAGCGCGGCGCTGAAGGTAGTCCGGCCGGGCCTGTTCGACACGCTGCAGGACCTCGGTCGAGTAGGTTTCATGGCGCTCGGCATGCCGACGGCGGGGGCGATGGATCGCATCGCGCTGCGCCTCGCCAACGCCCTGTGCGGCAACGTCGCCAACACCGCCGGCCTCGAGATCGGCGTCATGGGACCAGATCTGCTGGTCGAGGCAGACAGCGTCCGCATCGCGCTCGTCGGACCGCTCTCCGCGTCGCTGATCGAGGCCGAGGGGGCATCGCCCAAGCCGATCGAGAGCAATCGCTCGCATCTCCTGAAGCGCGGCCAGATCCTCAAGGTCGGCATGGTGGAAGGCTCGAGCACGGCCTATCTCGCGGTTGCCGGCGGCTTCGCCCTGCCCGCCTTCATGAACAGCCTGTCGACCTATGCCCGCGCCGGTGTCGGCGGCCTCGACGGACGCAAGCTCGCCGAAGGCGACCTTTTGCCTCTCGCGTGGCCGCAGGCGCCGCCGGGCGAGGACAGGAAGCTCGACCAGCCCTTCGACTACGGCGCAGGCCCGATCCGCATCGTCTGGGGCCCGCAGGACGACTATTTCAGCGAGGCGGGACGGCGGACCTTCGTCGAGTCGGACTACCGCGTCTCCAAGGAAGCCGATCGCATGGGCATCCGCTTCGAAGGACCGATTATCGAGCATGAAAAGGGCGCCGACATCATCTCCGACGGGATCGGCCCCGGCGCCATCCAGGTGCCAGGCGCCGGGCTGCCGATCGTGCTGCTGGCCGACCGCCAGACCGTCGGCGGTTATCCCAAGATCGCGACCGTGGCCTCGGTCGACCTGCCGCGTCTCGGCCGGCTGTTGCCCGGCCAGGTCGTGCGCTTCCAGCCCGTGTCGGTCGAGGAGGCCGAGGCGCTGCGGCGCGACCAGGAAGCGCAGATCGAGCGCGCGATCGGGCGTTTCCAGGCGGCCCGCCCGCCGGGTGGAATCGATCTCGGCCGGCTCTACGAGGAGAACCTGATCGACGGCGTCGTGTTCCACGCGCCGTCGGCATAGTCACCCACGACGATCTGTCTTCCGGACCGCGAGCGTCTCGTCCGCTCGTGTTCATGAGCGGGCGAGACGCCCTTCATCCGAATGAGAATGAGCAGGCGGGGATGCCCTCCATCTGAATGGGAATGAGCGGGCCGGACGCCCGCGGTCCGCAAGAGGCTGACTGCATTTCGTCCTTCGACCCCGCGCGCCGGACTGAACCGCTTTCGCGGTAGCCGCTGCCGGCCCGCGTTGCTACGACACCTAATCGGGATCACAGCGGGATCGGGAAGGTTGCGAATGAGCTGGCAGCCGGAAATGGACGAGCTGCGGCGGCGGCAGGAGCTGACGCGGCGCATGGGCGGGGCGGACAAGGTCAAGCGGCAGCACGACGGCGGCCGGCTGACGGTGCGCGAGCGCATCGACCGGCTGGTCGATCCGGGCTCGTTCCGCGAGATCGGCAGCATTGCCGGCAAAGCCGAGTATGACGGCCGCAACGACCTGGTCGACCTGATGCCGGCAAATGCCGTCATGGGGCGCGCCCGCATCGACGGCCGGCCAGTGGCGGTCACGGGTGACGACTTCACCGTGCGCGGCGGCTCGGCCGACGCCACGATCAAGGAAAAGGACATTTTCATCGAGCGCTTCGCCAACCAGTATCGCGTGCCCTTGATCCGCATGATCGAAGGCTCGGGCGGCGGCGGCTCGGTCAAGACCATCGAGACGACCGGCCGCGCCAACGTGCCGGGCGTGCGCGGCTGGGAATGGGTGGTGCAGAACATGGCCGCCGTGCCGACGGTCGGGCTTGGCCTGGGCTCGGTCGCGGGTCTCGGCGCCGCGCGGCTCGCCGCGACACACTACTCGGTGATGGTGAAGGAAATCTCGGCGATGTTCGTCGCCGGCCCGCCGGTGGTGAACCGGCTGAGCTCCAGGCAATTCGACAAGCAGGAGCTCGGCGGCTGGGAGATTCACCTTCGCGCCGGTGCCATCGACGAGGCGGTGGATACCGAGGACGAGGCGTTCGCCCACGCCCGCCGCTTCCTCTCCTACCTGCCCTCCTCGATCGACGCCGCCGCAGAGCGCGGGCCGCAGACCGACGACCCCGACCGGCGCGAAGAATCGCTGTTCCAGGCCATCCCGCGCGACACTCGCAAGGTCTACCGCATCCGCCCGATCATCGAGAAGATCGTGGACCAGGGCAGCTTCTTCGAGATGGGGAAGCTCTACGGCCGCTCCGTCGTCACCGGCTTCGCCCGGGTCGACGGGTGGCCGATGGCGGTCATGGCGAGCGACCCGATGTTTTATGGCGGCGCCTGGACGTCGGACGCCAGCCAGAAGGTGGCGCGCTTCGTCGACCTCGCCGAGACGTTCCATCTGCCGGTCGTCTATTTCTGCGATTGCCCCGGTTTCCTGATCGGGATCGAGGCGGAAAAGAGTGGCGTCATCCGCCAAGGCGTGCGCGCCATGTCGGCGATTTTCCAGACCACGGTGCCATGGTGCAGCTTCATCATCCGCAACGCCTTCGGCGTCGCCGGCGCCGCCCATCAGAACGGCGCGCGGCTCAACTGGCGCTACGCCTGGCCGTCCGGCCGGTGGGGCTCGCTGCCCCTCGAGGGTGGCATCGAAGCGGCTTACCGGGCCGAGATCGAAGCCGCGCCGGATCCCAAGGCCAAGATGGCGGAGATCGAGGAGCGGCTGAACAAGCTGCGCTCGCCGTTCCGCAGCGCCGAGACGTTCTGGATCGAGGAAATCATCGATCCGCGCGATACCCGCAAGATCCTCTGCGAGTTCGTCGAGATGGCTGCCCCGGTGCGAGGCAGCGGTCCGCGGCTGCACGGCATGCGGCCGTAGTCAGCCACCGCGGAGCGCGGCTGAGCTGGTCTGGCGGATGCCTCGCGAGCATGGGCACATTCAGGTCCCTCGTCCCGGCAGGCGCCCTCCGCTCACGAGGTAGACACCGGCCGAGATTGCAATGATGGCCATCCAGTCCACCGTCCCCGGCCGCTGGCCGAGGACGGGGATGGCCATGAGGGCCGTCATCGCTGGGCACAGCGCGGCGAAGGCAGCCCCGCTCGAAGCCCCAAGGATGCTTACCGCGCGCCCGTAGAGGAGATAGGAGATCACCGCCGTCAGGAGTCCCTGGACGACCGCCTGAAGCGCAATGTCGGTCCATGCGGACTGCGCGAGGCTCGTCGCGCCGACAACCGTCCAGTAGATCGGCATGTAGAGCAGGAAGTCTCCCACCGCCGCGAGCGCCGCGGCGTGCAGGCCGTCGAGCCCCGCCCGCCGCATCGCGACCGTATAGAAGGCAAAGGCCACGGCCGACCCGAGGAAGAAGGCGTGGCCAAGGTTCTGCGGTGTGCCAAGGGTTCCACCCGATAGCCAGGCGATCGCGCAAACCCGGCAGGATCAATGCGAAGCCGAGCTTTTTCGCGACCGTGATTGTCTCCCCGAGCACCGTCGATGCAAGGATCGCCACCATCAGCGGCATCACGCCAGGATAGAGCGCGCCGGCATGCGCCGCCGGTGCGAACAGCAAACCGACGTTCGACAGCACGACGGGCGCACCGCCGCCAAGGACGATGGCCGCCAGTCCCGACCAGCCGAGCCTGCCCAGCGCGAGGCCTTTGCCCAGCACGCAGGGCAGCAGGACAACGCCTGCCACCGTGAAGCGAAGCGCCGCGATGTCCCACGGCGAGAGATTGGTGTGCAGACCGAAGCCGACCGCGACGATGCCGCCCGACCAGATGCTCACGGCGGCAAGACCACAAAGCGCGCCACGCGCATAATCGGCGGCGGTGGATGGCATCGAGATCCCCATGTTTGTCCCTGGCTGCATTGAGGATCGCGCCATTTTTCTTCATGCCGCCAATGCATATGCATGATGTGGCAGGCATGAAACTGGCGGCAGTCGACTTGAATCTCCTGGTGGCCTTCGACGCGATGCTGAGCGAAAGCAGCGTGAGCCGGGCGGCCCAGCGGATCGGGTTGAGCCAACCTGCGATGAGCAAGCGGCTCGGCCGTCTGCGAGCGCTGTTTCGCGACGATCTCTTCGTGCGCAGCGGCGACGGCGTCGAGGCGACCGAGCGCGCGCTGGATCTCGCGGACGCCATTCGCTCGGCGCTTCGCCAGATCGAGGATGCGCTTGGCGGCTATGGCAGATTCGATGCGCCGCGTTCGAGTCGCACGTTTCGCCTTGGGGGCGATGGACCACGTGGCCGCCGTGCTGCTGCCACCGGTGATGGCGGTGGTCAGGGCGCAGGCGCCGCGGGCAGCCTTGATAATCCGGGCAATGGACAGGCGGGAGCTCGCGAGCGCTCTCGACCGCGGCGACATCGACATCGCTTTGGCGGTACTTCCCGACGCGCCGTCAACGATCAAGCGGACGCCGCTGTTCGAGGAACGCTACGTGTCCCTCGTCTCCATCCGGCATCGAGAAATCAGGAACCGGCTGACGCTCGCTCTCTTCCTGAAGTATCCGCATCTCCTCGTCACCCATGTCGGCGATCTGAAGGGAACTGTCGACCGGCTGCTCGACGAACGGGGACTGAAGCGGCAGGTGGCCATGAGCCTGCCCTATCATCTCGCGGTGCCGGCCATGATCGCCGACACCGACATGATTGCCACCCTGTCCGAGCGCGTCGCCCGCCATTGGCAATGGCCCGGCGTGCGAACGTTCCCCGTCCCCATCGCGTTTCCGCGCTTCCGCGAGACGATGCTCTGGCACCGTCGCAACGATAGTGATCCGGGCCATGCCTGGCTGCGCAACCTGATCCTCGCCGCCAGCAGGATGCTCGACGAGTCATCACGATCCGGCGCATGACCTAGGGAAGCCCGCGCCCCCATTGGTAACCTGCCAATCGCGGCAACGTCCCGCACGAGGGATCGAATGGCGGGTTGGAGAGATAGTCCTTGTCGGCAATGACGTAGGCGCGACCGGGTGTACGGCTGACCACGGCGCTCAGCGCCGGCAGCGACCAGTCCTGGGCGAACAGCTTGTCGGGCCATTCGGCGAGCGGCAGCATGCGCGTCGGGATGATTCCATCCCCGCGATCGACGAGAGCGGCGAGGCGATCGAGATAGCCCGTCCACAGCCGGGTCAGCGCCACATCTGGGATCGTCGCGGCGGCGAACAGGACAAAGGTCGAGGCGACCAGCCGGCGCGCGACGCCGGTCTCGCTCAGCACGGTCAGGACGCGCGGCGGCGCGTTGCGCCAGGCAACATGCACCCACAGGCAGACGAGCAGCCCGGCCAGCACCAGTCCGGCCGCCTGCCGCGCCAGATAGTGCGACGGCGGATAGAGGATCGAGTAGTCCGACAGCAGCCGATACCACGGCGTCAGCAAGAGCGCCGCGCTGGTGATCGCGATGATCGCGATCGGCAGGCGGCCGCGCAGCATCTCCGGTCGCACGAGGCCGATCACGGCACAGATCAGGAGCCCGGCAAGCGGGACCGAGAACTGCAGATTCTGCCAGAACTCGAGGCTCATGCTGCGTACTTTCGCGAAGTGCGGATGGCTCCAGTAGTCGACGATCGTGACTGCGGAAACGATCGCTGCGCCGACGAAAGCCAGCGCCGCCACTGCGAGCAGCAGGCGCTTGGCAGGGTCACGCTGCCCACGCATCGACCACAGGATGCAGGCCGCCAGCAGGGGGCCGAGATAGACCAGCGCCTCGTAGGAACGCAGGCAAAGCAATCCCAGGAAGCACAACAACACCGCATCGTTGCGCCGCCGTGCGGTGAGGGCGATTACCATGGCAGCGGTCACCGCCGCAAAGGCAGCATTGTACTCGCCGACAATGAAGAACGACGTCGGCAGATACACCGTGGCCAGAATCACGATGACGATGGCCAGCATCACGGGATCGTGGCGCGCCCGAGCCAGGGCAAGGTGGTAGAGGCCGACCGGCAGAGCGAACAGTCCGAAGGAATAGACGATCGACAGGAGATGCAGGTCGCGCACGCCAAGCCACGCGGCGGCGATCACCGGCGCCTGGGTCACCCAATCGACGTGCGCCCGCGCCGTGTAGAAATCGTGGAAGCCCCCCAGATCGAGGATGTTGACCAGGAACGAGGCGCCGTCCCAGAACAGGCCGCGACAACTGACTGCGCTGTAGACGGCGACCACCCAGAGCAGCAGGACGACGCCTCGATAGACAGCCGCCGTCACGTCAGTCGCGCCAGATGAAGGGGCCGAGAGGATACGGTTCATCCGGCGGGAACGGCTGCCAGGCGTTGAAATCCCTGGGCGGCGCGATGATGCCGTCGCCTCGCCTGGCGCGGAGCGCGAGGCTCTGGCTGGGCAGGATCCAGGCCTCCACCAGCAGATCGTACGGATGCCTGGCCAACGGCGAGGTCTCGAACGCGATCACCCCGTCCTTGCCGCGAACGGTCGCTCGCATGACGTCGAGATAGGAGATCCAGTTCTGCGTCAGGTAGATGTCCGATGGCAGGACCGCCGCGAGCATCACGACGGCGAATCCCAGGAACCGGCGGGCCGCCTGTGGATCGCCCAGGACGAGGAAGGCCGGCACCTTCTTCCGCAGTCGTGAGCCGTGGAGCCAGATGAAGACGACAATGGCGGCGACGACCAGGCCCGCCGCCGTGCGCGCCACGTACTGCGACTTGGCGAGCGGCCGCACCAGCGTATCGCTCAAGGCCAGCAGCGGAGACAGGGCAAGGATGAAGAGCCCGAGGATCGCCCAGCGGTAGGGTCGCGGCGTCAGCAGGTCGCGCGGCCGGACCAGGGCCCAGACGACCACCACCATCGCGGCAAGCAGAGCCAGATCGAACTGCAGGTTCTGCCAGAAGTTCGCCGCCGTCTGCAGGGTCTCGGCGAGATGCTCCTCCGAGTAGGGCCGACGCAACGAGCCGATGGCGACGACCATCCCGGCCAGGAACCCGACCGCCGACAAAAGGTGCAGGCCGGTCGCCAGCCACGGGCGCGACGGCGCGCGCCACACCGCCCACACGATCATCGCCGCCAGCAGCGGGCCGAGATAGAGCATCGCCTCGTAGGTTCGCACCGCCAGCAGGCCGATCACCGCGAGGAACAGGCCGTCGATCACGGTGAGCCGCTGGGCGGTCACCAGCCGGACCGCCGCGAGGACGGCGATGGCATAGGCCGTGTTGTACTCGCCGACGATGAAGAAGGACGTGGTCATGAACACGACGGCGATGGCGCCGATCACGGCGGCGAGCAGCACGGCGTCGTCCTTCACACGGATCAGGGCGAGGTGATAGAGCACCGTCGGGAGGGCGAACAGGCCGAGCGAGAGCAGCCTGGCGAGCAGGTGAAGATCGGTGACGCCGAGGAACAGCCCGGTAATGATCGGAACCTGGGTGACGACCATGGCGTAGAGCCGCGGGCCATAGAAGTCGAAGAACCACTCACGCCGTGCGATCTGGACCAGGAAGGCCGACCCGTCGACGAAAAGTCCCCGGCATTCCCAAGTATGCCAGAGCGCCAGCCCCCAAATCAGGCAAACCGTGGTGCGGTAGACAATCTTTGTGCTTGGCATGCGCGGGCTGGGGCTGTCGCGCTGTACAGGAGGCTCGCTGCCGACGCAAGAAGGCAAGTCGGCGCGGCCGGATCCGGCGCGGCTTGCCGGGGCGCAGGGGCACTGTTAGCAAGGCCGCCCGCAAGCGAGGACGACCGAATGGTGAGCTGGCGATGTTGAGCTGGGAGAAGATCGACGCCATTCCGGGCTGGTTCATGTTCCAGTCCTACTGCGTTTGGCGAGCGCTGCTCGACCAGCAGGCGAAGCTCACTGGCGACCTGTTCGAGATCGGCGTGTGGCGCGGCCGCTCGGCGTCGGTGTTGGCGTCGTACCGCAAGGGCGCCGAGAAGCTCTATCTCTGCGATCTGCGGCTCGACGAGCCTGCGGTTCATCGCGCCATCCGCTCCGTGGGCGTCGAGCCGGCGAACATTGTGCCGCTGTCGGGCCCGTCGGCCGACCTTCCGGCCAAGCTCGACCTTCAGGCGATGCACCAGACCGTGCGGTGGTTTCACATCGACGGCGAGCACACCGGCACCGCGGTCTATCGCGAGCTGGAATTCGCCAACCGCATCGTGAGCACCGGCGGCATCGTCGTGATCGACGATTTCTTCTCGCCACGCTATCCCGCCAACACGACCGAGGCGCTGCGCTACCTGGAGAAGAACCCGTTCCATTTCCGCCTGCTCGCCGTCGGCTTCAACAAGGGTTACCTGTGCCGCCCGGAGGCGCTGCCGCGCTACATGGATTTCATGGCGGCCGGGATGAGCCGCAGCCTCGCGGGCTACGGCGCGCGCACGACGATCTTCAAGACCACCGGCCCGTGGGACACCGATGCCGTCGGCATCACCGACTATGTCGACGACGCCGGCCCGATCGCCGGCCCCGACAACGAGCCGCAGCGCTGGCAGATGATCCGCAGCCGGCACGTGTGGGGCCCGCTGCGCCACCTTCAGAACGGCTGGCGCATGCTGCGCGGAAGATAATCTCCCCTCCCCCGTAGTCGACCGTAGTCGGGGCCCGTAGTCGGGGGAGGTGCCCCGTCATACGGGGCGGAGGGGGAGAGCCCCAGTGGAGACGCCTACAGATTCCGACGTCGAATTCGGAAGCATCTCGGATGCGGCTTTCCCCCTCCGGGCCATCGGGCCACCTCCCCCGATGACGGAGGAGGAAGAAGTCAAGCCGCCCGCGCGATCTTCATCTGCTCGTCGAGGTCGTCGGCGATGAAATTGCGCACGACCTCGTCGAGGTCCCTGTCGATCTCGAAGCCGAGCGCCCGGGCGCGTCGCGAATCGATGCCCTGGGGCCAGCCGTCGCAGATCTTCTGGATCGACGGATCATGTTGCCAGGTGACCTTGCCGACACGGCGATTGCCGGCATGGCGGCCGACCGCCTGCTCGAGCTCCCTGGCCGTCACTTTGATGCCGTTCAGCAGCAACGTCCGACCGGGACCGAAGGCGTCGGCGGGCAGGTCGTGCAAGCGCAGGAACGCGTCGACCGTCTTGCGCGGGCTCAGCACCACCATCACGGTCTCGGGCGTCACCGGGCAGACGACATCGACGCCGGTCAGCGGCTCGCGCACTACCGAGCTCGCCCAGGTCGAGGCCGCCTTGTTGGGCAGGCCGGTGCGCACGCAGATCGTGGGCAACCGAACTGCAGTACCGCGCAAAAATCCCTTGCGGGTGTAGTCGCGGACGAGGAACTCGCCGATCGATTTTTGCGCACCGTAGGAAGTCTGCGGCGTGAGCGGCGTATCGTCGGTGACGGCGGGCGGCAGATCGCCGCCGAAGGCGGCCAGCGAGCTGGTGAAGACGACGCGTGGATTGGTGCCCAGCGCGCGACAGGCCTCCAGCACATTGCGGGTGCCGTCGAGATTCACCTTGTAGCCGAGATCGAAGTCGGCCTCGGCACCGGCGCTGACCACGGCGGCGAAATGGAACACCGTGTCGGCGCCCTGCACGATGCTCTGCACCGTGGCGAAATTGGCGATGTCGCCGGCCCGCACCTTGACCCGCGGGTCGTCGAGCCCGGGTCCCCTCGCCTCGCCGACGTCGAACAGCAGCAGCTCACTCACCGGGCGCGACTGGCCGTTGGCATCGGCCAGCGCGCCCTGTTGCAGGATCCGGCGCGCCAGCTTCTTGCCCAGGAATCCCGCCCCGCCGGTGATCACCACCCTCATGTCGTCTCCATTCCAATTCGTGACCTGCGTCGGCGGAAAGTGTGCACAGATCGGCAGCGCCAGTCTATGTTTGGCGGGTGAAGATCATCAGCTGGAATTTGTTGCGTATCACCGGAGCGGCAGTCGAGGACGTCGCGGCGCTGATCGGACGCGAGAAGCCGGACGTCATGCTGATGCAGGAAGCGACCCAGCATATCGAGGCCCTGCCCCACATGGTGGGCGGCCATTTCCATCGCCTGTCGTGGCTCGGCCGCATCCACGGCCTCGCGGTGTGGAGCCCACATCGCTTCGCCGCCCCGCGCGCTCTCTCGCTCCCCGCCTCGCGCCTGCCCGGACGACTTCCGCGCCGGCGCGCCCAGCTGGTGCAGATCGGCGATGTCCAGTTCGCCAACGTGCACCTGTCGCACGGCCAGCTCCTGAACCGGCGCCAGCTCGCGCGCTGCGCCGCAGCCCTGCGGGGCACGCCCTCGGCCATCATCGGTGATTTCAACATGGTGGGCCCGGTCGAGCTGCCCGACTTCAGGGATGTCGGGCCGCGCGAGCCCACCCATTTCGCCAGCAACGTCGTGCCCTTCCGCCTCGATCGCTGCCTGGTGCACAATCTCGACTGCCGGTCGTCGTCGGCGCTGGCCTTCGGTCCGTCGGATCATCGCCCGATCCGCCTGGAGCTGGCGATCGCCGACCACTGGAACGTCGACCCGACCGGCCTGCGCGCCCGGCCGGAGCACCGGCCAATGCGGCGTGATCGCTTCCGCCGGCTTTACAGATAGGGTTGCAACAGGCGGGCGGCGCCGTTGCGCAGGCGCAGCGGCAGCGGCTCGTTGTCGAGATCGGCGAGCTGCAGGCGCTGGCTCGCCGCCGTCGCGGCGACGATCTGCTGGGCGAAGGCCGGATCGTGCAGCTCGACATTGAGCTCGAAATTGAGCCGGAAGCTCCTCGTATCCCAGTTGGCGCTGCCGATCAGCGACCATTGATCGTCGATCACCATCAGCTTGGAATGATCGAACGGCGCGGGCCGGAGCCAGACGTTGCAGCCGGACACGATCAGCGGCCGCAGCGGCACGCGGCGCGCCCAGTCGAGGATGGTGTGGTTGGAATGCTCGGGGAGCACGATGTCGACCTTGACGCCGCGCAGGGCCGCGAGGCCCAGCGCCATCGTCAGCGGATCGGGCGGCAGGAAGTACGGCGTCACCACGCGGATCGACTTGTGGGCGCAGGAGATTGCGTGCAGGGCGACGAACTCGATCTGCTCCATGTCCTCGTCGGGCCCCGAGGTGACGACGCGCGCCTTGACCGGCCCCACCTTGTCGAGAGGCGGGAACCAGCGGTCGGTCAGAAGCCGCTCGCCGGTCGTGTAGAGCCAGTCGTCGGCGAAGGCGTCGGTGAGCTGCTCGACGACCGGTCCTTCGAGCTGGAAGTGCGTGTCGAGCACGATCGCGGGCGGATTGTCGGCACGGATGTTTTCCGCCCCGATGTTGAGCCCGCCGGTGAAGGCGAGCCGGCCGTCGACGACCAGCACCTTGCGGTGGTTGCGCAGGTTCACGAACGGCATCTGCCATGGCAGGTACGAATGGAGGAAGCGCGCGATCGGCACGCCTGCCTTTGCCAGCACCTGGAAGGTGCCCGACCAGAAATAGCCGCCGCCGACGCCGTCGATCAGGACGCGCACGTCGACGCCGCGCTGCCGGGCGGCGATCAGCGCCTTGTGGAAGGCCTCTCCCGCCTTGTCGTCGCGGAAGATGTAGCTCACCAGGCCGACGCTGTGCCGGGCGCCCTCGATGGCGGCCAGCATGCGCGGATAGGCCTGATCGCCGCTATGCAGCATCTCGATCCGGTTGCCGTCCTCGCACGGCAGGCCGGTCAGGCGGCCGATGGCGAACTCGAGCGGCGAGTACGGGTCTGTGGCGGCCGAGGCGGCGATCTCCAGGGTGGCTGCGGTGTCGGTGGTGATCAGGCGCTCGCGGCGCAGGCGCTGGGCACGCCGCTTGACGCGGTTGATGCCCATGATCGCGTAGAGCAGGCCACCCAGGAACGGCGACAGCCAGGCGATGCCGATCCACGCCACCGCCGAGCCGACATCGCGCTTGTAGAGCAGCACGTGGAGGGTGATGGCGGAGGCGATGACGATATGCGCCAGCGCCGCCAGTTCCCCGAGGAAGACAGCGAAATTGGATACCTGTCCGGTCACCCGCCCTCCTTAGTGAGAAGCGAGGGTTGCAACCAGCCTATTCTTCCGGACCGCGAGCGTCCTGCTCGCTCAGAATCATGAGCGAGCAGGACGCTCGCGGTCCGGAAGAAATTCCGAACGTCGCGAGGGTCCTTTCAGCAGTGCACCGGCGGCCGCCGTCAGGCCACGGCCTTGATGGTCTTGGCCGCGATGTCGATGATCTCGTCGATCTGCGCCTTCTCGATGACCAGCGGCGGCGACATGGCGATGGCGTCGCCTGCCTGGCGCACCATCAGGCCGAGCTCGAAGGCCTTGACGAAGGCCTCGTAGCCGCGCGTACCGACAGCGCCCTTGGGAGCAAGATCGATGCCGGCGGCCAGGCCGAGATTGCGGATGTCGACGACGTTGGGCAGGCCCTTGAGCGAGTGCACGCCGTCCTCCCAGTAGGGCGACAGCTCGGCCGAGCGCTCAAACAGCGCCTCGTCGCGATAGATGTCGAGCACCGCGGAGGCGGCGGCGCAGGCCAGCGGATGGGCCGAGTAGGTGTAGCCGTGGAACAGGTCGATGGCGTTCTCCGGCCCGGTCATCAGGCCGTCGAACACGTGCTTGCGCACGAACACGCCGCCCATCGGCACGGTGGCGTTGCTGATGCCCTTGGCGACGGTCATCAGGTCGGGCAGGACGCCGAACTTCTCGGCGGCGAAACCGGTGCCCAGCCGGCCGAAGCCCGTGATGACCTCGTCGAAGATCAGCAGGATGCCGTGCTTGTCGCAGATCTCGCGCAGGCGCTTCAGGTAGCCCTTGGGCGGCGGCAGGTAGCCGGTCGAGCCGGCGCAGGGCTCGACGATGACGGCGGCGATGTTCGAGGCGTCGTGCAGGCCGACGATCCGCTCGAGCTCGTCGGCGAGGGCGATGCCGCCATGCTCCGGCTCGCCCTTGGAGAAGGCGTTCTCGGGCAGATGGGTGTGGGGCAGGTGATCGACGCCGGGCAGCATGGCGCCGAACCATTTGCGGTTGTTGACCATGCCGCCGACCGAGATGCCGCCGAAGCCGACGCCGTGATAGCCGCGCTCGCGGCCGACGAAGCGGGTTCGCGTGCCCTGGCCGCGGGCGCGCTGGTAGGCGAGCGCGATCTTGAGCGCGGAGTCGACCGCTTCGGAGCCGGAGTTGCAGTAGAAGGCGTGGTTGAGGTCGCCGGGCAACAGGGCGGCATGGCGGGCGGCGAGTTCGAACGCCTTGGGATGGCCCATCTGGAACGACGGGGCGTAGTCCATCTCCTCGAGCTGCGCGGCAATCGCCGCCTTGATCTCCTCGCGGCCGTGGCCGGCGTTGACGCACCACAGGCCGGCCGTGCCGTCGATTATGCGCCGGCCCTCCGGTGTCCAATAGTGCACGCCCTTGGCCTTGGCCAGCAGCCGCGGCTTCTTCTTGAACTGCCGGTTCGCCGTGAACGGCATCAGGAAGGCGTCGAGATTGTTGGCGGACGGAGCGGCGGAAGTCGACATGGCGGACCTTGTGCTTGGGCGGAGGCTCACCCTAGCAGCACCCGGCGTCCGCGGCCACGCGACCACTTCATCCTGCATTGAGGAATATTCGGGGGACATAGGGTCATGGTCTTCCGGACCGCGGGCGTCTCGCCCGCTCATGATTCACGAGCATGAGCGGGCCAGGCGCCCGCCGTCCAAGACACCAGGCCCCACTGTCGGCGGAAGACGCCGACACCAGTACCATTTCCAGACCGGAGTAGGTGAGCGGCGTGGGGGTTGCCCCACCGGC
>NZ_JBFWZI010000060.1:0-36645 GCF_050185545.1 Reyranella sp. | reverse complement strand
TGCTCATGGGATGTGTAGTCATCAAGAAGAGCGCCATCGGAGTGGCGCGCTCCCAGCAATGACCCCTCCGTCGCCGTAAGACGGCGACACCTCCCCAGCTGGGCTGGGGAGGAGAGCTTGAGAAGCGTGCCCATCGTCGCCAAATCGCGGGAATGTCGACGTTCAGGCTGGGACTTGTCTCCGCCGCGGCAGGCACCCTTTATCTCGCCCTTGCCGTGTGGGGCGAGGGCGGTCTCTCGGCGTTCGTCGCTCATCCGTCGCTGGTCGCGCTTGCGCTGATCACGGTGGCCCTGACGGCCGCCGCCCAGTTCAGCTCGGGCAATCTCAGCCCGGCCGAGCGCGAGGACCGCGGCAATCGCTGGGTCCTGTTGGCGTTCGGCGTGATCGGCCTCTTGTCGGCCTGGTTGCCGGCCTACACCGATCGCAAGGAATTCTGGGCGTCGATGGCGAGGCTCTGCGATGGCTGGGCGTGATCCTCTACGCCGGCGGCGGTGTGCAGCGCCTGGGACCGGTGTTCGTGCTCGGTCGCCGTTTCAGCGGGCTGGTGGCGATCCAGCCCGGCCACACGCTGGTGACCAGCGGCCTCTACGGCACGATCCGCAATCCGAGCATCTCGGTCTGCTCATCATGTCGCTGGGCTGGGCGCTGGCGTTCCGCTCTCTCGTCGGCGTGCTGCCGGCAGCGCTGATGCTGGTTCCGGTGGTGGCGCGCCTCCGGTCGGAAGAGGCGTTGCTGCGCGCGCAGTTCGGCGCCGAGTACGACGCCTATCGCGCCCGCACGTGGCGCCTCGTCCCCGGCCTCTACTAGCCATCGGTGCGGACGATGGCGGCACCACAGGCGGCGAGCTTCCCGGTCATGCGATCGTAACCCCGGTCGAGGTGGTCGAGCCCGTCGAGAACGGTTTCGCCCGATGCGGCCAGGGCACCGAGGACCAGCGCGGCCGCGGCCCGCACGTCAGTACAGGTGACGGCGGCACCGCGCAGCCGGTCGACGCCGCGCACGCGCGCGGTACGGCCATGGACGGCGATGTCGGCGCCCATCTTGCGCAGCTCGTCGACGTGGCGGAAGCGCTGCTCGAAGATCGTCTCCGAGATTGTGCTCGCCCCCGCGGCGAGGGTCAGCAAGGCCATCGTCGGCGCCTGCAGATCGGTGGCGAAGCCCGGAAAGGGCTGCGTCGTGATGTCGATCCCGCACAGCCCGGCATTCGCCCGTCGGGCGATGAGGCCGCCCTCCGTCTCGCGGAGGTCGACGCCTGCAGCAGCGAAGGATTCTGCTGCGGTGCCGAGCAGGTCGAGGCGGCCGTGCGGCAGCATCAGCTCGCCGTCGGTCATGGCGGCGGCACAGGCCAGGGTGCCGAGCTCGATGCGATCGGGCATGACGCCGTGCACTGCGCCGGCGAGCGCTCTGCCGCCGGTCACGGTCAGCACGTGCGATCCGAGTCCCGTGATCCCTGCCCCCATTGTGATCAGACAAGCGGCAAGATCAGTGATTTCCGGCTCGCGCGCGGCGTTGCGGATCGTCGTCGTTCCATCTGCCAGGACGGCGGCCAGCAGCAGGTTCTCCGTCGCGCCGACTGAAGGTTGCGGCAGCAGGATGTCGGCACCGTGCAGACCGGCCGGTGCCTTGGCGTGGATCAGGCCGCCCTCAAGGGCCACGACCGCACCCATGGCGCGCAGGCCAGCGATATGGAAGTCGATCGCCCGCAGGCCGATCGCGTCGCCGCCCGGCATCGGCAGCCGTGCCTCGCCGCAGCGCGCCAGCAGCGCACCGAGCAGCAGCACTGAGGCGCGCATACGCGCGACGAGGTCCGCGTCGATGCCGGTGGGACGGATGCGGTCAGCCGAGAGGGTGAGCGCGAGATCGCCGGCGCGCGTCGACCAGTGCATCTCGCAGCCGAGTCGCTGCAACAACGCGGCCAGCACCGCCACGTCGAGATTGGCCGGCACGTTGCGCAAGGTGACCAGGTGGGGCGTGAGCAGCGCCGACACCATCAAGGGCAGCACGGCGTTCTTGGCACCGCTGATGGGATAGGTCCCGACGAGCGGTCGTCCGCCCTGGATCCTGAGGAGATTGCCGTTGGCAGGGCGCCACCAGGGCGCTGCTGTGGCGAGACGGAACTTCATGCACGGCACCTCGACGTCGTGTTGCATCATGGCGACCGGCAACGATCGATGTCGAGTGTGGGATGCCGCCATCATTCCCCCCCAGCGAAGACGCTGCGGAGGAGTGAAGAGCATCGGCAGAATGTTTGACAGTTCGGTCGCGCGCGGCCATTATGCTGCCATGCTCACGAACCTGAAGGGTTGGTACTTTACGCTGCTGAAATAGGCGGCGCGAAGGGTTGTGACCTGACGAAGCCGCCGCTTCCCGGCGGCTTCTGTGTTTCTGGAGAGGGCCTCCGGGCCGCGGCGGGACCGCAAACGGAGGACGAGATGTCGATCGTTGAAACTGAACTGCGCCGGCCGCTGGCGCCGCCGTCCATTCGCGTGCGCCCGGCGGGGCCGCGCGATTGCGAGGCCGTCATCGGCCTCCTGGACAATCCCGATCATGCGCGCGAGCAGGTCCTCGCCTGGCTGGAGAGCGCCGGCACCACCTTGCTGGTGGCGCAGAGCGAGGACGGCGTGCTGGGCGTCGCCGTGCTGGTGACGCACGTCACGCCGCTGGCCGGCGGCGGCGCGCAAAAGGTGGTCGAGGTCGACAACCTCGTGGTGCGGGCGGATCAGCGCGGCCGCCGCATCGGCCGGCGCCTGCTGGCCGCCGCCGTCGAATGGTCGCGCCAGCGCCGCGCCACCCAGGTCGAGGTGGTGGTCGGCAGCACCAATCGCGAGGCGCGTCGGTTCTACGAGAGCTTCGGCTTCGCCACCGTGACGGATCGCCTGGTCCTGGCGGCATGACCGCCAGGGTGGTTTGCGTCCGCGAGGCGAGTCTCGACGATTACGAGGCGCTGATCGGGCTGTTCGACGAGCTCGACGAGATCCATCGGCGCTCCCGCCCCGATTTCTTTCGCGCCTTCGACGGACCGGCGCGCACGCGCGAGCAGATCGAGCAGTGGCTGATCGCGCCGAACTCGACGGTGCTGGTCGCGCAGCATGGGCAAGCGGTCGTCGGTCTTGCCGTGCTTCTGACGCGGCCGGCCTCCACCTTCAGCGGTGCCGTGCCACGCCGCGTCGTCGAGGTCGACAATCTCGTCGTCCGCGCCGATCAGCGTGGCCGGCGGATCGGCCGGCAACTGCTCGACGCCGCGCGCGACTGGTCGCGCCGCCGTCACGCAACTCATCTGGAGGTCGCGGTGCACGCCTTCAATCGCGACGCCCGCCGCTTCTACGAGGAGTTCGGCTTCGCGCCCTCGGTCGATCGACTGGTTGTCCCGGCATGACGCAGGGCATTCACATACGGCAAAAAATTCCGTCATCCCGACCGAAGCCGAGAATTAGGGAGGCGCAGTGGAGGGACCTTTCTTCTTGCAGCATCAGTAAGAAGGGTCCCTCGACTGCGCCGCCAATGGCG
This sequence comes from Reyranella sp., assembly GCF_050185545.1. Classification (GTDB taxonomy): domain Bacteria; phylum Pseudomonadota; class Alphaproteobacteria; order Reyranellales; family Reyranellaceae; genus Reyranella. The sequence goes on along the minus strand of NZ_JBFWZI010000060.1, from coordinate 33,138 downwards.
CTTTAAACAGCGCCTGATCGGGCGGCTCCGCTCGGGATGACGGAATTTTTTGCCATATGCGAGTGCCCTGACGGCATGATGGGTAAACGCTGCCTTACGTGCCGCGCCCGACCTACGCTGGTTCCTTGTCGCGGGCGGCCCACATCTTCTTGAAGGCGGGGCGGGCCTGGCAGGCGGCGAGCCACTTCTTCACGTTTTGAGCGGCTTCGAACAGCTCGGGCGCGGCCAGCGCATAGCGCGCGACCTCGGCCGTGTTGATGTCGGCCACGGTGAAGCGGCCGCCGACCAGGAAGCCGCTCTTGGCAAGGGCGCGGTCGAGCACGGCAAACGGCCCCCGCAAGGCCGCCACGGCCGCATCGGCGACCTTGGGATCCTTCACCAGGCCCGCCGGTCCGCCGACCCGGTGATACATGATCGTCAGGGCCTGCGATTCCAGCTCGGTCGCCGCCCACAGGGCCCACATCGTCATTTCGCCGTCCTCGGCGAGGTTCGCCGGCGCCAGCGGGCCGCCGTGCTTGCGGGCCAGGTAGAGATTGATGGCGAGCGACTCATGCAGCACCAACCCGTCGTCGTCGATCGTCGGCACGTGGCCGTTCGGATTCACCTTGAGGAAGTCGGGCGACCGCGTGTTGAGCGGCGCTCCGGCAGCGGTCGGGTCGGGGAGGCGGTAATGCTGGATCACCGGCACCAGCTTGAAGGGCAGGCCAAGCTCCTCCGCCAGCCAGATGTTGCGCGACGCACGCGAACGATAGACACCGTAGATCGTAAGCATCGGCTTTCCTGTTATTCTGTCGGGGACTTGCCAATACGGTTTCACTGCGCCGCACACTAGCGCGTTTTTGGCAGCGCTGTGATACGCTTCAGCCAAGGGTGGATCGCACCATGAGCTCAGAACACAGGCTCAAGCCCGTCGCAAACGCCGACCATCTCTACGAGGTCGAGCGGCGCGCCCGTCACGCCGAGCGGCCCGGCTTCCGCATCAGCGAGCTGCAACTCTCGCCGACGCAGACCGTGCCCTGGCACTATCACACCAAGATCGCCGACACGTTCTATGTCCTCGAGGGGGAGATGCGGCTCTTCCTGCAAAAGCCCAAGGAGGAGGTAAGGCTCGGCGTCGGCCAAAGCTACGTCGCCGTCGCCGGCCGACCGCATCTCGTCACCAATGCCGGCACTGGCTCGCTTACGTTCCTGGTCCTGCAAGGGGTCGGCGAGTACGACTACGTGCCGCTGGTGTAGGCCATCCTCTTCCGGACTGCGGGCGTCCCGCCCGCACATGATCATGAGCGGGCGGGACGCCCGCGGTCCGGAAGACCATGAGTCAGTTCACCGCCTTGGTCAGGCCCTTCCAGTAGGGCTCGCGCAGATCGCGCTTCAGGACCTTGCCGGCGCCGGACAGGGGCAGGGGCTGGTCGCGGAAGTCGATGCTGCGCGGGCATTTGTAGCCGGCGATGTGGGCGCGGCAGTGCGCCATCACCTGGTCCTCGGTGAGCGCCACACCGGCCTTGGGCACGATGATGGCGTGCACGCGCTCGCCCCAGTGCGCGTCGGGAACGCCGATCACGGCAACCTCGGCGACGCCGTCGAGCAGCGAGATCGCGTTCTCGACCTCCGCCGAATAGACGTTCTCGCCGCCCGAGATGATCATGTCCTTGAGCCGGTCGACGATGTAGACGAAGCCTTCCTCGTCCATGGTCGCGCCGTCGCCGGAATAGTACCAGCCGTCGGCCAGCACCGCGGCGGTCTCGGCCGGCTTCTTCCAGTAGCCCTTCATGATATTGGCGCCGCGAATGGCGAGCTCGCCGGCGGTGCCCCGCGGTACCTCGCGCCGGTCGGCGTCGACCACCTTGACCTCGCAGCCCAGCGCCGCCTGGCCGCACGATTTCAGCCGGCCGGCATACTTGCCCTCGAGCGTGGTATAGCGCGGATCGAGCAGCGTCACGATCGGCGAGGCCTCGGTCATGCCGTAGGCATGCAGCAGCCGGACATGCGGCATCACCTGCATGGCCTTGCGCAGCACTCCTTCGGGCATCGGCGAGGCGCCGTAGAGGACGAGCGAGAGGGTGGAGATGTCGAACTCGGCGAGGCGGGGATGATTGGCCAGCATGTTGATCATCGTCGGCACGAACTGCGCGTGCGTGACCCGGTCGAACTGGATAGTTTGCAGCACCTCGACCGGCTCGAAGCGCGGCACGAAGGCGTGCCGTCCGCCCGACATTGTCACGCCGAAGGTCGAGGCGCCGTCGGCAAGGTGAAACATGGCGCCGGAATGGATGTAGGTCGTGTCCGAGCTGAAGCCGATGCCGGCGACGCCGTTCAGGGCATTGACCACCAGGTTGGTGTGGCTGAGCATGACGCCCTTCGACCGCCCGGTGGTGCCACCGGTGTAGAACAGGCCGGCCAGATCGTCGTTGGCCGCGCCGCGATCGTCGACCGGATCGTAGGCCGCCAGATCCTCGTAGCGCAGCAGGCCCGACGGCGGCGGGGTGTCGTCGAGCCAGATCACCTCGCGTACGTCCGGCATGCTGTGCTCGAGGGCTGCCAGATGGTTCGACATGGCGGTGTCGACGAACAGCACGGACGCGCCCGAATCGGTCAGGATGTACTCGATCTCCCTGGGCGCCAGCCGTGTGTTGAGCGGCACCATCACCGCGCCGATCCAAGGGACCGCATACATCAGCTCCAGATAGCGGTCGCTGTTGAGGGCCAGGATGGCAACCCGGTCGCCGTGCTGCACGTCCAGTGCGGAAAGCGCCCCGGCAACGCGGCTCACGCGATCGAGGGTCTGCGTCCAGGTGAAGCGACGTCCGGCAAAGTGGGTAGCCATGCCATGGGGCTTGGTCTGCACGGCACGTCGCAAGCCCTGGGTCAGGGAGAACATGGCGTCATGCTAGGGGGGCGGTCGTTCGCGCGGCAAGAGGGATCGTGCTAAAGGGGGCGGGCATGAACGACCTCTCTCCGCCCGCCGCCGACCAGGCTGCGCTCGCCTTCAATCCGCTCGACCCGGCGTTCATCGCCGATCCCTATCCGTACTACAGGCGGGTGCGCGAGACGGCGCCGGTCTACAAGACGCCGCAGGGCTTCTGGCTGGCGACCGGTTACGAGGACGTCGCCCTGATCCTGCGCGACAGGCGGTTCGGCAAGGACTTCGTCGGCAACATGCGCCGTCGCTACGGCGAGAAGGCGGGCCTCGACGAACCGGCGATCGCCAACCTGGCGCGCACCATGCTGGTGCTCGATCCGCCCGACCATACGCGCCTGCGCGGCCTGGTGAACAAGGCCTTTACGGCGCGCCGCGTCGCCGACATGCGGCCGCGCATCAAGGCGTTGGTCGACGAGCAGCTCGACCGGGTGATCGACAAGGGCGAGATGGACGTCATGCGCGACCTCGCGCACCGTCTCCCGGTCATCGTCATCTGCGACATGCTCGGCATTCCCGAGGAGCATCGCGCGCCCTTCCTGGCGGGCAGCAACGTCAACGGGCGGATCATCGACCCGGTGCCGCTGACGCGCGAGGAGCTCGACCAGGCCAACCGCAACACCCAGATGGCGAGCGTCTACTTCAAGCAGCTGTGCGAGTTGCGTCGGCGCGAGCCCAGGGACGACCTCACCACCGAGCTGGTCCGGGCGGAGGAGGCGGGCGACAAGCTCTCGCCCGAGGAGCTTGACGCCAATATCGGCCTGCTGTTCGGCGCCGGCCACGAGACCACCACCAACCTGATCGGCAACGGCCTGCTGGCGCTGCATCGCCAGCCGGACCAGTGGGAACGCCTCAAGGCCGATCCCTCGCTCATCCCGAACGCGGTCGAGGAGCTGCTGCGCTACGATTCGTCGGTCCAGCTCACCGGGCGCGTTACCAATACCGAGGTCGAGCTGAGCGGCGTTCGGTTGGGCCCGGGCGAGAGCATCATTGCCCTGCTCGGCGCGGCCAATCGCGATCCGGCGCAGTACCCCGATCCCGACCAGCTCGACGTCACACGCGAGCATATTCGGCCGATGTCGTTCGGCGGCGGCATCCATCACTGCCTCGGTGCGCAGCTCGCTCGCCTCGAGGCCGAGCTGGTGTTCACGGCGCTGATCGAGCGCATTCCGAACATCCGCCTGCCGGAGAAGGACACGCCCGCCTGGCGGCACACCTTCACCTTGCGCGGCCTCAGCAAGCTGCCGGCGGTTTGGCACTAGCCATGGCGAGCGGCTGGCGGGGCGAGGGGGGGCAGCACCAGGGTGCGCGGCCCTATCAGGAAGACAGCTGGGCGCTGAAGACGCTGGGCGACGGCTCGCTGCTCGCCGTGGTGGCCGACGGCATGGGCGGCCACGCCGGCGGTGCAGTGGCGAGCAAGATCGTTGTCGAGACCTTCGTGCACTCGATCGAGCAGGGCGGCGGCCTGTCGGATGGCCTGAAGGACGCCAACAACGCCGTCCGCCGCGGGGCCGCCGGCAAGCCCGACCTCGCCGGCATGGGGGCGACCGTTGTGGCGGCGCAGGTACGCGGCGACGAGGTGCGCTGGATCAGCGTCGGCGATTCGCCCTTCTTCCTCGTTTCGCTGGGCCGTATCGAGCGACTCAATGCCGACCATTCGATGGTGCCGCAGATCGAGGCGATGGTGAAACGCGGCATGCTGACGGCCGAGGAGGCCGAGCACCATCCGGCGCGGCATACGCTGCGCGAGGCCGTGATGGGCGAGAAGCTCACCCTGATCGACCGGGGTAGTCGCAAGCTGGAGCGCGATGCGCGCCTGTTGCTGTGCAGCGACGGGGTCCAGTCGCTGAGCGAAGCGGAGATCGCGGCCGCCGCGGTGCGGCCGGTGCAGGCCCTTATCGATGCCGTGCTGGCCGCCGCAGTCGAGCATCAGGACAACGTCACGGCGGTCAAGCTGGAGCGGCAGTGGTGAGCAGTAGCGTGGTAGCGATCGAGGTGACGCGTGGGCCGGTGGTCGAGAGCCGTCACGAAGGAATCGCCGCCGTCGTCAAGGCGGACGGCACGGTCGTCACCTCGTGGGGCAATATCGAAACGCCAATCCTGCCGCGGTCGGCGAACAAGCCGATCCAGGCGATGGCTTTCGTCGAGAGTGGGGCGGTCGAGCGCTTCGGCCTCGGCAACGAGCACATCGCGCTCGCCTGCGCCTCGCACAGTGGCGAGAAGCGCCACGTGGAGACCGTGCGTGCCTGGCTCGCACGGGTCGGGCTCGGCGAGGGCGACCTCGAATGCGGCACGCATCCGCCGCGCCTGCCGGCGACACTCGAGGAGCTGGTGCGCGAGGGCAAGACGCCGACACCGGCCTTCAACAACTGCTCGGGCAAGCACAGCGGGTTCCTGACGACGGCGGTGCAGCACGGCGAACCGACGCGCGGCTACATCCGCTACGATCATCCGGTGCAACGCCGCCTGCGCGATGTCATGACCGAGCTCTGTGGCGCCGATGCCCACGCCTTTCCGCACGGCACCGACGGCTGCGGCATCCCCACGCTGGCGACGCCGCTCGTGAGCCTGGCGCGCGCCATGGCGAGCATGGCCGATCCGTCCCGGCTGTCGAGCCGCCATGCCGACGCTGCGGCCCGCATCCGCGCCGCGATGAACGCCGAGCCCTTCATGATGGCCGGCACCGGCCGCTTCTGCACCCGCATCAATGCCGCGCTGCCCGGCGTGGCGCAGATCAAGACGGGCGCCGAGGGCGTGTTCTGCGGCATGCTGCCGACCCTGGGTCTCGGGATCGCCATCAAGATGTGGGACGGCGCGGCGCGCGCCTCCGAGGTTGCGATGGCGGCGCTGCTCGATCATCTCGGCGTGCTGCCGGCAGGGCTCGGAGCGGAGATCTTGAAGCCGCCGGTCAGGAACGTTGTCGGCCTGCTGGTCGGCGAATTGCGTCCAGCCCGGAGCTGGCTGGGGTGAGAAGGGTGTGAGCGTCAGGCTCGACATCCTGGAGATCGGGTCACGCGGCGACGGCATCGGCGAGATCGACGGCCAGCGCTGGTTCGTGCCCTTCACCCTGCCGGGCGAGACGGTCGAGGCAAGTCCGCGCGACAAGCGAGGCGAAGGCATAGTCGGCGAGCTCGAGCAAATCCTGTCACCGTCGCGCCATCGCGAGGCTCCCCCGTGCCGGCATTTCGGCACCTGCGGCGGTTGCACCCTGCAGCATTGGCGGCGTGACGCCTACACCGCGTGGAAGGTCGCCCTGATCGCGCGGGCTTTGGCGCAGCGCGGCGTCGAGAGCCCGCGCTTCGAGCCGCCGGTGACTGGTGTACCGGGCGAACGACGGCGTGCCGACTTCGTCGTGCGACGCCAGGGACGGCGCGTACTGGCGGGCTTCCACGAGCGCGCCAATCCGCGAGTCGTCGATGTCGAGACCTGCCCGGTGTTGCGCCCGGCTCTGACTGCGCTGCTCGAGCCGTTGCGGACGGTAGCGGCGAAAGTGCTTCCCGACGGAGGAGCCGCCGACGCGATCGCCAACGAGACTGACAACGGCATCGACCTGCTGCTGCGGCCACACCGGCGGCTCGATCTCGGCCTCGACAGGCGCCAGGAGCTGGTGGCGTTTGCCGAGCGCGCGGATCTTGCCCGGTTGAGCTTTGGCGATCGAACGACTGCCGAGCCGATCGTCGTGCGGCGCCCGCCGCTCCTGCTGTTCGGTGCGGCGCGAATCGAGCCGCCGCCCGGTGCGTTCCTGCAGGCGACGAAGCGGGCGGAACAGGCGATGCGAGCGGCTGTTTCCGAATGGGCGGGCGATGCATTGCGGCTTGTCGATCTCTTCGCCGGGATCGGGGCGTTGTCGCTCGGCCGGGCAGGGATGGTGGCGCTGTTCGAGAGCGACCGGTCGGCGGTGGCGGCGATCGACGCGGCGCGCCGGCGACTTCCCGCTGGCACCGTAATGGCGGAGCGGCGAGACCTGTTCCGCAATCCGCTCACCGCGAAGGAACTCGACGCGTTCGATGCCGTGGACCTCGATCCGCCGCGCGCCGGGGCGATCGCGCAGTCGGGCGAGCTCGCGAAGTCGAAGGTGCCACGCGTGATCTACGGCTCGTGCGATCCGGGGAGCTTCGCACGCGACGCGCGTACGCTGCAGGACGGCGGCTACCGTCTGGAGAAACTGCTGCCGATCGATCAGTTCCTGTGGTCGCCGCATGTCGAGCTGATTGCGCTGTTCGTCCGCGCGCCGCTAAGGTCGCCCGCGATCTGATGGGATTATCGAGGGCGAGGAGACGGCGCGATGATGTTCGATCTGAGCGGCAAGGTGGCTGTGGTGACGGGCGGCAGCCGCGGCATCGGCCGTTCGATCTGCGAGCAGATGGCGGTGCACGGCGCCAAGGTCGTCGTCTCCAGTCGCAAGCTGCCGGCCTGCGAAGAGGTCGTGAAGGGCATCAAGGCCAAAGGCGGGGAGGCGACCGCGGTCGCCGCCAGCATCTCCGACCGGGCGCAGCTCGAGAACCTGGTGGCCTCCGCGCGCAAGGCTTACGGCAAGATCGACATCATGGTCTGCAATGCCGCCTCGAACCCTTATTTCGGACCGCTGACCGGGCTGAAGGAGGACGTATTCCAGAAGATCATGATGAACAACGTCATGTCGAACCTGTGGCTGATGAACCTGGTCGGCCCGGAGATGGCGGAGCGGCGCGACGGCGCGTTCATCATCGTGTCGTCGATCGGTGCGCTGGTCGGCTCGGCGCACATCGCAGCGTACAACATGAGCAAGGCGGCCGACCTGTCGCTAGTCAAGTCGCTCGCCATGGAATGGGGCAAGCACAACATCCGCGTCAATGCCATCGCGCCTGGCCTGATCCAGACCGACTTCGCCCGCGCACTGTGGGAGAGCCCGCAGATCCGCGGCGCCAATGAGAGCAAGGCGGCGCTGAAGCGCATCGGCCAGCCCGACGATATCGGCGGAGTCGCGGTCTTCCTGGCCTCCAGGGCCGGCGCCTTCGTCTGCGGCCAGTGCATCATCGCCGACGGCGGCGTCATCGGATCGGGCGAAGTGTGATTTCTCCTCCCCTGCGTCTTCGGTGGGGTGGTGCCCCGTCATTCGGGGCGGTGGGGGCATGAGTCATGCGGACCGCGGGCGTCCCGCCCGCTCATGGTTGCAGTTGAGCGGGCGGGACGCCCGCGGTCCGAACCTTGGCCCCTCCGCCTGCCTGCGCGAAGCCGAAGCGGCTTCGCTTCGGCGGAGGCAGGTCGCCGTATAATGGCGACACCTCCTATGAAAATTGGTGCGGGTACCGCCCCGATTTTCTCAGCATCGTGGCGCGCCGGGCGTGCTGGGTGTCTCCCCAGCGAAGCTGGGGTGGAGGGCGCAGCTCAGGCCGCCAGCTCGAGCTCGCACCAGACCGGGACGTGATCCGACGGCTCGACCTTGCCGCGTTCGACCTTGTCGATGCCGGCCGCCGTCAGGCGGTCGGCGGCTTGCGGCGATAGCAGAAGGTGGTCGATGCGCAGGCCCCAGTTCTTGGCCCAGGCGCCGGCCTGGTAGTCCCAGAAGGTGTAGCAGACGCTCTCCGGATCGAAGGCGCGCACTGCGTCGGTCAGTCCGAGATTGAGCAGGCGGCGCAGCGCAGCGCGCGATAGCGGCTGGCATAGCGCATCGTTGGCGAACGCCTTGGGGTCGTAGACGTCCATCTCGGTCGGGCAGACATTGTAGTCGCCGCCCAGCACGAACATCTCCTCGCGCGCCAGCAGCTCGCACGTCCGCTGCCGCAGGCGCTCCATCCAGGCGATCTTGTAGGTGAACTTGTCGGTACCGATCGGGTTCCCGTTGGGCAAGTAGAGGCCGCCGACGGTCAGGGGCCCGTCCTTGGTCTGGATGCGACCTTCGATGTAGCGCGCCGCCTCGTCGGCCGCGGCATCGGGCAGGGCGCGGGCGGTGATCTCGACCGGGTGGAGGGACAGCAGGGCGACGCCGTTGAAACCCTTCTGGCCGACGATCTCGGCCTTGTAGCCGGCCGCTTCGACCTCCAATCGCGGGAACTGGGGTTCGAGCGCCTTCAGCTCCTGCAGGACGACGACATCGGGCCGCGCACTTTCCAGCCACGCCACGAGGTTGCCGGTCCGCCGGCGGACGGAATTGACGTTCCAGGTCGCGATCTTCATCGCGGCCGGACCAAGGGCCGCCAGTTCATACGCTGCCGGCTCAACCGCTGCCAACTCATACGCTGAAGGAGTTGCCGCAGCCGCAGGACGAGGTGGCGTTCGGGTTCTTCACCTGGAAGGCCGAACCGACCATTTCCTCGACGTAGTCGAGCTGGCTGCCTTTCAGCAGCTCCAGGGACGTGCTGTCGACCAGCACCGAGGCGCCGCCATGCTCGATCAGCAGGTCGTCCTCGTTGCGCTGTTCCTCGAACGAGAAATTGTACTGGAAGCCTGAGCAGCCGCCGCCCAGGACGGCGACGCGCATCATGACCGGCTTCGGTTCCTTGGCGGCCAGGAAGGCGATGCGCCTGGCGGCACTGTCGCTAACGGAGAAGGTAGTCTCGCTCATGCCCACAAAATGTGGTTGGCGGGCCCGTTCGTCAATGCCGCCTGTTCGTCAATGCCGTACGTGGGCGGCGACGGCCGCCCGGGAGGCCTGCCGGGCCTTGCGGGCGCGAACGCGCTCCCGGTAGAGGATATAGAGGCCCGATCCGATCACCAGGGGCAGGCCAAACCACACGGCCGGTGAGGGCTCTTCCCTGAACCACAGATAGCCGAACAGGACGGCCAGCGCGATCGAGCTGTAGTCGAACGGCGCCAGGGTCGAGGCCGGGGCGAGGCGGAGCGCCCGAGTGACCAGGATCTGGCCGACGCCGCCGATCAGCCCCAGCGAGCACAGCCAGAACCAGTCCGCAGGAGATGGCCATTTCCAGTTCGGGATGGCGCCTGCCAGGGAGACCAGGCTGGCGAACAGGCAGAACCAGAAAATGGTCGCGGCATCGTGGTCGTAGCGGCTGATCAGCCGGGTCAGCACGGTCGATACGGAGTAGCTGAAGGTCGCGAGCAGCACCGCCAGGGACAGCCAGTGGATCGAGATGGTCCATGGCTCGAGCATGATCAGCACGCCCACGAAGCCGACGCCGACGGCGCTCCAGCGCCGCCAGCCGACCTGCTCGCCGAGTATCGCCGCGGCGAGCGCGACCATGAACAGAGGCGCGGCGTAGGAGATCGCGTAGAGGTCGACCAGCGGCATCCGGGGCAACAGGTAGAAGAAGCCAAACAGGCTGCCGAAGCCGGACAGGATGCGCAGGAATTGCAGCATGGGCCTCGTGCTGCGGATGAGCCGGATGCCGCCTTCGGCGCGATACAGGAAGTACAGCGGCACCAGGGCGACGGTGCTGCGAAACAGCATCATCTGGAACGGGTCGTAGGCATCGCCCAGCCACTTGACCAGGGCATCGAGCGTCGCGAAAAGCGCAAGGGCGCCCAACCGCGCGTAGATGCCGGCGACGGTCGATGATGCGGAAGGGGTCGTCGACAAGGTGCGCTATTTGGCTTGCGAGCCGACCTTCCGTAAAGTGACGATCTCAGGAGGGTCGGGCGTCGAATGCGCATGGGTTGGCTGCTCGGTCGCAACAATGCGCGCATGCCGTTCCTGGCCGCCCTGCTGGTGCTGATCGGCGCTCTGGCGCTGCGTGCGGCCGATCCCGTTGAACTGTCGCGCCTGCGCGATTTCGCCTTCGACGTCTACGAACGCCTGGATCCCAGGGTCTACAATCCGGCGACGCCGGTGCGCATCATCGACATCGACGAGGCCTCGCTTGCCGAATACGGCCAATGGCCGTGGCCGCGCACGATCGTCGCCCGCCTGGTCGACAAGCTCACCGAGAAGGGCGCGGCGACGATCGCCTTCGACGTGGTGTTCGCCGAGCCCGACCGGTCGTCGATGAGCCGCATGGTGCGCGACCTTGTCGCCTACACCGACCCCGAGACGGTGGCAAAGCTCGCCGCGGCCATCCAGGACAACGATCAGGTCCTCGCCGATGCGATGGCGCAGTCGAGCGTCGTGCTGGGCTTCGGCTTCGATCCGAAAGCGACGTCGCAGGCGCCTCGTCGCTACCACGGAACGGCGTTCGCCGGGGACGATCCCGCGCAATTCCTGCCAATGCAGCAGGGAACGGTTCGCCCCATCCCGCTGCTCGAGGCGGCGGCGAAAGGCAACGGCAGCATCAACACGGATCTGGAGAGCGCCGTCATCCGGCGCATTCCCATGCTGTACCGCGTCGCCGGCCAGGACGGGCTCTTCCCGGCCCTGTCGATCGAGGCGTTGCGGGTTGCCCAGGGCGCCAGCACCTATCTGGTGAAGTCCTCGGGTGCCAGCGGCGAGCTCTCCTTCGGCGAGCGCACCGGCATCGTCGCCATCCGGACCGGCGATGTCGAGGTCCGGACCGACGCGAGGGGCCGCCTGACCCTGTACGACACCGGGCATCGCCGCGAACGCTTCATCTCGGCGCGGGCGGTCATGCATGACGAGGTGCCGGCCGAGCAGCTCGAGGGCAGGATCGTGTTCGTCGGGACCAGCGTCATCGGCCTGCGCGACATGCGCAGCACGCCGGTGAGCGATTCGGTGCCGGGCGTCGAGGTACAGGCGCAGCTCGCCGAGCAGATGATCGAGCAGCAGTATCTCAGTCGACCGGACTTCGCCGACGGCGCCGAGTTTCTCTATCTGGCCGCCATTGGCGTCCTGTTCGTCTGGGCGCTGCCGCGCCTGACGGCCGGCCAGATGGCCGTGGTCGCCGCCGCCGGCATCGGCCTGGGGCTGGCGGTTCCCTGGCTCGCCTTCTCGGAATATCGCCTGCTGTTCGACCCGATCTATCCCCCGGTGACGCTGGCCGGCATCTACGTCACCGGGACCGCGCTGGCCTTCATGCGCACCGAGCACGAGCGGGCCCAGATCCGCGGCGCCTTCGGTCTTTACCTCTCGCCCGATGTGGTCGAGCAGCTGGCCCGCCATCCCGAGCTGCTGCAGCTCGGCGGCGAGGTGCGCGAGATCACCGTGATGTTCACGGACGTCCGGGGATTCACGCGCATCTCCGAGCAGTTCGACGCGCACGGCCTGACGCGGTTCATGAACCGCTTTCTCACCCCCATGACCGACCTGATCCTGTCGCACCGTGGCACGATCGACAAATACATGGGCGACGCCATCATGGCGTTCTGGAACGCCCCCCTGGCGGTGGAGGGCCACGCGGCGCGCGGCTGCGAGACGGCACTCGCCATGCAGGATCGGCTCGCCGCGCTCAACGCCGAATGGGAGGCCGAGGCGACTGCCGAAGGCAGGCGGCACATTCCGGTCAACATCGGCATCGGGCTCAACACGGGACACGCCTCGGTCGGCAATTTCGGCTCGACCCAGCGCTTCACGTACTCCTGCCTCGGCGACGACGTGAACCTGGCGTCACGCCTCGAAGGCCAGTGCAAGACCTATGGAGTGGGCATCATCATCGGGGAGACGACGAGGGCGCAGGTGCCGCACTACGCGGCGATCGAGCTCGATCTCCTCATGGTCAAGGGCAAGACCGAAGCGCAGCGTGCGTTCGCCCTCGTCGGCGATCCCGCCATGGCGAAGATGCCGGCTTTCCAGGCCCTCGTGGAACGCCAGACCGTGTTTCTTGCCCAGTACAGGGCCGGGGGCTTTGCCGAGGCGCTCGGCATGATAGAGGAGTGCGAGGACGCCGCCGCCGCGGTGGGCTGGCGGCAGGGATACTACGAGATGATGCGTGTGAGGATCGACGGCCTGCTCGACGAAGCGCCGATCGGCTGGACGGGAGTGTATGTCGCAAAGGACAAGTGAGAGCGCACGGCGTGTCGCGGCCATCGAGGCCCTGGTCTGCCGCGACGTTGGTCGCAAGACGGCGGACCTGATCGCCGCCAGCGCCGGCGGCCTGGGCGATGCCGCGCGGGCCCTGGCGGGCGCTCGCAGCGTCGGCCTGATCACCGGATTCTTCGTGCCACGCGATGGCGTGACGGCGCCGGAGACCGACGGGCCGGTCGGGTCGGCCTTGCTGGCCTGCGCGTTGGCGGCCTGCGGCCTGCCGGTGCGCATCGCCGTGGACACGCCCTGCGCCGATGCCGTGCGCGCGGCGGTCGCCACGGCCGGCGGCGGCGTGACGGTCGACGAGGTTGGCGTTGTCGATGCCGCGGGCATCGCGCGTGTCATCCGGGCGTGGCAAGAGGCGAGCGTCAGTCACGCCGTGGCCATCGAGCGGTGTGGCCGCAGCGCCGACGGCCGGCCGCGCAACATGCGCGGTGTCGATGTCTCGGCCTGGACGGCGCCGCTCGACGAACTGTTCGTCGGTGGCGACTGGACGAGAATCGCGATCGGCGACGGCGGCAACGAGATCGGCATGGGCCGACTGCCCGCCGGGCTCATCGCGCGCAGCGTTCCGAATGGCGAGCAGATCGCCTGCGTGACCTCCTGTGACCACCTGGTCGTCGCCGGCGTCTCGAACTGGGGCGCCTACGGCGTAATGGCGGCGCTCGCCGTCCAGCACGCGGAGTGGAGCGGCATCATCCGCAAATTCCTGACGGCGGAACGCGACCTCGCTGTCACACGGGCGATCGTCGAGCAGGCGGGAGCCGTCGACGGCGTCACCGCGCGCCGCGAGCCCACGGTCGACGGATTCGGCGCGGAGATTCATGGTGCACTGGTCGAATCGCTGGCGCGCGTTGCATGGGGGAAAGCGGGAGACTAGGGTCGCCCGCCATGGAAAATCCCTACGCTCCTACTCATCCGGAAATCCGCGACGCGGTGCGCCAGCTCTGCCTAAGGTTCGATGGCGCCTACTGGCGCGAGCTCGACCGCGAGCGCGCCTACCCGACCGCCTTCGTGAAGGCGCTCACGGAGGCCGGCTGGCTGGCTACCCTGATTCCGGAGGAGTATGGCGGCGCCGGTCTCGGCATCTCGGCCGCATCGGCGGTGCTCGAGGAGGTCCAGCGCGCCGGCTGCAACGGCGCCGCCTGCCATGCCCAGATGTACATCATGGGCACCCTGCTGCGGCATGGCAGCGCCGAGCAGAAGCAGCGCTACCTGCCGCGCATCGCCAGCGGCGAGCTGCGCCTGCAGGCCTTCGGCGTCACCGAGCCGACCAGCGGCACGGATACGCTGGCGTTGCGCACGACGGCGGTGAAGAAGAACAACAGCACCTACGTGGTCAACGGCCAGAAGGTGTGGACGAGCCGGGCCGAGCATTCCGACCTGATGCTGCTGCTGGCGCGCACCACGCCGCGCGACCAGGTCCAGAAGCGGACCGAGGGCCTGTCGGTCTTCGTGGTCGACATGCGCGAGGAGCTCGGCAAGGGCCTCACCGTCCGGCCGATCCGCACCATGATGAACCACAACACCACCGAGGTGTTCTTCGACAACATGGAGGTGCCGGCGGAGAACCTGGTCGGCGTCGAGGGGCAGGGCTTCCGCTACATCCTGGGTGGCATGAACGCCGAGCGCGTGCTGATCGCGTCGGAGTGCATCGGCGATGCGCGCTGGTTCATCGAGAAAGCGACCGACTACGCCAAGCAGCGCAAGCTGTTCGGCCGGCCGATCGGTCAGAACCAGGGCGTGCAGTTCCCGATCGCGCGCGCCTACGCCCAGACTGAGGCGGCCGACCTGATGGTGCGCAAGGCCGCCACGCTCTACGAGGCCGGCCTGCCGTGCGGTGCGGAGGCCAACATGGCCAAGATGCTGGGCTCGGAAGCGGCGTGGGCAGCCGCCGACATGTGCGTCCAGACGCATGGCGGCTTCGGCTTCGCCGAGGAATACGACATCGAGCGCAAGTTCCGCGAGACGCGGCTCTACATGGTGGCGCCGATCTCGACCAACATGATCCTGAATTTCATTTCAGTGCACGTGTTGGGCTTGCCGCGGTCGTATTGACCTCTCCTTCCTCCGCAGCTTCGCTGGGGAGGTGTCGCCGTCATACGGCGACGGAGGGGTCATGCGCCTTGGCGGCCCGCGAGCGCCTGCCCATTGTTTCTTGATCATGCAATCCTGAGGGGCGGGACGCCCGCGGTCCGCCAAGGCTCATGACCCCTCCGCCTGCCTGCGCGAAGCCGAAGCGGCTTCGCTTCGACGAAGGCAGGTCCGCGACTACGCGGACACCTCTCCAACGAAGTTGGGGAGGAGGATGAGGTCAATTCTCTCCTGCAATCGCCCGGATGATCTTGCGCTGGAAATCGAGGACCAGCGGCTCGGCATTGGGCAGGAAGCGGCCGCGATCGGGGAGGCCACCCACCAGGCCGCGTTGCACCGAGTCGGTGAGGAGATCGTCCTCCGCAGCGACCTGGTCGTTGAAGGCGATCATCGAGCGTATGAAGGCTTCGCTGGCACCGCGGCCGAAGAAGCGGTCGGAGACCCCCCGGGTCACGGCCGGACCATCGGGCACCCAGAGCTCGGCGGACAGGTTGGGAAAACCGGGATTGATACTGATGGTGAGATTGGGCCACAGGAAATGATACTGCGACTCGCCAACGGCACCGGAGACGTCGTAGGGGGGAGCCTTGCCTCGGCCCGCAAGCGCAGGCTGCTTCAGTGGGCCGATCTGCGTCGATGACCATTCACGCGCCTCGTATCTGTACTGGTCGGGGCGAACGTCTATGGCTGCGCTGAAGCCCGGATGCGCGACGGCGCAATGGTAGCATTCGAGGTAGTTCTCCAGCATCGCCTTCCAGTTGGCCGGTGATTGGCCCTCGGCGCGACTGTGCGGCTCGAGCTCGTCGAGCACGATGCCGCTTTGACGGATGATGTCGAGGACCGGTCCGAATAGGCTCTTCACGGGCAACGCCTCCCGGTCGAGATTGACGAACACGAGCGGTCCGAGAGACTCGACGCGGATCGGCAGCAGCGGAAAGTCCTCGAGGCGGAAATCAGTGGTGCCTTCGGAACGCGGTGCGCGCCGCAGCTGGCCGGCGAGATCGTAGGTCCAGGCATGATACCCGCACATCATCATCCGGGCATTGCCGCGGCCCTTCATGACCTCGTGCCGGCGATGACGGCAGACGTTGACGAATCCAGCGAGTCCGGCTTCGCCGCGAACGACGACGACGGGAACGCCGCCGGCGTATCCGGTGATGTAGTCGCCGAGACCGGCGACATGGGCCAGCGGGCCGACATAGATCCAGCTCTTTCGGAAGATCAGGGTGAGCTCGCGTTCGGCGATCGACGGATCGATGTACCAGCGAGCGGGCAGCGATTCGCCCCGCTCCAGGGCGGCGAGCAAATCCGTCATGGTGTTGGATCGTCCAGTCATGAAGGCCTCGTTGGGACTCAATCGAAGAGGAGGTCGCCCAGGGCGGCGAAGGTTGCGACGATTGCGGCGTGGCCGAGCATCAGCAGGAACACCGTCCAGGCCGCGGTCACCACGGTCAGCAGCCAGCCCAGCATGGCCATGACGCCGTCGCCTTCGATCAGGGCAAGGCAGAAGAAGAAGATCGCCCAGGCAGGAAACAGATTGTCGAAGGGGATGGGCAGGGCGAGGATGAAGATGTTGGCCGTCCAGGCGAGCAGCAGCAGCCGGCGGGGCGTCCCGGACAACCAGGCTTCCAGGCGAGGATGGATGGCGCGTTCCAGCCGGCGCAGGTGACGCCGGGTGCGGCCAAGGAAGTCCTGCAGCCGACCGCGATCGAGGCCGCGCTTGCCGATGAAGTCGGGCAGCGTCGGCGTCGGCCTGCCCATGAAGCATTGTGCGACTAGCAGCAGCATGGGCACGCCGGTGATGGTCGACAACCAGGGAATTCCGGTTGGAATGCAGTTGGGCAGGTTGAGCACGGCGATCGCGAAGGCGTAGGAGCGATTCTCGAGGCCTACGAGGATCGCCGTCACCGTGAGCAGCGAATTGCGCGGCCCGTTGACCAGCCGGTCGAGCACCGGCAGCAGCGCGCCGCGTTCTTCCATCAGCGCGCCTGCTTTAGCAGGTGGCGGGCAAGAACGGGAGGCGGCCGGTCGAGCATCTCGTGCTCTTCCGGACCGCGAGCGTCTCGCTCGCTCATGAGCTTGAGCGAGCGAGACGCTCGCGGTCCGGAAGAGCACGATCAGAACCATACAGTCGCGCCATTTTCCTCCCCGCGAAAGTCGGTCCTTCTAGCATGGCCGGAGGCTGCCATGGACGCTGAGGGGCAGGCCATCGTATCAATGCCGCACACGACGAAACTGCGGGACGGGAGCGGTCGACATGCGCGCGATGCTGAGCGAGACGCCGGGCGGGCCAGAGAGCCTGAAGCTGGTGGAGTTGCCGTCCCAGCCACTGGGCAAGGGGCAGGTCCGGGTGGCCGTTCGCGCCGCCGGCGTCAATTTTCCCGACACGCTGATCATCGCCGACAAGTACCAGTTCAAGCCGCCGCGCCCATTCGCCCCTGGTCACGAGATCGGCGGCGATGTCACCGAGCTGGGCGAGGGCGTCACCGGCTACACGGTGGGCGACCGCGTGATCGGCATGATCGGTCATGGCGGTTACGCCTCCGAGGCGGTCGTCGATCAGCGCGACCTCCTGAAGATGCCGGCCAACATGAGCTACGAGGACGGCGCCGCCTTCACCATGACCTACGGCACGTCGTACTATGCCCTGAAGCAGAGGAGCAGCTACAAGCCGGGCGAGACCCTGCTGGTGACCGGTGCCTCGGGCGGCGTCGGCCTGACCGCGGTCGAGCTCGGCGCGCTGATGGGGCTGAAGGTGATCGCCGCCGTCGGCTCGGACGAGAAGATGGAGATCTGCCGCAAGTACGGCGCCACCCTGTTCGTGAACTACAACAAGGAGAAGATGCGCGACAAGGTGAAGGAGCTCACTGCCGGCAACGGCGTCGACATCGTCTATGACGCCGTGGGTGGCGACGCCTTCGACGAGTCGGTGCGCTGCATTGCCTGGTACGGCCGCATTCTCGTTGTCGGCTTTGCGGCAGGTCGCATCCCCTCGCTGCCTGCGAACCTCGCGCTGCTGAAGAGCTGCGACGTGCGTGGCGTTTTCTATGGTGCGTGGCGCGGGCGCGAACCGGCCGAGGCTCGCCAGAATTTCGAGGAGCTGCTGGCGTGGTACGGCGAAGGCAGGCTGAAGCCGCACGTGTCGATGCGCTTTCCGCTCGAGAAAAGTGCCGAGGCCATGAATGCGCTGCTGTCGCGCAAGGCGACGGGCAAGGTCGTCCTCATCGTGGCCTGAGGGTGCTGGCTCAGGCTCGGCGCCAATCCCCACCGGGGGTGGCGCCCAGGCCTTTGCCGAGAACACGACCTGGCCCCGTTGCAGCGCGTCGTCCCGGCGTCGGGCGCCAAAGTCGAATGAAGGAGGGCCCGATGGGCAGGTTGGCAGGCAAGATCGCGATCGTGACGGGGGCTGCATCGGGCATCGGGGCGGCGTCAGCCGCGCTGTTCGCCGACGAAGGCGCCCAGGTGCTGGCAGTCGACCGGCCGGAATCGGCCATCGCCGAGGCCCATGCCGGGAACAACCGGATCGCCGCCTTTGCCTGCGACATCACGGGCGCCGACTCGCCCAGGCAGATCGTCGCCAAGGCGATCGGGACCTACGGCGCCCTCGATATCCTGTTCAACAATGCCGGCGTGAGCGGCCGCGCCTTCGTCGAGGAGATGACCGACGAGCAGTGGGACCACGTCAACGCCGTCAATGTCCGGGCGATGTTCCGGCTTTGCCGGGAGGCCATTCCGGCTCTCAAGGCGCGGGCCCGGGAAACGGGCAGGGCGCGCATCGTCAACACCGCCTCGGTGATGGCATTCGACACCGATTATGGCCTGGCCGCCTACTGCGCATCGAAGGCCGGGGTCGGCGGCCTCACGCGCACGCTGGCGCTCGAGCTCGGCAAGTACAACATCACCGCCAACTATGTCTGCCCGGGCGCCATCTACACCGGCATGACACGGAGCAACTTCGACAAGCCCGAGATCCGCGCGGTGTGGGAGAAGAAGGCCGCGCTGCGCCGGCTCGGGCAACCGATCGACATCGCCCGCGGCGCCCTGCTGCTGGCGTCCGACGAGGCCGACTTCATCACCGGCCACGAGCTGGTGGTCGATGGCGGATTGACCCTGCGCACCTGAGCACGGCCATGCCCAGCATCCATTCCTTCGCCAGCGATTACAACGAGGCGCGCGACAAGTTCCTGGCGGCGGCACGCATCGCCGGCGCGCGGACCTATCGCTACGACAATCCGAGCAAGGGACCGACAGGCCAGGCCCTGTCGACCGACGTGGCCCGGCTGGGTCCCGACGATGCCTCGCGGGTCGTCGTGACGATCTCCAGCACGCACGGCGTGGAGGGCTACTGCGGCTCGGGATTCCAGGTCGACTGGCTGGCCAATGTCGGGGAGGCCGGTCTGCCGAAGGACACGGCAGCTGTCTTCGTCCACGCCATCAACCCCTATGGTTTCGCCTGGACGCGGCGCGTGACTGAGGAGGGCAACGACCTCAACCGCAACTACGTCGATCACGGCAAACCCTATCCCGTGAACGAGCGCTACCTCGAGATCGCCGATTTCCTGGTTCCGAAGGATCTCAGCCAGGCGACGCTCGACGCGGCCGACGCCAGGCTGGCCGCCTATCGCAAGAAGGTCGGGGACATCGCCTACTTCCGCGCCGTGTCGGGCGGCCAGTACAGCCACGCCGACGGCATGTTCTTCGGTGGCGGCGGGCCGTCCTGGTCCAACCGGACCCTGCATGCCATCACGGACCGCTTCCTGAAGGGCCGTCAGGACGTCGCCGTGATCGACTTCCACACCGGCCTCGGGCCGTACGGCTATGGCGAGCCGATCACCCACTACGACATCGATACGCCGGCCTCGCGCCGGGTACGCGCCTTCTGGGGCGAATCGGTGACCGAGTCGAAGCGAGGCCAGACGGCCTCGCAGGCCCGCGACGGGCTCGGCCACTACGGGCTCAACCGGGTGCTGACCGAGCCCGAGACAAGGCTCACCATGTGCACCCTGGAATTCGGCACCTTCGACCGCGAGAGCGGCCAGCGGGCGTTCCGCGCCGACCACTGGCTGCACAAGTACGGCGATCCGCTCGGCACCGAGGCCGGTCCCGTGCGCGCCGCCATGCGCCGCCAGTTCTATCCGGAGACCGACGACTGGAAGGAGGCGGTCCTGTTCCGCGGCCATCAGATCGTCCGCCAGGCCATCGCCGGGGTGCAGAAGGGGGCTCCTTCTTAACTTCCTCCCTGGCGTCTTCGCCGGGGAGGTGCCCCGGCATACGGGGCGGAGGGGTCATGCGCTGGGAGCGCGCCACTCCCATGGCGCTCTTCTTGGTGATTACACATCCCATGAGCGCCATCGGAGTGGCGCGCTCCCAGCGCATGATGCGTAGCGAAGCTGGGGAGGAACTCGAAAAAGCCATACCCAGGCCAAGCGATGCTGCTAAAACCTCACCATGCGTGCTCTGATAGCGCTGCTTGCGTTCGTGGGAATGGCGGCGCTCAACCTTTTGTGGTGGTCGTGGCCCAACCGGCCGGTCGAGATCGCCGGATGGACGACCGCTCCCCTGCAAAGCGTGTCGTTCGCGCCCTATCGGCCGGGGCAGAGCCCTCTCACTCGCATCTTTCCGACGCCTGACCAGATCGAGGAGGATCTGCGTCGCATGCAGGGCAAGGTGCGCGCGGTGCGGACCTACTCGACGGCCGAGAACCTCGAGACGGTGCCGCAGCGTGCCGGCAAGTACGGTCTGAAGGTCTGGCATGGCGCCTGGCTTAACGACAACGACAAGGAGAACCTCGAGCAGATCAACCTGCTGATCGATCACGCCAACCGCTACAAGGACACGATCGAGCGGGTGATCGTCGGCAACGAGGTGTTGTTGCGCAAGGATCTGACCGCGAGCGAGCTGCGGCGCTACATCCGCCGGGTCAAGCAGCGCGTGTCGCAGCCGGTCACCTATGCCGACGTCTGGGAGTTCTGGCTGCGCAATCCGTCGCTCGCCGACGAGGTCGACTTCATCACGATTCACATTCTGCCCTACTGGGAGGACGAGCCGATCGGGCTCGACCGGCGCGAGGCGGACGGCAAGTCGAGCATCGATAAGCACATCGTCGACATCTACAAGAAGGTCCAGGCACGCTTCCCGAACAAGCCGATCGTCATCGGCGAGACCGGCTGGCCGAGCGATGGTCGCATGCGCTCCGATGCCCGGCCGGGCAGGATCGAGCAGGTGCGCTACTTCTCGACCTTCCGCGGCATCGCCGACCGCGAGAGGTTCGACTACAACATCGTCGAGGCGTTCGACCAGAACTGGAAGGCTCGCCAGGAAGGCACGGTCGGTGCGGCGTGGGGCCTGCTCGACGCTTTGCGGCACGACAAGTTCGAGCTCGGCAAGCCGGTGGTCGCGGAGCCCCATTGGCGGACCCTTTTTATCTTGTCCACGATCGCGGCCGGCCTGATCCTTTTCGGGTTTGTCGGGATGCGTCGCGTCGCCGGTAGCAAGGCGATCGTGGTCTTCGCCGCCTTCGCCCAGGTCGTGGCGACCTGCTACGTTCAGGCGACCTGGATCGACCTGACGCGCACCTTCTACTTCGAGAAGATGCTCGGCGTCGCGTTCTGGGCCCTGCTGCTCGGCCTGTTCAGCTACGCGCTGCTGCGCGGCATCGCCGACAGCCTGACGGGACAAATGGCCGATCCTTCCCTCTACGGCGCCCGGGTCCGCGAGGCGCTGCATGCCTGGCGGGCCCTGCCTCGATACCGCATCCTGCAGCGGGCCGACCTGCTGGCCCAGGTTCTCTATCTCGTCCTGACCGGGCTCTGCATCTTCTATCTGATCGTCATCAGCATCGATTGGTATGACGGCGTGATCCGGTTCGGCGACTGGTTCCGCCAGATCGCCATCGACGGCCGCTACCGCGACTTTCCGATCTGGAGCTTCGTCATCCCCAGCGTCGTGCTGATGGCCTGGAAAGCCCTGACGCTCCTGCGCTCGGAGCCGGTGTCGCGCGCCCACCGCTGGGCCAAGGCGCTGTCGTTCGGCCGCCTGCTGGGCTACGACGGAAGCCGCGGCTTCGTGCGCATGGACCGCTCGTTCAGCCGCGTGCGGCCGGTCCTGCCCGAAATCGTCCTGGCCTTCCTGCTGATCTTCTGGGCGATCGTGATGGTGGTGACCGAAGGCGCCATCAAGCTCCATGACGGCGGTTCCGGCGGCCTCGTCGCGGTCGATGGCGGCCGCTGGGTCATACGCACCCTGTTCTGGAACACCCAGGCCAACTGGCTTGCCGCCCTGGCGATGATCATGGCGGTGCCGTACCTGGCGACCATCTACGTGTCAATCCGCGAGCCACTGGCAGAACCGCCGCCGGACTCCTATACCAGCAAGTGGTAGGAGCCGAGCCGGGGAGTTACCAGATGGAAATCAAGGGCGAGTACAAGATCGCCGCGCCGCGCGACAAGGTCTTCGCGGCGCTCAATGATCCGGCGGTGCTGCAGGCCTGCATTCCCGGCTGCGAATCGCTGGACAAGGTCTCCGACACCGAGATGAAGGCCAAGGTCCGCCTGCGCATCGGTCCGGTCAGCGCGAGCTTTGCCGGCAAGGTGACTCTGTCGGACATCGACCCGCCAAACGGCTACAGGATCACGGGAGAAGGGCAGGGCGGCGCTGCCGGTTTTGCCAAGGGCGGTGCCGTCGTCGCCTTGTCCGACGATGCGGGCGCGACCACTCTCACCTACAACGTCGACGCGCAGGTCGGGGGCAAGATCGCCCAGGTGGGCGCGCGCCTGATCGACGGCACGGCCAGGAAGCTGGCCGACGAATTCTTCGGCAAGTTCGCGACGATGGTGAGCGCACCGCCGCCGGCCGAGGAGGCTCCAGCGGCGACCGCCCAGACCTCGATGCCGGCATCGGGTTCGACAGTGCCGTCACCTGGCGCCACCGTCCCGGCCGGCTCCACCTCGAGCGCTAGCCCCAGACCAGATGCCACCGCCGCCGCGCGGCGCGGCTACAGGCACTGGCTGGTAATCGGCATCGGCGCGGCTGTCCTGATCATCGTGTTTCTTGCGAGTCGTTAGCGCCCGCGCCGACGTCCGCGACGCCGTCATCCGCAATTCGCTTGACCATTCTACAAACGGCTTGCCAGAGTCGCGCCAACGCTCTGCAGGCGCGCCCCGGCGCCTGCGCTCTGAACCAACAATGTGAGGGAGAAGCTTGATGACCATCAATGTCGCCATGACCGTCAACGGCAAGGCCGTTTCCGGCAAGGTCGAGGCGCGTACCCTGTTGGTTCAGTTCCTGCGTGAGCATCTCGGCATGACCGGAACTCACGTCGGCTGCGATACCAGCCAGTGCGGCGCCTGCGTCGTCCACGTCGACGGCAAGTCGATCAAGTCGTGCACCATGCTCGCGGTCCAGGCCGAGGGCGCCAAGGTGACGACCATCGAGGGCCTGGCCGAAAGCGCCGACAAGTTGCATCCGATGCAGGAGGCGTTCCGCGAGAACCATGCGCTGCAGTGCGGCTTCTGCACGCCGGGCATGGTGATGAGCGCCATCGACATGGTGAAGCGCCACAACTACCAGCTCGATGAGACCACGGTACGCCGCGAGCTCGAGGGCAACCTCTGCCGCTGCACCGGCTACCACAACATCGTCAAGGCGATCCTGGCCGCCGCGCCGGCCATGAAGTCGGCGGGGGTGTAGCCATGACGACCGAGACCGGGATCGGCGCCCGGGTGAAGCGGAAGGAGGACCAGCGCTTCCTGACCGGCACCGGCCGCTATGTCGACGACCTGCCCCTGGCACGCGCGACCTATGCCTACTTCCTGCGTTCGCCCCACGCGCACGCCAAGATCAAGAGCATCGACGTCTCGGCGGCCAAGGCCTCACCGGGCGTCGTCGAGATCTTCACCGGCAAAGATGTCGCCGACGCCAAGGTCGGCGGCCTGATCTGTGGCTGGGTGGTCAAGGACAAACACGGTCAGCCGCACAAGTCGCCGCCGCATCCGGTGATGGCGGTCGACACGGTGCGCTATGTCGGCGACTCGGTGGCGATGATCATCGCCAACAGCTACGACGAGGCCAAGGACGCCGCCGAGGCGATCAAGGTCGACTACGAAGTGCTGCCGGCCAATGTCGATCTCGCCAAGGCGCTCGAGGCGGGCACGCCGCAGGTCCATGCCGAGGCACCCGGCAACCTGATCTACGACTGGGAGCTCGGCGTGAAGGCCGACGTCGACGCCGCGTTCACCAAGGCGGCGCACGTCACCAAGCTCGACCTGGTCAACAACCGCCTGATCCCCAACGCCATGGAGCCGCGTGCGGCGGCGGCGGACTACGACAAGGGCACGGGCCAGTACACGCTGTGGTCGACCTCGCAGAATCCGCACGTGCTGCGCCTCATCCTCTCGGCCTTCGTGCTCGGCATCCCCGAGCACAAGCTGCGAGTCGTCGCGCCGGACGTGGGCGGCGGCTTCGGCAGCAAGATCTTCTGCTACGCCGACGAGACGATGGTGTGCTGGGCGGCCTCTCGCGTCGGCCGGCCGATCAAGTGGACCGCCGAACGCAGCGAATCGTTCCAGACCGACGCGCACGGGCGTGACCATGTCACCCATGCCGAGCTGGCGCTCGACAAGGATGGCAAGTTCCTGGCACTCAGGGTCAACACCATCGCCAACATGGGCGCCTATCTGTCGACCTTCTCGACGGCGGTGCCGACCTATCTCTACGCGACCTTGCTGGCCGGCCAGTACACGACGCCGCTGATCTACGCCAACGTCAAGGCGGCGCTCACCCACACCGCGCCGGTCGACGCCTATCGTGGCGCCGGCCGACCCGAAGCCACCTTCGTGATCGAGAGCATCGTCAGCAAGGCGGCCAAGGAGCTGAAGATCGATCCGGCGGAGCTGCGCCGCAAGAACTTCATCCCGGCGAACGCGTTCCCGTACCAGACGCCGGTGGCCCTGCAGTACGATTCGGGCAACTACCCGCCGATCATCGACGAAGCGATGAAGATCGCCGACTACCAGGGCTTCGAAGGCCGTCGGGCCGAGGCCAAGTCGCGCGGCAAGCTGCGCGGCATCGGCTTCTCGTCCTACATCGAGGCGTGTGGCCTGGGGCCGTCGCAGGTCATCGGCCAGCTCGGCGGTGGCGTCGGCCAGTGGGAATCGGCGCAGATCCGCTTCAACCCGACGGGCAATGTCCAGATCCTGACGGGCGCGCACAGCCACGGCCAGAGCCACGAGACGACCTTCGCCCAGATCGTCTCCGACAAGCTCGGCGTGCCGCTCGAGCAGATCGAGGTGGTCCACGGCGACACCGCGACGACGCCGTTCGGAATGGGCAGCTACGGCAGCCGTTCGCTGGCCGTCGGCGGCTCGGCGATCATGAAGGCGGCCGACAAGGTCATCGCCAAGGGCAAGCGCATCGCCGCCCATCTGATGGAAGCATCGGTAGCCGACGTCGTGTTCGAGGGCGGGACCTTCAAGGTGGCCGGCACCGACAAGGCGGTACCGCTCGGCCAGGCCGTGTTCGCGGCCTACGTCCCGCACAACTATCCGTTGGCCGAGCTCGAGCCCGGCATGGACGAGAACGCCTTCTACGACCCGTCCAACTTCGTCTATCCGGCGGGCACGCAGATCTGCGAGGTCGAGGTCGATCCTGACACCGGTGAGGTCGACATCGTGAATTTCACCGCGGTCGACGATTTCGGCAACATCGTCAATCCGATGATCGTCGAAGGCCAGGTGCATGGCGGCATCGTACAGGGCGTCGGCCAGGCGTTGCTGGAGAATGCCGTGTACGACGAGTCGACGGGGCAGCTGATCAGCGGCTCGTACATGGATTACGCCATGCCGCGCGCCGACGACGTGCCATCGTTCAAGGTCGGCTACAAGGTCACACCTTGCCCGCACAATCCGCTGGGCGTGAAGGGATGTGGCGAGGCTGGTGCGATTGCAGCACCAGCTGCCGTGATGAACGCAGTCCACGACGCGCTGGCGCCGGTCGGCGTCGGCCACGTGCCGATGCCGGCCACGCCACTCAACGTGTGGCAGGCCATCCACGGCGCGGCGAAGTAAGGGAGGATTTGGAAATGTACGACTTTACCTATCATCGTCCGAAGTCGCTCGCGGATGCCGTCAACCTGCTCAAGGGCAAGGACGAGGCACGGGCGATGTCGGGTGGCATGACCCTGATCCCGACCCTGAAGCAGCGCCTGGCGCGGCCGAGCGACGTCATCGATCTCGGCGGCCTCAAGGAACTGACGGGCATCAAGGTCGAGGGCAACAATGTGGTGATCGGCGGCATGACCCGGCACGCCGACGTCGCGAGCTCGGCGGACGTCAAGGCGGCGATCCCGGCGCTGGCTCACCTGGCCGGTCATATTGGCGATCCGCAGGTGCGCAATCGCGGCACGATCGGCGGCTCGGTCGCCAACAACGACCCGGCGGCGGACTATCCGGCGGCGGTTGTGGGGCTGAACGCCACGGTCACGACCAACACCGGCAAGCATTCCGCCGACAGCTTCTTCAAGGGCCTGTTCGAGACGGCATTGGGCGAGGGCGAGCTGATCACCTCGATAAGCTTCCCCAAGGTCGAGAAGGCCGCCTACATGAAGTTCCCCAACCCGGCGTCTCGCTACGCCATGGTGGGCGTGTTCGTGGCCAAGTCGGCCGCGGGCGTGCGGGTGGCGGTGACCGGCGCCGGCCCCTGCGTGTTCCGAGTCCCAGCGATGGAAGAGGCGCTCGCCAAGAACTTCTCCTCGGCGGCGATCAAGGACATCAAGATCCCGGCAGACGGGCTGAACAGCGACATCCATGGCAGCGCCGAGTACCGCGCCCACCTGGTGGGCGTGATGGCCCGGCGCGCTGTCGACGCGGCCAACAAGTGACGGCGGCGTCCTGAAAGCACTGATCACCGGCTTCGATCCGTTCGGCGGCGACAAGGTCAACCCGTCGTCGCTGGCGGTGAAGCACCTCAAGAAGCAGATCGGCGGCCTCGCGGTTCATACCGCGGAGCTGCCGACTTCTTATGCGCATTCGGCTGGCGTGCTGCGCCGGGCGATCGACGAGATCGATCCCGGGATCGTCCTGTGCGTCGGGCAGGCCGGCGGCCGCACCGAACTTTGCCTGGAGCGGGTTGCCATCAATGTCCAGGACGCGCGCATCCGCGACAATGACGGAAAGCAGCCGATCGACGTCCCGGTGGTGGCGGGCGGCCCGGCCGCACACTTCACGACCCTGCCGATCAAGGCCTGCGTCGCGGCGATGCGCGAGGCGGGCCTGCCGGCGGCCGTGTCGAACACCGCCGGCACCTTCGTGTGCAACCACATCTTCTTCGCCCTAATGGACATGGTGCAGGGCAGGGCGCCCGCGATCCGCGGCGGCTTCCTGCACATTCCCTACGTCCCCGAGCAGGCCGCGCGGCTGGGCGGCGCGCCTTCGATGGCCCTGGCCGACATTGTCCGGGGGATCGAGATCATCCTCGAGGTCAGCGTGTCGCGCACGACCGACTTGCGGACCGCCGAGGGGCGCATCTCCTAGGCTGGGGGCGCGCCACTCATAGGCGCTGTCTTGCGAACGGAACTCACCCTGAGGAGCGGCCCAGACGGCCGCGTCTCGAAGGGTCGGCAACACCGTGGCTGCCGCAAGCAAGCTTGTTCTGCGATTTTCTGTACGGCCCATCGGAACGGCCGCTGCGCGGCCTCCTCAGGATGAGGATTTTGCTGAGGCTGCAGCCAAGGTTAGCGCTATGGGCGCGCCACTCAGTGGCGCGTCATTTGCGCGGTCGACGATGACCGCGCCACTGGAGTGGCGCGCCCCCGGCGATCAAATCTCATCGTCTTTCGGACCGCGAGCGTCCCGTTCGCTCAGATTCATGGGCAAGGACGCTCGCGGTCCGGATAGCGTTTGAACGTGATCCTCCTCGAAGCTCACGCGCTCCACTTGAACCGATCATGCTCTAAACCGGCGTATATATGACGAGCTTGAGGGCAGGGTCATCTTCCGCCCGGAAGCTGGCATGCTCGAAACTCAGGACCCCCTTCTTCGGATGGGCCATCCGCTTGCGGCCGGCGGCGGCTTCGCGTACGTCGTGAGCCTTCCACCAGCCGCCGAATTCCGGACATCCTCGGCGCAGCCGGCTCAGCAGGTCGACGAAGGCTGGATCGGCTGCCCACAGGTCGTGCGTCGCGCGGAACTGGGCTACGACGCGCCGCGCCTGGTCGTGCCAGGCTTCGCCGAACAGGCGGCGCGTCGCGGGAAGGGTGAGGATGCAGATCAGGACGTTGCGGTCTTCCTCCGGTAGCTTGCCGAAGGCGAATATCTCGTCGGCCGCCTTGTTACACGTCAGCACGTCCCAGCGTCGCCCGGTGATGTAGGCGGGCTGGTTGAGGTCTTCGACCAGGCGCCGCAGCGCCTCGGGCACGGTCTCGCGTACGAACGCGCGGCGATCGGCGTTGCGGGTGAGGTCGCGCAGGTGGGCATGCTCGACCTTGCTGAGGCGAAGCGCACGGGCCAGGGCATCGACCGTCGTGACGGACGGGCTCACCGAGCGCCCCTGTTCGAGGCGGACGTACCAGTCGACGCCGATGCCCGCGAGCTCGGCCACCTCCTCGCGGCGCAGGCCCGGCGTGCGTCGTCGTCGTCCCAGCGGCAAGCCGACGGCCTTGGGCGTCAGGCGCTCGCGGCGTGAGCGCAGGAAATCGCCGAGCTCACTGCGACTGGTGTCCAGGGTGGCAGTCATGATCCCAGGATAATACTAGGGCTGCTTGGACCCTGGAAAGATCGCGAGAATGGGCGCCTCAACGAACATGAGGTCTTCCATGAAAGCAGCCGTCCTGAAGGCGCTGGGCTCGCCGCTCGCCGTCGAAATCGTGCCCGACCCGGTGCTGGGCACCGGCGAGGTGATCGTCGACGTCGCCGCCACCAAGGTGCTTGCCTATGCCGGCGAGGTTTTCAGCGGCAAGCGACACTACTTGCTCGAGCCGCCGGTGATCCCGGGAGCAGGCGGCATCGGGCGGGTGCGCGAGGTCGGCCCCGACGCGACCGAGCTGGCCGTTGGCGACTGGGTGCTCTGCGATCCCACGGTGCGCTCGCGCGACAATCCGCAGGCACCGGACATCATCCTGCAGGGCCTGACCGCCGGCAGCGAGCGCGCCAGGCGCCTTCAGGCGCATTTCCATGACGGCTCATGGGCGGAGCGCATCCGCGTTCCGACCGAGTGCGTTGTCCGCCTCGGGCCGCTGAGCGACGCCGAGGCCGTGGCGTGGTGCGCGTTCGGCAACTTCGCGGTGCCCTACGGCGGCTATGTCGCCGCCGGGCTGCAGGCAGGGGAGACCGTGCTGGTGAACGGCGCGACTGGCGCGTTCGGCAGCGGCGCAGTCGCCGTGGCGCTGGCAATGGGCGCCGGCGCCGTGATTGCCACGGGCCGCAACCATCAGGCTCTCGACCTCCTCGGGCGCCGTCTCGGCGAGCGCGTCAGGCCGGTGCACATGCTCGTCGACGAGGAGCGCGACCGTGAGGCCATCCTGAATGCGGCGCCAGGGCCGATCGACCTGGTGCTCGACCTTCTGCCTCCCGCCGCGACGCCGGCCCAGGTGCGCGCGGCCTTGCTCACCGTGCGGCCCTACGGGCGTGTGGTGCTGATGGGCGGGGTCGGGCCGGACATCGCGGTGCCGTACGTCTGGTTGATGCGCAATTGCGTCACCGTCCGCGGACAGTGGATGTATCCGCGCGAGGCGCTGCCGCGGCTGGTGGCGATGGTGCGGTCGGGCCTGCTGCGGCTCGACTACCACGAGGCCAGGTGCTTCGGCCTCGAGGAGGTGAACGACGCAGTTGCCCACGCCGCGGCCAATGCCGGTCCTTTCGCGATGACCGTGCTGCGGCCCTGACTACTGTGCCGCGATCGCCAGCGGCGGATGGGCGGCCGGCGCTTCGACCAGCGCCGGCCTCGCGGCCGGCCGCTTGACCCGGAACCAGGCGGCGTAGAGCGCCGGCAGAAACAGCAGCGTCAGCGCTGTTGCCACCAAGAGGCCGCCCATCAGGGCGACGGCCATGGGGCCCCAGAACACGCTGCGCGACAGCGGGATCATGGCGAAGATGGCGGTGCCGGCGGTGAGCAGGATGGGCCGGGCGCGGCGCACCGTGGCGTCGACCACGGCGTCCCAGGCGCTGTTGCCGGCAGCGATATCCTGGTCGATCTGGTCGACCAGGATCACCGAGTTGCGCATGATCATGCCGGCGAGCGCGATCACGCCCAGCAGCGAGACGAAGCCGAAGGGCTGGTTGAACAGCAGGAGGAACAGCGACACGCCGATCAGGCCGAGCGGCGCCGTCAGCAAGACCAGCGCGAGCTTGGAGAAGCTCTGCAGCTGCAACATCAGGAACAGCACCATCAGGAAGGCCATCACCGGCATCATCTTGAAGATCGAGCCCTGGCTCTTGGCGCTCTCCTCGGCATCGCCGCCGACCTCGATGCGATAGCCGGCCGGCAGGTCGGCGCGCAGCGGCGCCAGCGCCTTGTCGAGACGGGCAGCGACGTCGGGGCCCTGCACGCCGTCGATCACGCCGGCGCGCACCGTCATCAGCAGCTCCTTGTTGCGCCGCCACAGGATCGGCTCCTCGAGCTCGAACTTGAGCGTGGCGATCTGGGCCAGCGAGACCACGCCGCCGGTCGAGGTCCGGAGGTTGATCGCCTCCAGCCCCTCGACGCTCAGACGCTCGCCCGGCACGGCGCGCGCCACGACGTCGATCGACTCTGTGCGCTCGCGGTACTGCGTCACGGTCACGCCCGACAGCAGGGTCTGCAGCGTGTTACCGAGCAGCTGCGAATCGACGCCCAGCGCACGCGCCTTGTTCTGGTCGACCTCGAGCCGCACCGACTTGGAGAGCTCGTTCCAGTCGAAGTTGATGTCACGCGTCGCGGGGTCCGCCTTGAACACCTGGCGCACCCGCTCGGCGAGGCCGCGGACCTGCTGCGGATCCTCGCCAAGCACGCGGAACATCACCGGATAGCTGACCGGCGGGCCGTTCTGCAGCCGCTGCACACGGGCGCGCACGGCCTCGAAGTCGGTGGCAAACAGCTTGTCGAGCTCGGCGAACACGCGCTCGCGCGCCTCCAGGCTCTTGGTCATGACGATGACCTGGCCGAAATTGGCGTTGGTGAGCTCTGGCACGGTCGGCAGGTAGAAGCGCGGGCTACCGGCGCCGACATAGGACGTGTAGATGTCGACATCGCGATTCTCGGCCAGCCAGCGCTCGAGGCGCTTCACTTCCTTGTTGGTCGCCTCCCACGAGGCGCCCTGGGCGAGCTTCATGTCGACGATCAGCTCGGGCCGGTTGGCGACCGGGAAGAACTGCTTCTGCACCAGGGTGAAGGCACCCATGGCGGCGACGAACGCCAGCGCCGTGATGGCAATCGTGGTCTTGCGCCAGGTGACGCACCACACGACCAGCTTGCGGAAGGCCGTGTAGAGCCGGCCGCTGTAGGGATCGTGATGATGGACCTTGGGCGTCGGCAGCAGGTGGTAGCCCATCCACGGCGTGAACAGCACGGCGACGAACCACGAGACGATCAGTGACAGCCCGACCACCCAGAAGATCGAGTTGGTGTATTCGCCGGCGCTCGATCGGGCGAAGCCGACCGGCACGAAGCCGACCGCCGTGACCAGG
The DNA here is from genome assembly GCF_050185545.1 of Reyranella sp. GTDB lineage: Bacteria > Pseudomonadota > Alphaproteobacteria > Reyranellales > Reyranellaceae > Reyranella. The sequence continues at coordinate 1,622 of NZ_JBFWZI010000060.1, read as the reverse complement.
GTGCCGGTCAGCATGGGGAAGGCCGTCGAGGTGTAGGCGAAGGTCGCCGCCTCGAGTCGGCTGGCTCCCTGCTCGAGCTTCACCATCATCATCTCGACGGCGATGATGGCATCGTCGACCAGCAGGCCGAGCGCGATGATCAGCGCGCCGAGCGAGATGCGCTGGAAGTCGATGCCGAGCAGCAGCATGCCGACGAAGGTGATAGCGAGTACCAGCGGCACGGAAAACGCCACGATGATGCCGGTGCGGATGCCGAGGCTGATGAATGACACGACCAGCACGATGGCGAGCGCCTCGAGCAGCGAGGAAACGAATTCCTCGAACGACCTCTCGACGACCTCGGGCTGGTTGGCGACCCGGTGCACGGTGATGCCGACCGGCAGGTTCGCCTCGACCTCGGCCATCGCCTTGTCGAGCGCCTTGCCGAGCGTCTGCACGTTGCCGCCCGGCGCCATGACGACGCCGAGGCCGATCACCGGCTTGCCTCCGAAGCGCATCGAGATCTGCCGCGGATCCTGGTAGCCGCGCTTGATCTCGGCCACGTCCGACAGCGTGATGTTGCGGCCGCCGGCGCTGATCGGCAGGTTGGCCACCTCCTCGGCCGAGAGCGGCGCGCCGTCGACGCGCACAGAGACGCGCTCGCCCTTGGTCTCGACCGTGCCCGTGGCGACGATGGCGTTCTGCCGCCGGATCACCTCGAGGATCTGGTCGACCGGCACGCCCAGCATGGCGAGGCGCGCATGGCTGAACTCGATGTAGATCTTCTCGTCCTGCAGCCCGAACAGGTCGGCCTTGGTGACGTCGGGCACGCGCAGCAGGCGCTGCCGCACGCCCTTCACGATCTCCTTCACCTCGGCCGGCGAGAAGCCGTCCGATTCGAAGGCCCAGATCATGCTGTAGGTGTCGCCGTACTCGTCGTTGAAGAACGGGCCGACGACGCCGGCCGGCAGCGAGCTCCTGATGTCGCCGACCTTCTTGCGCACCTGGTACCACAGGTCGGGCACCTTGGCGGGCGGGGTATCGTCGCGCAGCGAGACGTAGATCACCGTCTCGCCGGGCTTGGTGTAGCTGTTGACGAAGTTGAAGTACGGTAGCTCCTGCAGCTTGGTCTCGATCTTCTCGGTGACCTGCTGCTCCATCTCGCGCGAGGTGGCGCCGGGCCAGGCAGCCGACACGACCATCTGCTTGATGGTGAAGGGCGGGTCCTCGCCGCGGCCGAGGTTGAAGAAGGCGTAGATGCCGGCCGCCGTGAGCGCCAGCATGAAGAACACCGTGAGCGTGCTGTGCTTCAGCGCCAGCGCCGACAGGTTGGTGCGGGTGGTCATGGCAGTGTCTTTCCCCGAGGAGAGGCAGGGCATTCGGACTTGGAGAAAAACGTCATCTCCTCCCCAGCATCGCTGGGGAGGTGTTGCCGCTTTACGGCGACGGAGGGGTCATGAGTCATGGCCCCCACTGCCTCTTGCAACTCATGACCCCTTCGCCCCGTATGACGGGGCACCTCCCCAGCGGAGCTGCTACGGAGTGGACACATCTCTGAGTTCCCATCCAGTAGCGATTGCGAGGAAGTAGTCGAGGCCACGCTTAAAGGTAATCGGTCCCGGTGGTCTGGAGGAAGGGTAAGC
>NZ_JBFWZI010000059.1:0-37238 GCF_050185545.1 Reyranella sp. | reverse complement strand
AGGAATCCCGCGTCCCGCCGGCGCCCCCCCCCCACTTGACGTGCGCGGGCGGGACGCCCGCGGTCCAAGAGCCATGACCCCTCCGTCGGCGAAGACGCCGACCCCTCCCCAACTTCGCTGGGGAGGAGGAAAAAGACGTCGCTGTAACCTCGCACGAAAAAGGGCGCCCGCGGGCGCCCTTTCTCGTTGCTGTGAAAAAGCTCGACTACTTCACGAACGGGCATTTGCCGTCCTTGAGAGGACGAAAAGCCTCATTGCCCGGCACGGTGGCGAGCAGCTTGTAGATGTCGTCCTTGTTCTTCGACTCCGCTGGCGACTTGACCTGGAACAGGTACATGTCGCGCACCAGACGGCCGTCCTCGCGCAGCTTGCCGTTCTTGGTCATGACGTCGTTGACCGGAAGCTCGCGCATCTTGGCCATCACCGGCTTGGCCTCGTCGGTGCCGGCGGCCTGCACGGCCTTCAGGTAATGCGTGACCGAGCTATAGACGCCGGCCGTCAGCATGCTCGGGATCTTGTCGCGCTTGGCGCGGAAGCGCTTGGTCCAGGCGCGCGTCTCGTCGTTGAGGTCCCAGTAGAACGCCTCGGTCAGAACCAGCCCCTGCGCCACCGGCAGGGTGAGCGACTGCACGTCGGTCGAGAAGACAAGGAGCCCCGCCAGCCGCTGGCCCCCCTTGACGATGCCGAACTCGCCGGCCTGCTTGATCGAGTTGATGGTGTCCTGGCCGGCATTGGCGAGACCGACGATCTTGGCCTTCGAAGCCTGCGCCTGCAGCAGGTAGGACGAGAAGTCCTGCGTGCTGAGCGGATGCCTGACGCCGCCCAGCACCTTGCCGCCGGCCGCCTTGACGACGGCTGTGACGTCACGTTCCAGGGCATGGCCGAACGCGTAGTCGGCTGTGAGGAAGTACCACGAATCGCCGCCGCCTTTGACGATGGCGCCGCCCGTCACCTTGGCCAGGGCATAGGTATCGTACACCCAGTGCGCGCCGGTCTCCGAGCAGGCCGGGCCTGTCAGGTCGGCCGAGGCGGCGCCGGTGTTGATATCGATCATCCCCTTTTCCTGGGCAATCTTGCGCACTGCGAGGGCGACCGATGATGTGCCGATACCCGTGATCATCTTGACGCCGTCGACATCGTACCAACGGCGCGCGATCTGGGCGCCGATATCGGGTTTCGTCTGATGATCGGCGGACAGGATCTCGATCGGCCGCCCCAGCACCTTGCCGCCGAAATCCTCGACCGCCATCTGCGCCGCTTCGACTTCACCCAGGTTGAGATCGGCATAGACGCCGGAGAAACCCTCCGTCACGCCGATCTTGAGCGGTGCCGGCGCCTGGGCTTGCGCCACCGCCACCATTCCCAGCGCTGTCAGGCCGGCGACGGCCACGCCAGCACTGCAATAACGCACGCAATTCGCAAAACTCATACGCACCCTCCCAAAACTACTCCCCGCGTAAGGGCCCGAAATCTAACGACCGGTCAAGTCGTGCGCCAGTGCTGGACAGCGGCGTCCTGCTTCTATTAATTCGCCGAGGTTCAGGGGAGGTGGATGGCGCAGGACGAAACAATCCTCGAAGCGCGGGGACTGACGAAAGAGTTCAAAGGCTTCGTCGCGGTCAAGAATGTCGATCTGCGGATCAAGCGGCATACCATACATGCCCTGATCGGCCCGAACGGCGCCGGCAAGACCACCTGCTTCAACCTGCTCACCCATTTCCTGGTCCCGACGGCCGGCGAGATCCGGTTCAATGGGCGCGACATCACCGGCAGCTCGCCGGCCAGGATCGCCCGTATGGGACTCGCCCGCTCGTTCCAGATTTCGGCGGTGTTTCCGCATCTGACGGTGCTGGAGAATGTTCGCGTCGCCCTGCAGCGCAAGCTGGGAAATTCCTTCCATTTCTGGCGCTCGGAGAAGGTGCTGCGTCGGCTGGACGGGCGCGCTCACGAGCTGGTCACGGCGGTCGGTCTGACCAATTTCGCTCGGTTGCCGGCTGTGGAATTGCCTTACGGCCGCAAGCGGGCGCTCGAGATCGCCACCACGCTGGCGCTTGAGCCGGAGATGATGCTACTCGACGAGCCGATGGCTGGCCTCGGGCAGGAGGACATCAAGCGCATCGCCCAGCTCATCCGCTCGGTCGCCAAGGATCGCACCGTGCTGATGGTCGAGCACAACATGTCCGTCGTCGCCGACCTGTCCGACACGATCACCGTGCTGGCGCGCGGCGAGGTCCTGGCCGAGGGACCTTATGCCACAGTATCGACCAATCCCGCCGTTGTCGAAGCGTATGTCGGAACTGGCCATGGCTGAGATGTTGCTCAAGGTCGATGCGTTGCAGGCTTGGTACGGTGAGTCGCATATCCTCCACGGTGTCGGATTCGAAATTGCGCGTGGCGAGCTGGTGACCCTGCTCGGCCGCAACGGCGCGGGCAAGACGACGACGCTGAAGTCGATCATGGGCATCGTCGAGAAGCGCTCCGGCTCGGTGACGTTCGACGGGCGCGAGACGGTGGGGCAGTCGTCCGACAGGATCGCCCGGCTGGGCCTCGCCTACTGCCCGGAGGAACGCGGCATCTTCTCCAGCCTCAACGTCGAGGAGAACCTGTTGCTGCCGCCGGTCGTGCAGTCGGGCGGCATGAGCCTTGCCGAGATCTACCAGCTGTTCCCCAACCTCCTGGAGCGGCGGCGCAGCCAGGGGACCAAGCTGTCAGGTGGCGAGCAGCAGATGCTGGCGATCGGCCGCATCCTGCGCACGGGGGCGAGCCTCTTGCTGCTCGACGAGCCGACCGAAGGGCTGGCGCCGGTGATCGTGCAGCGCATCGGCGAAATCATCCGTCAGCTCAAGGGCCGCGGCTTCACTATCCTGCTCGTCGAGCAGAATTTTCACTTCGCCGCCACCGTGGCCGATCGCCATTACGTGATGGAAGACGGCCGCGTGGTCGACATGATCGGCTCGGCCGATGTTCAGCAGAGCATCGGCAAGCTGCAGGCCTATCTCGGAGTATAGGGATGGCACAGATTGCCCTCGGCCTCGTCAACGGGGCCTTCTACGCCATGCTGAGCCTGGGGCTTGCCGTCATCTTCGGCATGCTGAACGTGATCAACTTCACGCACGGCGCGCAGTTCATGATGGGTGCCTTCGCGGCCTGGCTGATGCTCGGCATCCTGGGCGTGCCGTTCTGGGCATCGCTGGTGCTGGCGCCCATGATCGTCGGCCTGTTCGGCGTGGTGCTCGAGAAGCTGCTGCTGAAGCGCATCTACCACCTCGATCACCTTTACGGATTCCTGCTGACGTTCGGCCTGGCGCTGATCATCGAGGGGCTGTTCCAGTGGAAATGGGGCTCCTCGGGGGCGCCCTATCCGGCGCCGATCACCGGCGGCACCGATCTCGGCTTCATGATCATGCCGAGCTATCGGCTGTTCGTCGTCGTGGCGGCGCTGGTGATCTGCCTCGCCACCTGGTACGGCATCGAACGCACCAAGCTCGGCGCCTATCTGCGCGCCGCCACCGAGAACCCGACCCTGGTGCGCGCCTTCGGAATCAACGTGCCGCGCCTGATCACGCTCACCTATGGGCTCGGCGTCGCGCTCGCCGCGCTGGCCGGCGTGCTGGCGGCGCCGATCCAGCAGGTGTCGGCGCTGATGGGCACCAACCTGGTGCTGGTCGTGTTCGCCGTCGTTGTGATCGGCGGCATGGGCTCGATCATGGGCTCGATCGTCACCGGTTTCGGGCTCGGCCTGATCGAGGGATTGACCAAGGTGTACTACCCGCCGGCCGCCAACACGGTGATCTTCGTCGTCATGGCGATCGTGCTGCTGGTCAAGCCGGCCGGCCTTTTCGGGCAGACCAAATGACCGGCCAGCGTACCGTCATCGCGCTCGTCATCGCCGCCGCCGCCCTGGCGGCGCCGTGGGTCGCCTATCCGGTGTTCCTGATGACCGCGCTCTGCTTCGCGCTGTTCGCCTGCGCCTTCAACCTGCTGCTGGGCTATGCCGGCCTGATGAGCTTCGGGCACGCCATGTTTTTCGGCACGGCGGGCTACTTCTACGGTCACGTGGTCAAGGCCTGGGACCTGCCGCCCGAGGTTGGGCTTCTGGCCGGCGTCGGCGGCGCGGCCGCGCTCGGGCTGGTGACCGGTGCGCTGGCGATCCGTCGCCAGGGCATCTACTTCGCCATGATCACGCTCGCCTTCGCCCAGATGATCTACTTCTTCTGCGTGCAGGCCCCATTCACCGGCGGCGAGGACGGGTTGCAGGGCATCCCGCGCAAGGCGCTGCTGGGCGGGCTGATCCCGACGAAGGACGATCGCGTGCTGTACTACGTGGTGCTGGCGATCTTCCTGTTCGGCTACGGCGCGATCTACCGCTTCATCCATTCGCCGTTCGGCCAGATCCTGAAGGCGATTCGCGACAACGAGCAGCGCGCGGTGTCGCTCGGCTACGAGGCCGACCGCTACAAGCTCCTGGCCTTCGTGCTGTCGGCCGCCCTGGCGGGCCTCGCCGGTTCGACCAAGGCGATGGTGCTGCAGTTCGCCACCCTGACCGACGTCAGCGCGGCGATGTCCGGCGAGGTCGTCCTGATGGCCCTGGTGGGCGGCCTCGGCACGATTGTCGGCCCGGTCGTGGGCGCCTTCGTCATCATCACCATGCAGAACTACCTCGCCTCGGCCGGCGAGTTCGTGCTGGTGATCCAGGGCGCCATCTTCGTGGTCATCGTCATCGCCTTCCGCAAGGGTCTGGTCGGCGAGATTGCCGAATTCTGGAAAAGACGAACGACGTCCCGCCCCGCGGCGGGCGACGACTGACGGCTGCGCGGCCGGCTTATCGCTGACCGGCAGGGGCAAGCTCCAGGCGTTAAATTACAAGGGGACCTCACCTCTGAGGAGCGGCCCGGAGGGCCGCGTCTCGATTCGGGCGAAGTAGCCTTCGCCCTTTGGTCGGCAACAGTGAGGGCGTTGCGACAAGGCATTTCCAACGATCTCCTGTGTGGTCCATCCTTCGAGACGCGCCCTGCGGGCGCTCCTCAGGATGAGGTTTCCTTCTACTTTAACGCGTACGGGGACCAACCCCTTCGGGATCAAATCCAGGCACCGGCCTGCTATATCGAAGGCGGTGCGGTGCGATGGACGAGGACGGTGATGGCGGCGGCGCGCAGGCGTTTTCTGGCACGGACGATTCCCATCGTCGGGCTCGTGGCGGCCCTGGCGGTCACCTGGGCCGCCGGGGCTACCGCGATGTCCGAAGCGCTCGGGGCCGTCGTGTCGCTGGCCGGGTTGGGCGTGCTGCTGGCGGTGGTGTTCGCTGCCGTGCACCATGCCGACGTCATCGCCCACCGCACCGGCGAGCCCTATGGCACCCTGGTGCTGACCGTTGCCGTCACGGTCATCGAGGTCGCGCTGATCCTGTCGATCATGCTGGCCGGCAAGGGCCAGCCGGGCCTCGCGCGCGAGACCGTCTATGCCGTCATCATGGTGGTCTGCAACGGCGTGGTCGGGCTGTGCCTCGTCGTGGGCGGCCTGCGCCACGGGGAACAGGGCTTCCGCCTGCCGGGCATCAACGCCTATCTGGTCGTGCTGATGCCGCTCGCTACCCTGACCCTGATCCTGCCGACTTACACCACCAGCGCGCCCGGCGCCTACTATTCGACGGCGCAGCTCGGTTTCGTCAGCGTCGCCACCCTGGCGCTCTATGCCGTCTTCCTTTACGTCCAGACCGTGCGGCATCGCGACTATTTCCTGTCCGATCTGGGTGACGGCGGGGAGGACCATGGCGTCGCGCCGGCGCCGCGCCAGGTCTGGGAGAGCGTGGCCCTGCTGATGATCGGCCTGGTCGCCGTGGTTCTGCTCGCCAAGGGCGTCGCGGGATCGATCGAGACCATGGTCCTGGAACTCGGGGCGCCGACCGAAGCCGTCGGCCTGCTGGTCGCGCTATTGGTGCTGATGCCGGAGACCCTGGCGGCGCTGCGGGCGGCGCGTCGCAACGAGTTGCAGAAGAGCCTGAATCTCGCACTGGGGTCCTCGCTGGCGACCATCGGCCTCACCATTCCGGCCGTCAGCCTCCTGGCCATGGTGCTGAAGCAGCCGCTCGAACTCGGCATCGACCAGCACGACATGGCGATGCTGGTGCTGACCTTCGGCGTCAGCCTGGTCACGTTCGTGGGCGGGCGCACCAACATCCTGCCGGGCTTCGTCCATCTCGTGCTGTTCGCCGTCTTCGTCTTCATGATATTCGTTCCGTAAGGGGGAAAGCCGACATGACCGAATCGTCCGCCGCGCTCGACGACACCATCCTGGCCGAGTTGCGCAAGATCGACACGCCGACCATCACCAACGTGGTGGCGACCTATCCCAAGAATCCGCTGTGCCTCGGTCTCTACAATCCGTGGACCGAGAACTGGTATACCGATACGTCGATCCGCTGCCTCTATCCCGAGATGGGACCGGTCGTCGGCTATGCCGTGACCTGCGTCTACGGCCTGCCTGATCCGAACTACAGCGGCCGGCTGTCCTTCATGAACGTGATCGATGCGCTCGACGCGATGAAGAAGCCCACCATCCTGGTAATCCAGCAGAAATGGCCGCCTGAGCTGCACAACAAGGCAGGCCTCGCCGGCGAGATGATGGTGAGCTCGATGATGGCGGTGGGCTGCGTGGGCCTCCTGTCCAACGGACCGTCGCGCGACATCGACGCCATCCGCAAGCTGCGCTTCCAGCTGCTGTTGGGCGGCGTGACCGCGGGCCACGGCGAAATGGCCGTCCAGTCGGTCAATGCTCCGGTCTCGGTCGGCGGCATGGACGTGGCGCCTGGGGATCTCATCCACATGGACGAGAACGGCGCCGTCAAGTTCCCGCCGGTTCATGCGCCTGCCATCGTCAAGAATGCGCGCGCCATGCTGGATGACGAGGCGGCGCGCCTCGTCCTGCTGCGCAAGGCCAGGACGGCGACCGAGGTGCGCGCCGCCTCGTCGGGCGGCGCCTACACGCCCAAGAAGGAATAGCAGGCCGGCATGTCGTCCGACCCGTCGCCGGCAATCTTCAGGCCGGCACGATTCGGGCTCGCGGCCAAGCTGTTTGCCGTGCTGCTGCTGCTTGGCGCGATCGGCGTGCTGATCACCGGCGTGCTGGGCTACATGCGGGCGCGCGATGCCCTGCAGGAATCGATCTTCAACCGATTGACGGCGATGCGCGAGACCAAGGCGCATCAGATCGAAGGCTATTTCCGCACGATCCGGCGGGAGATGCGCGTGATCTCCGGCACCAAGATGGTGGTCGACGCGCTGCAGGGCTTTCGTGACGCTGTCGACGAGCTCGAGCGCACGCCGGTTCCGCCGGAGGTGCGCAAGCGCGTCGTCGACTGGTACCAGGAGCAGTACATGCCGATGGCGCGTCGCCTGACGAACGACAAGGCGACGGTCGAGGAATTCCTGCCGGCTGGATCGGCTCCCTACTTTCTGCAGAACTGGTTCATCGTCTCCAATCCCTATCCGCCCGATCGGCGCGCGCTGCTGGACGCCGCGGCCGACGGCGGCGTCTACAGCCGCGTTCATGCGATCTACCACCCGCTGATGCGAACCGTCGCGCTGACCCTTGGATTCGCCGACTTCATGATCGTCGATCAGAGGACCAGCCACATCGTCTACTCGGTTCAGAAAGATGCGGATTTCGGCTCGTCGCTTCTGGCCGGTCCATACCGGCGGTCGAACCTCGCTGCGGCCGCGGCGCGCTGCGCCCAGTCACCCGATCCGACGGCAACCTGTCTGGAAGACTTCGCCGATTTCCTGCCGGCAAACGGCCTGCCCGTGGCCTTCATGGCGGCACCGATCATCGAGCATGGCGCCGTTGTCGGCGTGCTGGTGGCCGAGCTGTCGATCGACGAGATCGACAACATCGTCACCAGTCGGCGACGCTGGCGTTACGAAGGGTTCGGCGCCACCGGAGAGGCTTACCTGGTCGGACCCGACCAGCTTGTCCGTTCCTCGCCGCGCCAGTTCTTCGAGAACCGCGACCGCTATTTCTCGGAGCTCGAGGCCGATCGGACGTCGAAAAGCGACATCGCCGACATAAGACGGCACGGTACCCCGATCCTGAACCAGCACGTCGAAACCAAAGCGAGCCGAGCGGCGTTGGGCGGTGTCGAAGGGACAGGGGAGGTTCAGGGGTATCTCGGCAGCGAAACGCTGGCCTCGTGGGGGCCCGTCAATGTGCCCGGCGTCAAATGGGGCCTGGTCACCGCAATCGACGTGTCGGAGGCGTTCGCGCCCATGCGGCAGCTGCAACGGGAGCTGGTCATCGTCGGCGCCGCCGCGCTGCTTGTCGTGCTCGTCATCGCTGCCTGGCTGTCGCGCTCCCTGCTCGGGCCATTGCGTGAGCTTACATCCGGGGTCAGGCGCTTCGCCGCCGGCAACTACGAGACCAAGGTGGCCGTGCGCACGCGCGATGAGATCGGCCAGCTCTGCTATTCCTTCAATGCCATGGTCGGCGAGCTGCGCGACAAGAACATCATCATCGAGACCAAGAACCGGGAGAACGAGGAGCTGTTGCTGAACGTGCTGCCGGCGCCGATCGCCAACCGGCTGCGCGACGGCGAGATGAGCATCGCCGACGGATTTGCCGAGGTCACGGTGGCATTCGCCGATCTGGTCGGCTTCACGGCGATGTCGGCAGACATGCCGCCGGCTGAGGTCGTCACCCTGTTGAACGGGCTGTTCAGCCGCTTCGACGAGGCGGCGCAGGATCTGGGCATCGAGAAGATCAAGACCGTGGGCGATGCCTACATGGCGGTATGCGGCCTGCCCGTTCCGGTGGCCGATCATGCGGCCCGCATGGTGCGGATGGCCATCCGGATGGTGCACATCACTCGCGAGCACGCGCTGGAGAACAAGGTGTCGATGAAGCTGCGGGTCGGCATCAACACCGGGCCCGTGGTTGCGGGAGTCATCGGCAAGAGCAAGTACATCTACGATCTGTGGGGCGATACGGTGAACCTGGCCAGTCGCATGGAATCCGGCGGCGTGCCCGACATGATCCAGGTGACGCGTCCGGTCTACGAGCGGCTCAAGGACGAGTTCGTCTTCGAGCCACGCGGTCCAATCGAGGTGAAGGGCAAGGGCCACGTCGAGGCGTGGCTGTTGAAGCTCTAGGTCCAGGCCGGCGGAGCTCGGCGCCTACTTGATCTTGTCGAAAGCCAGGCTGAAGCCCAGCAGCGGCACGTCGATGTTGATCGTGCGCTTGTTGGTGTCCTGTATGGCGATCTTCAGCAGCGTGCCGTTGCGCAGGGCGGTGAGCAGCGGGTCCTTGAGCGGAATGGTGACGATGCAGCCCACGTTCGTGCAGGTCTGGACCGGCTGACGCTCGACCGCGCCATTGTCGACCTTGAACTGGATCGGTTCGACCAGGCTGATCCCGAGTGGCAGCTGGATGGTGAGGACCGGCAATTTGGTGTCGGGGGCAATTCTGGCCGACACCACCACGACCACCTGCTTGTCCTCACGGTTGATCATCTGCTGGATCGCGCGGCAATCGAGAGTCTTGCCGTCCCCGGCGCATTCGACCCGCCAGGCGGCGACGTTGTCCTGGGCAGCGGCGCCTGCGGGCAGTCCGGACGTGGCGAGGACCATCAGCAGGCCGAGGAAGGCCATGCGGTCTAGAGTGACGTTGCGCGGCACCATGCGTTCAGTTCCCCCATCGACTCAAGCACCTGAGCTGACGGGAAAATCAAGGACTTCGACCGGCCTGACAAGGGGGGCGGTCAGATCGGCCTGAGGGCCTCTCGCAGGGTATCGTTCGAGACCTGCATCAAGCCGTCGAAAGGCAGCCCGAGCTCGAGGATCAGATAGACCGCCGCCGAGGCGGACAAAACGCATACGCCGAGCACGATGGTGAGCGTGGCGTTCGGTTTGGCGGACATGCTGAAGGTCGTGAAGATGAAAGTGAGCCACAACACGAGCACGACGATGAATGGATGTGACACCGAGTCGGGCGGCTGGGCGAACAGGGCGAGCCGGGTCTGCGCGATGTCGCTGCTGATCGCCAGGGCGCGCGCCTGCAACGCTTCCTGCTGCGGATTCTGTGGCTGGAGTTGTCGCAGCAGGTAGGTCGCCGAGGCGCCGCGTGCCGATTTCAGATGGATCCGACGACCGGCTCGTGCCGCCTCTTCCTGCCAGATGGAGTCGATCAACGGACCGATCTCCGCGCGCAGCTGCTTGCGAATTGGTATCGCCTCAGGCCCGTAATCCTCGAGGGTTTCGTCGAGCTCGGTGATGTCGGCCGCCAGCCGGCTGACATAGCCGCTGGTGTGCTCGAAAGAGGTTCGCGTCGCCGCGAACAGCAGTGCCAGGACCACGGCGGTCAGGGTGCCGACAAGCGCGGTCGCCAAGCGAATGACTTCCTTGGAGTCGCCCGTCAGGTGCGGTTCCGGCAGCCTCGCTCGCAACATTGCGCCCCCGATGGTGCCAGCCAGAATGAGGCAGAAGGCGATTGCGGATATGGCGATGGGGCTCAAGCAGCACCTCGAGGGCTGACCGGGGCGATTTTTGTAGTGGTCGGCCAATCGATCTTCAATCGATCCTCCTCGTCACGCGCCGGGTTACGGGGCTCAACTCCAGTGCGCATAGCGAAGTCGTGCAGTGACGGCGGTCGCGCGCCCGACGAGCGCGCCGGCACTGAGGGTCGCCAGCATGGCTGCGAGATAGCGCAACGATTCGAGGTTCGGCGATTGGAGGGCTCCTACCGCGTCGAGCGCGACGCTGAGAACCAGCACGATCGCCACCCACAGAAGGACACGCTTGGCTACGGGCCGTGCCTGGAAGCGTGGCCGATAGGCATCGATCTGCACCTGCATCGTGATGCCGCGGGCGGCGCCCGCGATCAGACCGGCCAGCAGGGCGACGCCGAACTGCCAGGGCGGTAGTTGGCGGCCAGCTGGATCAGCACGAGACCGAAGGCGACCGCGCAGCCCAGGAAGGGCGGAACGAACAGGCGCCATACCGACACGTACTGCCGCCGGACCTCGCGCAGCGCCAGATAGGCGCATCCAATGGCGGCAAGCGCCAGTATTCCATGCAGAATATTGAGCTCGAAGATCATCTCGGACGTCCCACGGCGGGCCACCGCCCCGGGTGACCGCCCCCACATCCCCTGAATGCTGATTTTTCAGCCCGACTGCCAGTAAATTCTTGCCGCGCCATGGTCTTGGCCTACAACTCGATTTTTATTATATCCAGCGGCCGTTTTGCACAGCTTACGAGAGGACGAGATGGACGACGCCGGCGCATCGGCGAGCCGCCCCGACGAGGCGGCCCAGTCTCAGACCCGCCCGTTCCAGGCGGAAGTCGCCGAGCTCCTGAACCTGATGGTTCACTCGGTCTATTCCGAGACGGACATTTTCCTGCGCGAGCTGATCTCCAACGGTTCGGATGCCTGTGACAAGCTGCGCTATGAAGCGATCGCCCACCCGGAGCTCCTGGCCGGCGCCGACAGGTTCGTCCTTCGCATTGCGACCGACAAGGCGAATGGCACGCTCTCGATTGCCGATACCGGCATCGGCATGGACCGCCAGGAGCTGGTCGACAATCTCGGCACCGTTGCCCGCTCGGGCACCAAGGCTTTCCTGAAGGGGTTGTCGGAGGCCAAGGAAGGAACGGGCTTGATCGGCCAGTTCGGCATCGGCTTCTACGCCGCCTTCATGGTCGCGGATCGCATCACGGTAACGAGCCGCCGCGCCGGCGCGAATGACGCCTGGGTCTGGGCGTCGTCCGGAGGCTCGGGCTTCGAGGTCGCTCCGGCGAGCGCGGAGCAGGCGGCCCGCGTGTCGCGCGGCACGGAGATCGTGCTTCACCTCAAGGAGGACTCCAAGCGCTACCTCGAGCCGTTCGAGATCGAGCGGATCGTCAGGAGCTATTCCGACCACATCCTGTTTCCGATCGAGCTCGTCGATGACAAGGGCGAGGGGCGGCAGATCAATGCCGCGAGCGCACTTTGGCAACGTTCGAAGTCTGAGTTGAAGCCCGAGGACTACACCCAGGCCTATCGCTCGCTCACCATGGCATTCGACGAGCCGGCGCTCACGCTGCACTACAAGGTCGAGGGCCGGCAGTCGTACGCCGTCCTGCTGTTCGTTCCCACGACGCCGCCGTTCGATCTTGCCGACCCGATTCGCAAAGGCCGGGTGAAGCTCTACGTGCGTCGGGTGTTCATCACCGACGATGCCGACTTGCTGCCGGCCTGGCTCCGCTTCGTGCGCGGCGTCGTCGACAGCGAGGATCTGCCGCTCAACGTCTCGCGCGAGATGCTGCAGAACAACCCGCAGGTGACGCAGATCCGAAACGGGTTGACTGGCCGCGTGCTCGGCGAACTGGAAAGCACGGCGACGAAGGACGCGGAGACCTACGCCAAGGTCTGGGAAGCCTTCGGCCCGGTCCTCAAGGAGGGCCTGTACGAGGACCGGGAGCGGCGCGACCAGCTCCTCGCCCTGGCGCGGTTTTCCACCACGGCCGGCGGCGGGCTGCGCAGCCTCGAAACCTATGTCGCCGATCTCAAGCCCAATCAGACCGAGATCTACTACCTGGTGGGCGAAAGCGCCGAGCGGATCAGATCCAACCCCAAGCTCGAGGCGGCGCGCGCGCGCGGTATCGAGGTCCTGCTGCTTACCGATCCGATCGACGCGTTCTGGACCGTGATGCCGCAGGAGTTCGGCGGCAAGAAGCTGAAGTCGCTGAGTCAGGGCGACGTGGATTTCGGGCTGATTCCCCTGCTCGACAAGACCGAAGCCGATCGGCCCGAACGCGAGGCCGCAAAGCAGGACGACGAGGCCCTTGTCGCGACCGTGAAGGCGGTTCTCGGCGACAGGGTGTCCGATGTGCGTGCCTCGCAGCGCCTGACCGACAGTGCGGCGTGCCTGGTCGCGAGCGAGCAGGGACGCGATCGCGAGCTGGAACGCCTGCTCGCCCGCCAGAACCGCGGCGGCGGCACCAAGCCGATCCTGGAGCTGAACATGGGGCACGAGCTGGTCCGCGCCATGGCCCATGCACACGCCGAGAAGCGCGAAGCGGAGGCGGCCGATATCGCTTTCCTGCTGCTCGACCAGGCCCACATCCTCGACGGCGAGATGCCGGCCGATCCGGCCGCCTTCGCCAGGCGCCTGAACGCGCTGGTCGTGCGCGGCGTGCCCTCGTTATCGGAGCGAATTCTCCGCCCCAGCTCATCTGGGGTGGTGTCGCCGTTTTACGGCGTCGGCGGGGACATGATTCTACCGGACCGCGGGCGTCCCGCCCGCTCTTCTCATGAGCGGGCGGGACGCCCGCGGTCCGCATGAGCATGACGTCGCGCCGGCGGCAGCACCTCCAGGTCGCAAGGTCGAAGCGCGCGCCTTCGCGCAGCCCCAGCGAAGCTGGGGAGGAGAATGAGAAGAGCCCGCCGACGGCTCGACCGTCAGCAACGATCGGCTTATCTTTTTGGCGTTGCGATCGACACGAGCTTTCCGGGAGGCCGACATGACGATCACGGTCAAGGCACGACATCCTGCCCTCGGCGCCGAAGTTCACGGCGTCGATATGCGCCAGCCCATGGATGCCGAGACGTTGAAGGCGGTGAACGACGCCTGGATGAAGCACCTCGTCCTGGTCTTTCCGCAGCAGCATGTCACGGATCGCGAGCACGTGACGTTCACGCGTCATTTCGGTGATGCAGAGATCTTCCATCAGACCTCCCTTCATCTCCGTTCGGAGAGAGTGGCGGAGATATTCCTGGTCTCGAACGTCGACGAGGAGGGTCGGCTGATGCGCCCTTCGGAGCCGTCGCAAAAGCAGCTCTCCTCGTCGCAGCAGTGGCATACCGACAGCAGCTACCGGGCGATGCCGAGCATGGGCTCGCTGTTGCACGGCATCGAGATCAGCCGGACCGGCGGGATCACGCAGTTCATCAACATGTACATGGTCTACGACGATCTGCCGGAAAGCCTGCGCAGCGCTGTGGAAGGCCGCAAGGCGCGCCACGATTTCAGCATGCTGCACCGGGTCGTGGGCTCGCCGGCGCCGACGGCGGCCGAGCAGGCGGCCATGCCGCCGGTGTGGCATCCGATGGTGCGCCGCCATCCGGTCACTGGGCGCAAGTCGCTCTATATCAGCTCGATCTACAACGACGCCGTCGAGGGCCTGGACGACAGTGCGACGAGCCGGCTGATCGCCGATCTCACGGCGTTTGCGGCCCAGCCCAAGTACATGTACCGGCACGAATGGGAACCCGACGACGTGCTGATGTGGGACAACCGGTGCACCGTCCATGCCGTGACGCCGCATGATCCCAACGAGCGTCGCGTCATGCACCGCACGACCATCGTCGGCCGTGAGCCGGTCATGGCGGGCTGACCCCGCCTTCACCTGCTCAGTTCATGCCGCCCGGGGTTTCGCCATAGCCGTCCGTGCGGGCGAGGCCAGCGAGCGCAAGGTTATAGGCTTGCACGATTCCGACCAGCACGGTTTGCGGGTTTGCCGTGACGGCGTGCAGCAGGGCGGTCGCATCCGTCTTGTCGTCGGCTGCGGTCCACGGTGCGTTGAAGCGCTCCTGGTCGTGCACGTAGCTCAGGCTCACGGCGACCTTGCCCATCACGGTCGTGATGTCCTGGGCCTCCGTCGTGTTCTGCGCGCCGCTCATGATGTCGGTCAGGACCGAGCCCACGAGTCCGCCCGATGCCAGGGTGTCGCGGATCTGGCCGGTCCAATAGGCGAGCCCGGTGGCATCGACCGAGCGGTTGAACAGATTGTTGTAGATGGTGTCGAGGAAGTCGCCGATCTGGCTGTCGCTTGCGTCGAACGGGTTGACGAGGAAAGGATACAGGCTCTTGGCCTCGTCGCTGACCGCGAACGAGCTGGCGATGTTGGCGAACAGCGTGGCGGCACTCTGGCTCGCCGAGGCGGCGGTGAATTCATCGACCCAGAACGCGAAGCCCTTTGCGTCGGCGCCCCGACCGAAGAAGGCCGCGTAGGTGGCGGCCACCTGCTCCTCGGCCGTGAGCCGAGTGAGGTCGAGCGTGGTCGTCTCACCCATCGCCAGGGGCGCGACATAGATCAGGCCCTGCTCGTCGCTGGTGCTGCCGACGCCGGTGGCGCGGTAGCTGAAGCTGTCGATGCCGAAGAAGCCGGCTTCCGGCGTGTAGTCGAAGCCGCCGTCGGCGGCGAGGCTCAGTGTACCGTGAGCGGGGCCGGTCAGGAGACTCGCGGTCAACGGAACAGTGCTGCCGTCGTTGAACAGCACGCCGCTCGCCCCGCCGATATGCAGTGCCTGGCCCGGGAAATCGATATAGGCGTCGTCGTGCGCCACCGGCGGCAGCGACGGCAGCACGTCGTCGTTGAGGATTGTTCCCGTGGCGCTCGCCGTGCCGATGACTACACCGGCCGACGGGTTCGTCAGCGTCACGGCGAAGGTCTCGTTCGCCTCCTTCACGACGTCGCCGGCGACGTCCACCACGACGATCTTGGTGGTCTCGCCGGGCGCGAAGCTGACCGTGCCGGCGGCGAACGCGTTGCCGGCGAAATCCGAGGACACCGCCGGGTCGCCGCCTGAAAAGGTGACGGCATACTCGACGCTCCGGGTGACCGACGTATCGCCGCTCAGGGTGACCAGGAACGTGAACGGTGTCGTGCCCGCGTTGCCTTCCGTCCTGGTAGCGGCGAGAGCAGCGATCGACACCGACAGGTCGTCGTTCTGGATCGTCCCGGAGGCCGACGCCGTGCCCAGCGCCAGCCCGGCGGAGACGTTGGCCAACGCGACGTCGAAGGTCTCGTCGAACTCCGGCGAAGCATCTGCCGACACCAGCAGCGTCACTGTCTTGACGGTTTCGCCGGCGGCGAAGGTCACGGTGCCGGACGGCAACGCCCCGCCGAAATCGGCGCCGTCGGCGGCATGAGCGCCGGAGCCCACGACCGACCAGTCGACGGTCTGGGAGGTCGTGCCCGCCCCGTCCAGCGACAGCAGAAAGGTAAAGGCGGTCGTGCCGCCGCCGGTACCCTCCGGCTTAATGGCCAACTGAGCGGCGACCGATACCGTCGGCTTGATCTCCTCGAGCTTGTCGTCGTTCTGGATGACCCCGTGCGCGCTGGCCGTGCCGAGCTGAATTCCCGCAGACGGCGCCGACAGCGTGACGGTGAATTCCTCGTCCAACTCGACCGTGGTGTCGCCCGTCACCGCCACGGTCACGGTCGTGCTGGCCTCGCCGGCGGCGAAGGTCATCGTTCCCGACGGCAGCGTGCCGCCAAAGTCGGCGGCGTCGGCAGCATGCGTTCCCGATCCTGTCGCCGACCAGGCGATGGTTTGCTCCGCGAGGGCGGCCTGATCGAGGGTCACGGTGAAGGTGAACAGCGTCAGGCCGGCGTCGCCTTCGGGCTTCGCGGCCGAGAGGGCAGTGATGGACGCTACGGATCCGTCGTCGTTGCGAATCGTCCCGGCGGCCGTCGCCGTGCCAATCACCAGACCAGCCGATGCGTTCGACAGGCTGACAGCGAACCCTTCGTCGAACTCCACGACGGTGTCGCCTGACGCCAGGACCGTCACGATCTTGCTGGTTTCGCCCGCGGCGAAGGCCACGGTGCCGGACGGCGGCAGGCCGCCGAAATCCGTGGTCGAGGCCGGATGCACGCCCGACCCGGAGACGCTCCAGTCGACCGTTTGGCCGGCGACAGCGGCCTGATCGAGCGACACCATGAAGGTGAAGGCGGTCGAGCCGCTGTCGCCCTCCGGGTTGTCGGCCGACAGGACTGCGATCGACACGACGACCTTGTCGTCGTTCTGGATCGTTCCGCTGGCGGTCGAAACGCCGATCGCGAGACCGGCCGATGCGTTCGACAGCGTGACTCCGAAACCCTCGTCGAATTCGACGGTGCTGTCGCCGCTCACCGCCACTGTCACGACCTGGCTCGTCTGGCCGGGCAAGAAGGTCACCGTCCCCGACGGCAAGGTGCCGCCGAAGTCCGCGGCATCGGCGGGATGCCCACCGCTTCCGATAACCGACCAATCGACCGACTGCCCGGTCACGCTCGTCTGGTCCAGCGTCACCGTGAAGGTGAACAACGTCGTGCCGCTGTCGCCTTCGGGTTGGCTCGCCGTCTCCGCCGCGATGAATATGACGGGCAGATCGTCGTTATCGACGCTGAACGATGCCGTTGTCGCGCCGAGCACCAGTTCCGACGAGGCATTGGCCAGGGTGACGGCGAAACCCTCGTCGAACTCGATTGTCCCGTCGGCCGTCACCTGCACGGTCACGGTCTTGCTGGTCTCCCCGGCGGCGAAGGTCACGCTTCCGGACGGCAGCAGGCCACCGGCGAAGTCGGCGGCTGAAGCGGCGTGGGTGCCGATACCCGTCACCGACCAGTCGACGCTCTGTGCGGTCGCGGCTGCCTGGTCCAGCGACACCGTGAAGGTGAAGGGGGTCATGCCGCCGCCGTTCCCCTCTGCCTTCTCGGCCGGCTCGGCGGCGATCGACACGACCGCGACATCGTCGTTCCTGATGATCCCGCTCGCCGTGTCCTCGCCGAGGAAGAGTCCCTCGGCCGGGTTGGACAGCGTGACGGTGAAGGTCTCGTCGAGCTCGACCAGGGTGTCGCCCGAGACGAGCACCGTCACGACCACGACCTGCTGGCCCGGCCCGAAGGTCACCGTCCCGGATGGCAGAGTGCCGCCGAAGTCGCCGGCGTCGGTCGGATGATCGCCCGACCCGGTTACCGCCCACTCGACCGTAGGGCCGTCGACCTCCAGGAGGTGATTGAGCCGTACCGTGAAGGTGAACAGCGCCTCGCCGTCGTTGCCCTCGTCCTTGACCGCCGACAGATCGGCGATCGACACGATCAGGCCATCGTCGTTCGTAATGGCGCCCGTGATCGACGACGGTGCACCGAGCGTCAGGCCGCTCGACGGATTGGCGAGAGCGACGGTGAAACTCTCGTTGTGCTCGAGCGCCGTATCGCCCGACACGTCGATGGTCACCGTCTTGGTGGTTTCACCCGGCGCGAAGGTGACGGCGCCGAAGGGCAAGGCGCCGCCGAAATCGGCTGCGCTGGCCGGGTGGGTTCCCGTGCCGGCGACCATCCAGTCGATCGATTGGCCGGTGACGCCCGCCTGGTCAAGCATGATCGTGAAGGTAAAGGGCGTCGTGCCACTGTCGCCTTCGACCACGCCTGCAGACGGTGCCGCGATCGATACGGTCGAGCGGTCATCGTTCTGGATTGTGCCGCCGGCCGACGATGTGTCCAGGGTCAGGCCGGCCGAGACGTTCTTCAGGGCGACCGTGAAATCCTCGTCGAACTCGACCGCGGTATCGCTCGAGACGGTCACCGTCACGATCTTGCTGATCTCGCCGGCGGCGAAGGCCAGGCTGCCGGATGGCAGGGATCCGCCGAAGTCCGCGGCGTCGACCGCGTGTGCGCCGGAACCAGTCACGAACCAGTCGACGGTCTGGCCGGTGACGCCGGTCTGATCGAGGCTCACCGTGAAGGTGAAGGCCGTCGTGCCGTTGTTGCCCTCGGGCTTGATGGCCGACAGCGCCGTGATCGAAACGATCGAACGATCGTCGTTCTGGATCGTCCCGCTCGCCGCGGCCGTGCCTAGCGCGAGGCCGGAGGACGCGCCCGACAAGGTGACGGTGAAGTCCTCGTCGAACTCAACCGTGGTGTCGGCCGACACCGACACCGACACGGTCTTGGCTGTCTCGCCGGCCGCGAAAGTCACGCTTCCGGAGGGCAGCGATCCATCGAAATCGGCCGAATTGGCCGCATGGGCGCCGCTGCCCGCTACCGCCCAATTCACCGTCTGGGAAGTGACGCCGGCCTGATCGAGACTGATGGTGAAGGTGAAGAAGGTGGAGCCGCTGCTGCCTTCCGGCTTGCTGGCCGACAGCGGCGCGATCGAGACGACCGAGACGTCGTCGTTCTGAATCGTCCCGGACGCCGAGGAGTTCCCCAGGATCAGTCCGGACGATTCACCCGACAGGGTGACGACGAAATCCTCGTTGAACTCGATCGCCGTATCGCCTGCCACGAACACCGTGACGGTCTGGCTCGTCTCGCCCGCCGCAAAGCTCACGCTGCCGGAAGGCAGGAAGCTGCCGAAATCCGCGGCGTCGGCGGCATGCGTGCCGGAGCCGGCCACCGTCCAGTCGACCGATTGATCGACCAGCAAGGTCCGGTCGAGCGACACCGCGAACGTGAAGGCGGTGGAGCTGCCGTTGCCTTCTGCCTTCACGGCGGACAGCGCCGAGATCGACGCGACAGCGCGATCGTCGGTCTGGATCGTGCCCGCCGCGGTCGTCGTGCCGAGCGCGAGACCGGACGAGGCGCTCGACAAGGTGACGGTGAACTCCTCGTCGAATTCCACCGTAGCGTCGCCCGACACCAGGACGGTCACGATCGTGCTGGTTTCGCCCGCCGCGAACGTCACCGAGCCGGCTGGCAGGGAGCCGCCGAAGTCGGCGGCATCGGCGGCATGGGAGCCCGAACCGGTCACCGCCCAATTGACGGTCTGGCTGACCACGCCGGCCTTGTCGAGGCTCACCGTGAAGGTAAAGGCCGTGGTGCCGCTGTCGCCTTCGGCCTTGACCGCAGACAAGGAAGCGATCGAGACCGTCGAGACGTCGTCGTTCTGGATCGTGCCGCTGGCCGCCGCCGTGCCGATCACGAGACCGGACGAGGCATTCGACAGCGTGACGGTGAACTCCTCGTCGAACTCGACCGTGGTGTCGCCTGCCACGGTGATCGTCACCGTCTCCGTCGTGTCGCCGGCGGTGAAGGTCACCGTTCCGGACGGCAGCAAGCCGCCGAAATCCGCGGCAGCGGCGGCATGTCCACCCGAGCCAGTGACGGCCCAATTGACCGTCTGGCTCGTCACGGTGGCCTGGTTGAGCGCTACCGTGAAGGTGAAGGACGTGTTGCCGCCGTTGCCTTCGGGCTTGCTCGCCGACAAAGGCGCGATCGACACGGTGGCGGCATCGTCGTTCTGGATCGTCCCAGTGGCGGTCGCCGTGCCGATCACGAGTCCGGACGAGGCGTTCGACAGGGTGACGGTGAAGTCTTCGTCGAATTCGGCGGTGGTGTCGCCTGTCACGAAGACGGTTACGGTCGCGCTCGTGTCGTAGTACGTGAATGTCACGAGCCCGCTCGGCAGCGTGCCGCCGAAATCGGTGGCATTGGCCGGATGGCCACCCGACCCGGTGACCGCCCATTCGACCGATTCCAGGTTCGTGATCGACTGGTCGATGCTCACCGTGAAGGTGAAGGCCGTCGTGCCGCTGTTGCCCTCGGGCTTGACCGCCGACAGCGGCGTGACCGAGACGACCGACGCGTCGTCGTTCTGGATCGTGCCGCTGGCCGACGGGGCCATGATGTAGAGGCCCGGCGACGGAGCCGACAGGGTGATCGTGAAGTCTTCGTCGAGCTCGATATCCGCATCGCCCGACACGGAAATTGTGATGGTCTTGCTGGTCTCCGTCGGGTCGAAGACGACGAAGCCGGAGGGCAGCGACCCGCCGAAATCGGCCGAATCGGCAGGGCTTCCGCCCGAGCCGTCAACCTCCCATTCGACGCTCTGCTCCTGGGTCGTATCGCCTGACCGGGTCACCGTGAAGGTGAAGGACGTCGCGCCGGACTGACCTTCGGCCTTGATTGCATCCGTTGCCGAGACGACGACGGTGCTCACCGACCGGACGTAGATGTCGGTCGATTCGTTGTCGCCGCCGTTCACCAGGTTCGTTGCGGAGCTGTAGAAAGCGAGCCGGTTGCCGTCCGACGACAGGACGAACTGGCTGGAATCACCGCCTGTCGCCTGGCCGTCGGAGGAATTCGTCGAGACGCGCGCGATCGCCCCGGTGAACATGTCCTTGACGAAAACGTCGGCAACGCCGTTGGTGTCGCCGGCCACCAGATTCGAGGCGGCGCTAACGAAGAAGATCCGCGCGCCATCCGGCGAGAACGCGGCGCCCCAGGAGGCGCCGTTGGCCTGTGCTCCCGCGGCGTCCGTAGAAATTCGTGCAATCGAATTGTCGGATAGGTTCTTGATGAAGATATCGCCAACACCGTTAGTATCGCCGGTGATCAGGTCGGAAGCGGCGCTGGTGAAGGCCACACGGCTGCCGTTGGCCGAAAAGACCGGATTGGACGAGTCGCCATTTGCCTGGGCGCCGCTCGCGTTCGTCGAGACGCGCACGATCGCGCCACCGGCCAGGGTCTTGACGAAGACATCGGCAACGCCATTGGTGTCGCCCGTCACCAGATTGTCGGCGACACTGACGAACGCTACCCGGCTGGCGTCCGGCGAGAAGACGGGTTCGGTGGAGTAGCCGCCGCCTTCTCCATCGCCTTCGGCCTCGTCTCCCGACGCTGTCGTATTGACTCGCTGGATTGCGCCGCTGGTCAGATCCTTTACGAAGATGTCTTCTGTTCCGTTGGTATCGTCGGAAACCAGATTGCTGGCGGAGCTGACGAAGACGATCTTGGTGCCGTCGGCCGAAAAGGCCGGCGCATCCGAAAAGCCGTTGGCCTGATTGCCGAGGGCGTCCGTCGACACCCGCGTGATGGTGCCGTTGCTCCAGACGAAAATGTCCTGCGTGAAGTTGGAGTCGCCCACCACCAGGTTGCTCGCCCCGCTGACAAAAGCGATCTTCCCTCCTGACGGGGAAAAGACGGGGGAGGAGGAGTTGTTGTTCGCTTCGTCTCCGGCAAAGCCCATCGTGATGCGCTGGACGAGGCCGGTCGTCAGGTCCTTGACGAAGATGTCGGCATTTTCATTGCCGTCGCCAGTCACGAGATTGTCGGCTCGGCTGGCAAAGGCGACCAAGGTGCCGCCCGGCGCGAGGGCGGGCTCGGAGGAGTGATTATTGCCTTCGGCCGCCTGCTCATTGATCGAAGCGCGAAAGACGATGCCGGCGCCATCGAGGATCGTGCCGTAGGCCGTCGCAGTATTGATCGTCAGGTTGGGGCTGGGATTGGACAGCGTGACGCTGAAAGCTTCGGTCGGTTCCGCTGCCAAACCGCCTTGTACAGTCACCGTGATCGTGGCGGTGGTCTGGTTGATGGCGAAATTCAGGGTGTCGGAGGGGAACACCCCGCCGAAGAAATCGCCGGCCACGGCCGGATTCGGCCCGGCGCCGGAGACTGTCCAGTCCACGGTCTGTGCCGCCGAGAGATCGCCCGTGCGCGTGACCGTGAAGGTGAAGGTCGAAGTCCCGAACAGGCCCTCTGCCTTGAAGGCGATCGCGGGCGCAATCGCCACCGCGGCCGGACCGAGCAGCTGGGCATAGCCGGCGCCGCTGATACCCGGCGCTTCGATTGCCCCGCTGGCAACCTCCAGGCTCCAGTTGCCGCCCAAGGCCGCCGCTCCGGTCCGATCGGCCGACGCGGCGACGTCCGCGCCGATGAGGTTCGCCAGAGCGTCTACGAAGGCGCGGCCGCGCTCGCCTTGTCCGACGTCGCAGCCATAGAGGAGCAGGTCGCCGGTTGCCGACAGGGCACCGCCGATCTCCGCCAGGGCGGAGGCTTCGGCCGTCAGGCTCGCCGCGTCGACTATCGAGCTGCCGAGGAGCAGGGTACCTTCTCGGCCATGCGAGACGATCTGGAGGGAGTCGAGGTTCGAATAGTCCGCGACGATGCGACGGATCTGGGCAATGCCGTCCTCGCCGGGCGCCAAGATGTACCAGGCGCTGCCAGCGGGCAGACCTGCAATGATCGATCCGGGATCTTCCACCCGCCAATCGATGAAAACGACACTGGATGTCATGGTCGAAGAAGATCTCCCGGACTGCCCGACTATAACCCTGGGTTAGGGCCGCTCACAGCCGGGCCGTTCTCCAGACGTTCGCACTGTCCGCCGGGAAGGCGGCACCCGCTTGGAACGACTGTACGAACGCGCCCCGTCTGACAAGTCTGCGCCGGCAGTCAATCCACCGACAAAGTGGTGGATTTGTGATGAAGCTGTTGATGATCTGGAGGCGGCCGCTCACGTATCCCTCCCCTATCATCGTCCATCATCGGGGGAGGTGGCACAAGGGCCGGAGGGGGAAAGCCCGAGTTCGGTCGTTTCCGATTCCGATGTCGCAGTCGGAGATATCTCGGGTGCGGCTTTCTCCCTCCGCCCCGTATGACGGGGCACCTCCGCATAGGCGTCAAACTAAGAAGAATCCTCATCCTGAGGAGGCCGCGCAGCGGCCGTCTCGAAGGATGGGCCACACAGTAGATCGTTGAAAAAAGCGGTGTCGCAGCGGTCCCTCCCTTGCCGACCAAAGGGCGAAGGCTACTTCGCCCGATTCGAGACGCGGCCTTGCGGGCCGCTCCTCAGGGTGAAGATTCTTCTTAGTTTAACGCCTATGGGGCACCTCCTCCTGTGGCGCTTTTTACAGCGCCACAAGGGGAGGATTGCGGATGTGTCGACTTCTGCCACCCACCCTTCTAGAAGGCCGAGATGGGGACCTCGCCGAAGCCGTCGGCCCGCGCCAGGCTGGCGATGGTGAGGTCGTAGGCCTGCACGACACCGACCAGCACGGTCTGGGGATCGGCGGTGACGGCGCGCAGCAGGTCGATGGCCGCGGCGCCGTCATCCACTGCCGTCCAGGGTGCATGGAAGCGCTGCTGGTCATGGACGTAGCTCAGGCTGACCGCGATCTTGCCGAGCACCGTCATGACGTCCTGGCCGGCCTCCGAATTGCGGGCGCCACCCAGGATATCGTCGAGGATCGAGCCGACGAACTGGCCCGAGGCGATGGCCTCGCGGATCTGCCCCGTCCAATAGGCCAACCCGCCGGCGTCCGCCGAGCGGTTGAACAGGTTGTTGTAGATGCCGTCCAGGAAGTCGCCGATCTCGGCATCGCTCGCGCCCCGCGCGTGGTCGAGAAACGGATAGAGGGTCCTGGCCTCGGTGCTGGCGGCAAACGCATCGGCAATGGCCGAGAACAGGGCGGCTGGACCGAGGCGCGGCAGGCCGGCCTCGAACTCGCCGACCCAGAAGCGGAAACCGGCGGCGTCGGCGCCGCGACTGAAGAACGTCGTGTAGGCGAGCGCTACCTGTTGTTCCGCCGTCAGGGAAAGGAGATCCAGGGTCGCGTCCGGCGTCAGCCGGGCGATGTGGACGTCGACCGTGCGATACTCGCCGCCCAGCTCGCCGAAGGCGAGATATCGAAAACTGTCGGTGCCAGCGAACCCTTCGCCCGGCGTGTAGGTGAAGCCACCGTCGGCATCGACCATCAGGGTGCCGTGCGCCGGTCCGTTCACCTCGCTCGCTGCCAGGTTCGATCCGCTGTCGTTGAACAGGACGCCGTTGGCGGCGCTCATGGACAGGGCCTGGCCAGCCAAGCCGACATAGGCATCGTCGTGCACGACGGTAGGCTGCGGCGGGCCGGCCGTGTCGTCGTTGAGGATCGAGCCGCCGGCCAATCCGGTGGCGATCGTGAGCCCGCTCGACGGGCTCGACAGGTCGACCGCGAAGGTTTCGTCCGATTCGAAGGAGGTGTCGCCCGCGACCTTCACCAGGATCGTCCTGGATGTCTCGCCAATGCCGAAGGTGAGAGTCCCCGTGGGCAGCGCGCCGCCGGAAAAATCAGCCGCGTCGGCCGGATTCTCTCCCGAGCCCGATACGGCGTACAAAATGCTGTGCGACACCGTGCTGTCGCCGGTCAGCGTCACCTCGAAGGCGAACTCGGTCACGCCGGAATCGCCTTCCGCCATGCCCGCCGCCACGGCAGCGATCGACACCGTCGCGTCGTCGTTGACGATCGTTCCGTTGGCAGTCGTCACGCCCGGCACCAGCGTCGACGGTACGTTCGACAGGACGACCTTGAAGCCTTCGTCGGGCTCGACGACCGTGTCGCCGGCGACCAGCACGGTCACCGTCTTGCTGACTTCGCCGGCAATGAACGTCACGCTGCCGGTCGGTAGCGAGCCGCCGAAGTCGGCCCCGTCCGCGGCTTGGTCGCCGGAACCGGCCACCGTCCAATCGACCGGCTGGTCGGTCGTCGCCGCCTGATCGAGCGACACGGTGAAGGTGAAGGCGGTCGTTCCGGCATTGCCCTCGGCCTTGATCGCGACGGCGGCGGCGATCGACACGACGGGCGTGTCGTCGTTCAGGATGGTTGCGTCGGCCGTGGACGTGTCGAGCGTCAAACCGGGCGAGGGGCCGGAAAGCTCCACGGCAAAGCCCTCGTCGAATTCCGCCTTCGTGTCGCCGGAGACCGCAACGCTCACGATGGCGCTGGTCGAGCCCTCTGCGAACGTCACCGTTCCGCCGGGCAAGGCACCGCCAAAATCGGCGGCGTCGGCCGGATGAGCGCCGGCCCCCGACAGCGACCATCCGATGGTTTCGCCTCCGACGGCGGGCTGGCTCAGCGAAATCTCGAAATCGAAGAGGGTGGTGCCGCTGTCGCCTTCCGCCAGGGCGGCTGTCACGGCTGCAATCGAGACCGTCGCGGAATCGTCATTCTGGATGATTCCGGTCGCCGAGGCGATGCCCAGCGCGAGACCGGACGAGTGGTTCGACAGAGTGACCTTGAAGCCTTCGTCGGGCTCGGCGACGCCGTCCCCGGCGACGGCGACCGTGATGGTCCGGGTGGTCTCGCCGGCGCCGAAGCTTGCCGAACCGAACGGCAGAAGGCCGCCGAAGTCGGCGCCGTCGGCGGCATGTGTCCCCGAGCCTGTCACCGTCCAATCGACCGTCTGCGGCGAGACGCCCGGCTGGTCGAGGGTGATCGTGAACGCGTATAGCGTGCTGGCGTCATCGCCCTCGGGCTTGCTTGCCGACAAGGCTGCGATCGACACGATCGACATGTCGTCGTTCAGGATGATGCCGAGCGCCGATGCCGTGCCGAGCGCGAGGCCGGCCGATTGGTCGGACAGCGTCAGGACGGCGCCCTCGTCGAACTCCACCGTCGTGTCGCCGGAGACGGTGACCGTGACGGTCTGCATGGTCTCGCCCGCGGCGAAGGTCACGATCCCGGATGGCAGGGCGCCGTCGAAGTCGGCGGCGTCGGCCGGATGGTCGCCAAAGCCGGTCACGGCCCAGGCGACCGTCTGGGGAGTGACGGCGGCCTGATCGAGCACGATCGGAATTTCGTAGGAAATGGCGCCGCTGTCGCCTTCGGGCCGCGACGCGATCGCCTCCGCGATCGACACGATCGATTTATCGTCGTTGGCGATCGTGCCAGCAGCCACGCTGGTGCCCAGGCTGAGGCCAGGTGATTCATTCGACAAGGTGATCGTGAAGCCTTCGTCGTGCTCGACGGTCGAATCTCCCGATACCAGCACCGTCACCGTGCTGCTGGTTTCGCCGGCCGCGATGATTGCCGTGCCGCTCGGCAAGGCGCCGCCGAAATCGGCTGCATCGGCGGCATGCGTGCCGGTGCCGGCGACGCTCCAGTCGACAGCCTGATCCATCACGCCGACCCGATCGAGGCTCACCGTGAAGGTGAAGGCCGTCGTGCCGCTGTTGCCTTCGCTCGCATTGGCGGACAGGGCGGCGATCGACACGATCGAGCGGTCGTCATTGCGGATCGTCCCAGTCGCCTTGTCGGCGTCGAAGGTGGCGCCGCCAGTCGCGTTCGACAGCGTGACAAGGAACGTCTCGTCGGCTTCCACCGCGGTGTCGCCCTGCACCTTCACCGTGATCGTCTGCACCGTATCGCCGACGCCGAACGAGACGGTACCGGCAGGCAGCATGCCTTGATCGAAGTCGCTGTCCGTCGCAGCATCGGCACCTTCGGTGCCCGTGACGGCATAGGAGACGGTTCGTTCCACCGAGGTGTCGCCGGTCAGGCTCACGGTGAAGGTGAACAGCGTGAAGCCGTTGTTGCCTTCCGGCTGGTCGGCGCTGCTTGCCGCGATCGAGATTTGCGCGACCACGGGCACGCCCTGGCGGACGCTGAAGCTGAACAGGCCGGGGGTGGAAGCGTTGCTGGCCGTCGGCAGCGCCAGCATCGCCGCCTGGTTGCCACTTTGCGACAGTTGAAAGTAGCTTTCGCCGTCGCCCGAGGAGTATCCGGCGACGGCCACCTGACCGAACAGCCCGCCGTCTCCACCCGATGCGTCGCCGGTCGTCCAATTGATGGTTTCGTAACGGAACGTGATGTCGAAATCGCCGCTGGTGCCGACCGCGATCAGCTGCAGCTGGAAGGCATTCAGCTTGTCGAGGTGCTCGTCGTAGTAGCCGACGTCGTCCCACGTGGCGGTGAAGGTATGGCCTGTGGCATCGAGGTCGTACCACACGAGGTTCGAGCCGGTCGACGTGCCGCCGGGCGACGCCGCCGTGGTGCCGCTTCGCGTATCGGTGTCTGCCCAGAAGGGCGCAATGATCGGAATGTTGGACGAGGCCGTGATTGCCGTCGGGGTATATTCCTCGAGCGCCGAGCCGAACGTCACACTGCCATTGTAGTTGAGAAAGAGGCCGGTATAGATGGTTCCGAAGAAGTTAAGGCCGCCAGGCATTACGGCGGTGAGGTCGATGAACAGCGAGGGCGTGTCGTCAAGGCGCGGCATCGCGTTCTCGCCGAAACCCGAGGCGCCGCCGAGACCATTGACCAGGAATGTTGCCATGGCGGCCTCTAGACGGGATGCCGGCCGGGCGACGATTTGCCGTACCGACTTCCGTTGCGTAGCAACAAGGCAATGGACATCGAACTTACCTTCCCGGCGACAGCGCAGGCTACTGCTAGCCTAATGGTCGATTTCGATTTCGCTGCACACCTTCCCGATCAAATTGGAAACTCTTTTCCTCGTCTCGTCAATGTGCCTGCAGGCTCATCGATGCCATTGTGCGTCCGCGCCGCCAGGAATGCGCCCGGAAATTGAAAATACCGGGTGTCGTTCTCACATGCCGTGATTTTGGCGGTGTCCTGCGCAAAGGACGAAATTGCAGGAAGCTTGCACAGCTCGACATAATCGCCGTTTGACGAGGCGGCGGTGAAATTAGTATTAGGCGTGTCACGTGCTGGTTTATTGATCCTCCTGGATAATCCGCTCAACCCAACCACCACCAAAAACGAGAAAGTCGTCACATGCCGCGTCGTGCCTCTTTGAAATCGATCGAAGCGAAGATTCGCGAGCTTCAGGCCAAGGCCGAGGCTCTCAAGCAGACGGAGAAGCCCGGCATCAAGCAGCTCAAGGCCGTGCTGAAGAAGTACAAGCTCACGACGGCTGACATCGATCAGGCCATGGATGGCCGCGCCAGGGGCGGTGGCCGGGCCAGCGCACTGAAGGGCAAGAAAGTGAAGCCGAAGTATCGCAACCCGGCCAACCGCAGCGAAACCTGGACAGGGCGCGGCCTGAAGCCGCGATGGATGGTTGCTGCCCTGAAGGGTGGCAAGAAGCTGGAAGACTTCGCCATCTAACGCCGCGATCGCAAGCTGCCCACGGCGCCGCGCGTTCCGGTGTCGTGTGAGACCCGGACACACTTCGAATTCGAAACGTGCCGCCGTGAGCGGCAGGTGACGGTGACCGAAAGCCGCCGCCACTTTCTGCGTTGTTTCCTCGACTGTTCGCTCGTGGCACAGTCAGTGCGAGGAGTCCGGTCGATGAAGGTCTCGTACCCGCTTTTGGTCCTGCTCGCCGGCGCGGCGAGCTTGCCGGCGTTTGCCCAGGAGCCCGGTGGCATCTCGTCATCGGCGATCTCCCGTTGTGCCGGGAAGATCGGCTTCGACACGCGCCAGGCCGATCCGGCTTTCGGCTTCGTGGCGCTCGACGGCATGCCGTGGGTGACCATCGAGCGGACCGAGGAGAAGTTCGGAAACCAGCAGATTGCCACCACAGTGACCGGCACCGGAATGCGACAGCGGCGCGATGGGTCCTCGGTGCCGTTCCGCTTCACTTGCATGATCAACGAGAACGGCGAGGCCGTGGTCTTCCACACCAGCCACCTGCTGCCGCGACTGGGCGATCGGTTGCCGCCCGCCGTCGCGGTCACCGGGTCGGCCACTTACGCCGAGAAGGTCGCACCGCCGCGCGGCGTCGAGCTGCAAGTTCAGCTGCTGGATCCGTCGAAGGGCCCACCGGGGGAGATCGTCGCCGAGCAGGTTGTGCGCACCGGCTGGTCGGTGCCGATACCCTTCACCCTGCGCCTGCCGACGGACAGCGCCACGCCGGGACGCAAGTTCACGCTCACGGCCCGCCTGGTGCTCGGCCGCCTGGTCTTGTTCAGGCTCGCTGAGCCGCGCACAGTCACGTCGGCCGACATCGGCAAGCCCATCGATCTCACCCTGCGCAAGGTCGAGGCCAGCGGCCCGCAGTAGGCCGGCTTTCCAGTCAGGGAATTTCCAGGGCGCGCTTGCCGGCGCGGATTGCCTTCTGCCCGGTTTCGGGCGCGACCTCGAACACCGCGCAGCGAGTGGCAAGGAAGCCGGGGCGAATCGCGGCCTCGACGTAGCGCGTCTCCCCCGGCGCCAGCTGGACGGTCCGCATGTCGGTGTTCTCCCCGCCCGTGCACCGCACGTCGTACGTGCCGGGCGGCACGTCGACCAGGAACCAGGTGTCCACGGCCAGCGCTCCGATGGCGCGCTGGCCGACCGAGACGGGAAGCAGGACGGCCGAGGCGAAGATGCCCTCACGATAGATGTACAGCGCGGCCTGGCCCTCCGGTGGCGGGGAGAACTGCTTGCCCGCGATGTCCTGCGCGCCGGGTGCCAGGGTCACGCTGGCGCAGGCACCGAGGCCGGCAGTCAGCAGAAAGGGGACAGCCAGCATCAGCAATCGGCCGGGCATGCTCGAGCTCTCCAGTCCTGGCCAAGGTCAACGCGGCTCGCCGCCAAAGGTGGCGCCGCGCCCCGTTTCAGGCGCACTTGCTGCGGATGAAGCTGCCGATCTCGAGGCAGCCGTCGCGTCCCTCCGACAGGATCGGCGCGAACAGCGGGAAGACATGCAGCATGTTCGGCCAGATCGCCAGCCGTACCTCGACGCCCGCGGTGTGCAGCTTCTCGGCAATCCGCGTCGCGTCGTCGAGCAGCGTCTCCGCGGTGCCGGCCTGGACCAGGATCGGCGGCAGGCCGTCGAGATTGGCGTGCAGGGGTGCGGCGAGCGGCGTCGTAGCGGCGGTGGTGCCGAGATACTGCGCGGCGAACCATTTCAGACTGTCCTTCTGCACTATCGGATCCTGAGCCGAGCGCGTCGCCATGCTGTTGCCCAGTCCCTCGAGATCGACCCACGGCGATATGGCCACGGCGCAGGCCGGCAGGCCAAGCTTCTGGTCGCGCAGATTGACCAGGGTGGCAATGGTGAGACCGCCACCCGCCGAGTCTCCGGCGATCGCCAACCGGTTGGGCGCGAAACCCTGCTGCAACAGCCAGCGCCACGCCTTGGCGGCGTCTTCTACTGCGGCCGGGAAGGGATGCTCGGGCGCCAGCCGGTAATCGATCAGCAGGACCCGCGCGCCGCAGGCCGCGGCGATGTCGTAGGCGAGACGGCGATGCGTCGCCAGCGAGCCGATGACGTATCCGCCGCCGTGCAGGTAGAGGATCGCGCGCTGCGGATCGTGACCGGGGGGCGCCACCCATTCCGCCGGCACTCCGCCCGCGTCGACCATCTCGCACTTGGCATCGGGCGCGCCGCCGAGAAAGTCGGCCATCTTTTCGAAGCGCGCACGCGCCTCGGCGACGACCGGTACGGCAGGCGCTGGTCGCGACCGCAGCAGGGAGACCAGGGATTCGAGCTGGGCGATGGTCATGGCAAACATTCCTTCGATGCTGAAAGAGGACCAGGCGATCCGGGTAACCCAGGAGTGGCTGCCGCGCCCGCGATTTCGGGTATATGCTTTCGCGTCGCGAACCGAGGTTCAGTCATGCCAGATACTGCCAGGATTTCTTTGCTCGACGAGGTCAAGCTGCAGGCCGAGGTGATCCTGCCCGTGCTGCGCGCCCTACGCGCCGAGCTCGGAAGGTCGCGCGCCGATGCCATCGTCGGCGATGCGCTGCGCCAGTGGGCGCGCGCCCTCTATCATCGCATCGGCGAGTCCAAGCCCGGGATGCCGCGCGAAAAATGGGACGCCGTGTGGGCCGAGGACATGCGCCCGCGTATCGGCGCCGCGGTCGACCGTGAGATGCTGCGCGACGACGGCACGGTGCGCGAGTACAACGTCACGCGCTGTCAATACGCCGAGTTCTTCAAGAGCCTCGGCGAACCGGAGCTCGGCGGCATCCTGCTCTGTGACTCCGACTTCCATATTGCCGAGATCGGCGGCGCAAACGTCGAGTTCCGGCGCACCCAGACCATCATGCAGGGGGCGCCCTACTGCGATTTCCGCTATCGCTTCAAGTAGCGCGGCCGCTGCGTGAAGGAAGCCCATGGCTGGGAGCGCGCCACTCCGATGGCGCTCATGGGATGTGTGATCGGCGAGAAGAGCGCCATCGCAGTGGCGCGCTCCCAGCGGAAGAGCATGATCGACAAGCACTTGCACTGGAGCAGCGTTTGAGCGGAAGGTTTCGCCGAGTGCAGTCGCGGGGAGGCTGAGGCGTGTCGGCAAGCGAGGGGAAGAATTACGATTACATCGTCGTCGGCGCCGGATCGGCCGGAGCGGTGGTGGCGAACCGGCTGTCGGCCGATCCGCGCAACAAGGTTCTGCTGCTCGAGGCCGGCCCGGCCAGCAACCCCTGGTCGCGCCTGCCGGTCGGCTACGCCCGCCTGCTGACCAATCCCGCCGCCAACTGGCTCTACAGCGCCGAACCCGAGGCCAGCACGAACGGACGGCGCCTGCCGGTGCCGCGCGGCCGGCTGCTCGGCGGGTCGAGCGCCATCAACGGCCTCGCCTTCGTGCGCGGGCAATCGCACGACTACGACACCTGGGCGCAGCTCGGCAATCGCGGCTGGAGCTACGCCGACGTGCTGCCGCACTTCAAGCGCATGGAGAGCTACCAGGGCGGCGGCGACGATGCCTTCCGCGGCCGTGATGGTCCGTTGCGCGTCACCAATCCCGAGCCGCGTGACCGCATCTTCGCCACCATCATCGCGGCGGCGGGCCAGGTCGGCATAGCGCACAACCCGGACTACAACGGCGCGCGCCAGGACGGCATCGCCATGAGCCAGGCGACGATCGCGTCCGGCCGGCGCATGAGCACGGCGCAGTGCTATCTTGCGCCGATCCGCAAGCGCCCGAATCTGCGCATCGAGACCGGTGCTGCGGCCGACGGCCTGCTGCTCGACGGCAGTCGCTGCGTCGGCGTGCGTTACGCTGCCGGCGGCGCAACGCGCGAGGCGCGTGCCGGTCGCGAGGTCGTGGTCAGCGGCGGCTCGGTCAACTCGCCGCAACTGCTCGAGCTCTCGGGTATCGGCCAGCCCGAGCGCCTCAAGGGACTGGGCATCGCGGTGCGGCACGCACTGCCGGGTGTCGGTGAGAACCTGCGCGATCACTATGCGCCGCGCACGCGCTGGGCGATCGGCACCAGAGGCATCACCTTCAACGATCGCGGCCGCGGCCTCGGTCTCGTCTGGCAGGCGCTGCGCTACGCCTTCACCGGCAAGGGCCTGCTCGGCATGGTAGGAGCGCCGCTGCGCGCCTTCGTGCGCTCGCGCGACGGGCTGGAAGCACCCGACCTGCTGCTCGGCTGGGTGCCGATGTTCACCGAGCCCGGGCCGCGAGGCCCGCGTATCGCCCGTCAGTCCGGCATGACCTGCTACGCCCACGTCATGCGGCCGGAGAGCCGCGGCAGCATCCACATCGTCTCGGCCGACCCGCGCCGGCCGCCTGCGATCAACTTCAACTTCCTGTCGGCGCCGATCGATGCCGAGCTCACCGTGCGCGCGGTGCGCATCGCCTGCTCCATCATGACGGCGCCGGCGATGGCGCCGCTGCAGGTGACCGAGGTCGCGCCCGGCGCCCAGCGCCGCAAGGACGACGAGATCATCGACTGGGTGAAGCAGGTCGCCGAGACGACCTATCATCCGGTCGGCACCTGCAAGATGGGCAACGATGCCATGGCCGTGGTGGATGCGCGCTTGCGCGTGCACGGCATCGACGGGTTGCGCGTCGCCGACGCCTCGATCATGCCGACACTGACCTCGGGCAACACCAATGCGCCTTCGATCATGATCGGCGAAAAGGCGGCGGCGATGATCTTGGAGCAGGCCGCCTAGGCAGTGCCCACGGCTGGGAGCGCGCCACCAATAAGAGGTGGACTCTTCTGCTGGGAGCGCGACGCTCCGATGGCGCTCTTCTTGGTGATGACCCATCCAAAGAGCGCCATCGGAGTGGCGCGCTCCCAGCAAAGAGGCGCCGCCCATGGGAAAGGTCAGGCTTAGAACTCCTGACCCGGGGCTGTGTCAGGAGTTCTGAAGTTAGCGTCTATCCGAGGTAGCGCTGCCACAGGCCGCGCAGGCCGACGGCGAAGGCCAGCCCCGCACCGATCAGGAAGCCGATGCCGTAGCCGCCGGTGAGGGCGAGGGCGGCGCTGAACAGCAGCGGCAGGACCAGCGAGCCGGCGTCGCCGAACGCCAGCACCGCGCCGGTCGTGGCGCCGATGCGGCCGACCGGGGAGAGGCGCGCGACCTCGGCCAGCAGCACGCCATGCCAGCTCACTGCGGTGACGCTGAGCAGGGTGGCGACAATGGTCGCCGCCCAGGTGGGCCACGCCGGATCGATCAGGGCGGTCAGCACTGCGGCTGCCGCCATGCCGATACCGAGCCAGGCGAGCAGGACGGCCGGACGGACGAAGCGCGAGGCGAGCCAGCCCCAGCCGATACGGGCCGGAACCGCGATGGCGACGGCGATGGCGAACACCAGCCCCGACCGTTCCAGGTCGTAGCCCAGGCCGCGCACCAGGTAGAGCACGAAGAAGCCGGTGAACAGCGACTGCAGGCCGACGAAGCTGAACATCGCCAGGCAAAGGGCGCGCAGCGCCGGATCGCGCACCACGCTCGCCACGTTGGCGCGGATGTCGGCCGGCGACAGCGGCTGGCCGGGATTGCGATCGACATCCAAGCGGGCGCGCAGCGGCTGTAGCGCGACGACCGAAAGGCCGCAAACCAGGGCGATCAGGAGGACCGCCGTGCGCCAATCCGACATCGCGACCAGGGCCGGCGCCACGATGCCGGCAACCATCAGCCCGGCCGGCACGCCGGTCTGCTTGATCGAGAAGACCAGCGGCGCCAGCCGCGGCGGCGACAGGCGGCCGAGCAGGTGCGAGCTCGACGGCGTCGACACGGCCTGGCCGAGGCCGGCCACCATGGCGCCGATGGCGAACAGGGGCAGCCACCCGACGGCGATCACGGCGAGGCCGAGGCTGAGAGCGGCCATGCCGACCTGGGTCATGCGCATGGCGCCGTAGCGCAGGATGAAGCCGCCGCAGCCCAGCGTCGTCAGGAAGCCCGCCACGGAGCCGATGGCGAGGTAGATTCCAACCAGCGCCGGATCGATCTTCAGATCCGCGATGATGGCGGCGGCAATCAGCGGTACCGTCGAGCGACCGACGGTCGCGAAGGTCTGCTGCACGAACATCGCGCCGAGCGCGAGGTAAAGCGTGAAAATAAGCGGGCTCCGGCGAAACGATGCGGCGGCGTCCCCAACAGTGCCGCGACGACATCGCAATGTCGACGGAATCGTCCCCGATGACGTTCGGTCCAAGCATCGTTTCGCAGTGCGCCGAGGGAATTTGGGCGACGTTTGTGCGCAGTGCCCTTACATTGGACGGCTGATGAAGAACTACCTGCCAACGCAGGCTGGCAAGAAGACACCGGCCCAGCTGATCAATCGGGCGTGGCGATCGCTCCAGAAGGGCGAGTTCGACAAGGCGGTGTCGGCCTGCCGCGCCGTGCTCGGGTCCCAACCGGATCAGTTCGATGCCACGTATGTGATGGGGGTGGTGCGCCTGCAGCAGGGCCGCCTCGCGGAAGCGCGCGACCTGCTCGGAGCGGCCTTGCGCATGCGTCCGAACGACATCGGCGCCCTACTCAACTATGGAAGCCTTTTGGCCAGGACGGGTCAGCCTCAGGAAGGCTTGGCGACCTACGACAAGGCGATCGCGCTCAAGCCCGATCTTGCCGAGGCGCACGTCAATCGCGGCAATGTCCTCGTCGAGCTGCGCCGCAACGAGGATGCGCTGTCGAGCTACGAGCGGGCGCTCGCGCTGAAGCCCGATGTGCCGGAAGCGCTCTATGGCCGCGGCAACGTTCACTTCCGCGCCAAGCGGTACGACGAGGCGCTGGCGCAGTATGATCGGCTCCTGGCGCTGAGTGCCAGCCACGCCCACGCACACAATCAAAGGGGGCGCACTCTCTTCCGCCTCGGACGTTTCGAGGAGGCGGCGGAGAGCTACGCCAAGGCGGTCGGCCTGATGCCGCGAAACTCGGAGTTCCACACCAACCATGGGACGGTACTGCGCGCTCTCGGCCGCCTGGCCGATGCGGACGCCAGCTACCGGCGATCCCTGCGCCTGAACAAGGCGCATGTGCCGATCAAGGGTGACATCGGCATCATCGAGATGGACGGGTTGCGCACCCTGCATCTTGGAACGCCGATCAGCCAATCCTCGATGCGTCTCGAGCAGCCCTTCGAGCTGGTCCATCCCCACAGCCGCGCCTTGATGAGCTTCCTGCTGTTCGTTCCGCGCGCCCGCGAGGTCGTGACGATCGGGCTGGGCGGCGGATCGGTACCGAAGTTCCTTCATCGCTTTGCGCCGGGCATCCGCACGCGGGCGGTCGAAATCGACGCCGATGTCATCGCCGTCGCCCGCAGCCATTTCCAGCTGCCCGCCGATGACGACCGGCTGCAGGTCATCCAGGGCGACGGCGCGCGATACCTGCGCGATCACCATGGCAGCGCCGATGCGCTGTTGCTCGATATCTTCGATGGGCTGGGCACGCCGCAGAATCTCTATTCGCAGGAGTTCTTCGATGATTGCCGGGCAGCGCTCGCCACCGGCGGTGCGGCGCTGATCCACCTGTGGAGCTTCGACGTGCAGTTCAATCTCTTCGTCGAGCGCATCGGCCGCAGCTTCTCGGGCCGCCTGTTGCGGATACCTGTCGGCGAGACCGACAGCACCATCGTCGTCGGGTTGTCGGGCGAGATCGGCGATCTCGCCTGGGCGACGCTGGCCGAGCGGGCAACGCTTCTCGAGACCGCCTATGGCATTGAGTTCGCCGGCATCGTCGAGGATTTGCGGCTGGCCAATCCCGCTCCCGACGGGTCCGCGAGCGCCCTGCTCCCGCTTCCATCGGCCACCTGAACCGACGTTCGCTACATAATTGTTGGTTATGCAGCCCATGATGAGATTGATCGTTTCGGCATGCTGACCGGTTGGCTAGACTCGCGGGCGGCGAAGACAAGGCGCGTCGATTGCGTTGGCCTGCCGGTTACCAACCGGTGCCTGTACGGTGGGGGAGCGCATGCTGCCATTTGGCGGTATCATCGGCAGCCGTAAGAGCTGATCGCACACGAGGTGCGGAGGAAT
The DNA here is from genome assembly GCF_050185545.1 of Reyranella sp. Classification (GTDB taxonomy): domain Bacteria; phylum Pseudomonadota; class Alphaproteobacteria; order Reyranellales; family Reyranellaceae; genus Reyranella. The sequence goes on along the minus strand of NZ_JBFWZI010000059.1, from coordinate 859 downwards.
CCAACCCGGGAGAACCGAGACATGGACAAGCCAGTTACGCCACGGGGCATCAATCATCTCGTCCTCAACGTTCGCGACATCGAGGAATCGCATCGCTTCTGGACGGAGATCGTGGGCTTCCGACAGGTCGGCGAGATCAAGCCGACGGTACAGCGCCCCAATCCACCGAAGATGCGCTTCTACAGCGGCGTGCGCGAGAACGGCGACAGCCATCATCACGACATCGCCCTGGTCGAGAACCGCGACCTGCCGGCGCCGCCCAAGGAGTGGGCCATGTTCGGCATGCCGGTCGCCGTCAATCACATCGCCATCACCATGCCGGATCGCGAATCGTGGCTGAAGCACCTGGCCTACCTGCAGGCCAAGGGGGTCAAGTTCGACCGCCGCGTCGAGCACGGCATGACTCACAGCCTCTACATCCACGATCCCAACGGCTATGGCGTCGAGTTCGTCTACGACCTGCCGCGCGAGGTATGGGCGGGCGACATCGACGGTGCGCTCAACTTCGTCAAGGTCCTGCCGACTGAGGGCGCCGAGGCGCTCGAGGACCGCACGCACGGCGTTCCGACGTTCGGCAAAGACAAAGTGCCGGCGGAGTGATCGCGACCATGGCCAAGCGCAAGAGCGTCAACGGCAAGCTGCCGCGCCACGAGAACCCGATCCCCAATGCCAGCCGGATCGGCAACGTCATCATGTCGAGCGTGATCGGCGGCACCAATCCGGGTACGCGCGATCTGCCCGATTCGCTGGAGCAGCAGGTCGCCAACGTGTTCACCCACATCCGTCACGACGTCGAGGCCGCCGGCGCGACGGTCGACGACATCATCAAGATCACCTTCTGGGTGAAGAATCCGGCAGC
>NZ_JBFWZI010000058.1:7514-37630 GCF_050185545.1 Reyranella sp. | reverse complement strand
GCTGGTTCAACATCGTCGATCCGGCGTTCAACCTGCATCTGCGCGACGAAGGCGTCGCCCGCGTGTTCTCGGTGCGCAAGCCGACCGACGACGGCATCGTCACCTCGATCGAGGCGTTCGACGCGCTCGACCGCAACATCCTGCTGATGTTCGGCGCGCGCAAGCCGGGCAAGCCCGAGCTCGAGGAATGGCGCACCCTGGTCGCCGGGATCGAGAAGCGGGCTGCGTCGTGAGCAACACGAATCACGGTCTCCCGCTGAGGGCGCGCCACTCCGATGGCGCGCTCATAGGTCCTCACTTTCGCTTCTCCTCCCCAGCTTCGCCGGGGAGGTGTCGCCGTCTTACGGCGACGGAGGGGTCATAGGCGATGACTCATGACCCCTCCGTCCGCGAAGACGCGGACACCTCCCCAGCGGAGCTGGGGAGGAGAACAACGGCCCTCGCACCCGGCCGCCGCGCCGCGATGATCGCGGCCGCGGCGGCGGCGTTCGCCGCGCCGGCTGCGCGCGCCCGGAAGGCGCCGCGCATCGTCTCGATCGGCAGCTCGCTCACCGAGATCCTCTACGCGCTTGGCGCACAGGATCTGCTGGTCGGCGTCGACACGACCAGCCTCTACCCGGCCGAAGCGCGCGCCCTGCCGCAGGTCGGCTACATGCGCGCGCTGTCGGCGGAGGGTGTGCTGTCGCTGAAGCCGACCCTGATCCTCGCCACCACGGCGGCGGGGCCGGCCACGACTCTCGATCAGCTGCGGAGTACCGGGATCGAGGTGCTGGTCCTGCCAGACCGCTACGACTACGACAGCGTGATCGCCAAGATCGCGGCGGTCGGCAAGGTCACCGGCAAATCGGCCGAGGCCGACGCCATGATCGCGCGCGGCCGCGCCGGGATGCAGGCGCTGTCGGCGCGGCTCGCCAGGGCGGGCAACAAGCCGCGGGTGCTGTTCCTGCTGTCGATGGGCGGCGGCGCGCCGCAGGCCGCTGGCCGCGAGACGGCGGCCGACGGCATCATCCGATTGGCGGGCGGCATCAACGCCATCAACGGCTATGCCGGCTACCGGCCGCTCACGCCGGAAGCGGTGATCGCCTCGCGCGCCGACTTCGTGCTGGTGACGCGCCAGACCGTGGATGCGCTGGGCGGCGTCAAGGCGATCCTCGACCAGCCGGCGATCAGCCGCACGCCGGCCGGACGCGACGGCAAGGTGCTGCAGTTCGACGCGCTGCTGCTGCTGGGCTTCGGACCGCGCACGCCACAGGCGGCCGAGGAGCTGGCGAGCGCGCTCCACCCCGACCTCGTCCGCACCCGGTGAGCGCTCCCGCCTTGGGCATCGCCGTGCGGCGGCCGATTCCGCTGTTTGCGCTTGCCGCCGTGCTGAGCGTGCTGGGTGGCCTGTGCATCGGCGCCTTCCCGGTGAGCGTCGCCAACCTCCTGTCGGCGTTTGGCCTTTCCAGCGCGCCGATCGACGGCACCACGGCGACGGTGCTCTACGCCATCCGCGCGCCGCGCGTGCTCGCGGCCTTCGCCGTCGGCGCCGCGCTGGCGGCGGGCGGTGCGGCAATGCAGAGCCTGTTCCGCAACCCGCTGGCCGACCCCGGCCTGCTCGGCGTGTCGAGCGGGGCGGCGCTCGCCGCCGTGACGGTGATCGTGCTGGGCGAGAAGGTGATGCACATCGTGCCGCCGCCCCTCAAGCCGTGGCTGCTGCCGGTCGCGGCCTTTGTGGGTGGCCTCGCGGCGACGGTCGTGGTCTACCGGCTGGCGGCGCGCGACGGCATCACCCTGGTCGGCACGCTGCTGCTGGCCGGCATCGCCATCAACGCCATCGCCGCCGCCGGCATCGGCATGCTGGTGTTCATCGCCGACGAGCAGCAGCTGCGCACCTTGATCTTCTGGACCATGGGCGGCTTCGGCGCCGTCACCTGGATCGCCATCCTGCCCGCCCTGCTGGTGCTGGCGATCGCCGTGCCGACCTTGCTGCCGGCCGCCCACCTGCTCGACGCGCTGGCGCTGGGCGAACGCGAGGCCGGCCATGTCGGCGTCGATGTCGAACGGCTGAAGCGCCGCCTGGTGGCGCAGGTGGCCCTGGCAGTCGGCGCCAGCGTGGCGATCTCGGGAACCGTCGGCTTCGTCGGCCTGGTGGCGCCGCACATCGTGCGCCTCCTGCTGGGGCCGGCGCATCGCACCCTGCTGCCCGCCGCCGCCTTGTTCGGCGGCACCTTCCTGGTGCTGGCCGACGCGCTCGCGCGCACTGTCGTCTCGCCGGCCGAGCTGCCGATCGGCGTGCTGACCGCGCTGGTCGGCGGCCCCTTCTTCCTCTGGCTGCTGGCCGGCCGCGCCGCCCGGAGCGGCCTGTGAGCCTGCTGCAGGCCCGGAACGTCAGCGTCCGCGCCGGCGCGAAGGTCCTGATCGAGGACATCTCGCTCGCCCTGGCGCTCGGCGAGTTCCTGGCGGTGCTCGGCCCCAACGGCGCCGGCAAGAGCACCCTGCTCGGCGCCATCGCCGGCGATCGCGCGGTGGCGAGGGGCGCCGTGCTGCTCGACGACAAGCCGATCGGGCAGTGGAACAAGAGGACGCTGGCGCGGCGGCGCGCCGTGCTGCCGCAGCATTCGGCGGTAGCCTTCGACTTCACCGGGATGCAGATCGCCACCCTCGGCCTGCTGGCCCATCGCGACCGGTTGTCGGAGCGCCAGATGCGCGCCCTGGCCGAACGCTCGCTGCATGAAACGGAGGCGCTGGCCTTTGCCGACCGCCCCTACACGGTGCTGTCCGGCGGGGAACGCCAGCGGGTGCAGCTGGCCCGCGTGCTGGCGCAATGCGATGCCGATTCGTCGGTCCAGCCCTTCCTGCTGCTCGACGAACCGATCACCGGCCTCGACCTCGCCCACCAGCATGCCGCGTTGGCGAGCGCGCGCCGACGCGCCGATCGCGGCCTGGGCGTGCTGGCGGTGCTGCACGACATCAACATGGCGGCGCGCTACGCCGACCGTGTCGCCATTCTCGAGAACGGCCGCCTGAATGCGCTCGGCCCGAGCGAGGCCATGCTCACACCGGAGCGGCTGTCGGCCGTGTTCGCCACACCCATCGTGAAGATTTCCGCCGGCGGGGAGACGGCGTTCCTGAGCCCCGGGGGCGGGGCGTTAGGCTCTTAATCTTCCGGACCGCGGGCGTCCCGCCCGCTCATGAGCTTGAGCGGGCAGGACGCCCGCGGTCCAAAAGAGCGTGACGTGCGCCAAGAGCACGCCGGTCACCACAAGGTCACTTCCCCGGGACTGCGCGATCTGCGCCCTTAAAATCATCGCCAAGGTCTGGACAATTGGACATAAACAAGCCGGATTTACTGGCTGATATTGGCGCGTCATGGGCGACCGTCCCACCCTGATCGTGACCACCCGTCTCGGCGTTCGGCCCTTGGGCGTGCGCGGCGATCCGCTGCATGCGGTCGCCAGCCAGCTCCTGGCTGTCATCCGACGCCGCCTGGGCGACGGGCCGGCCAACCTTCTCGCCGATCCGCAGTTGCGCGAGAACGGCGACGGCATCGACTGGTACGCCGCGCGCTCCGGCCCGGTGCGGCGTATCGCCGATATCGGCGAGAGCGAACGTGCCCGGGTGCTGGCCACGGTCGAGCGGCATCTCGAGGCGATCCGCCGGCTCGGCACTCAGTTGCAGTCGGCCACGGCGGCCGACGAGGCGCGCCTGATCGGCCGCTCGCTGGAGCTTGCGACCCGCCGGCCGTCCGACGACTTCATCTATGTAGTCGACGGCGAACCGGTGATCGTGGCCTGGGGCTACGAAGCCGATGCCGTGGCGAGCCTGCAGCCGGTCGCCCTGCCCACGATGCCGCGGCCGGCGCCGATCGCGGCCGCCGCCGCCACGACCCTGGCCAGCGTGCCCGCCGTGCCGGCCGCACGGCTCGCCTGGGCGCCGTGGCTCAGCGCCCTGCTGTTCGGCCTGTTCCTGCTCCTGCTGCTCCTGGCGACGTCGTGGCTGATGCGCGCCTGCGCACCGGTCGGGCCCGACCTCACCATTGCCACCCACGAGACGCCGGCCCCGCCGCCGCCGGAAGCGCCGCCCGATCCGACGCCGCTGCTGAAGGCCTCGCTCGACAACGCCGAAGCCGACGAAGGCAAGCTCAAGACCGAACTGGCCGCGCTCGAACTCGAGCTCAAGAAGAAGATCGCAGCGTGCAAGCCGATCGAGCCGCCCAAGCCGCCGCCCCCGCCTCGACCGCCGCCGGTGGCGGCCGCCAAGCCGCCGGCGCCGCCTCCGCCGCCGCCACCGCCGCAACAGCAGCGGCAGGCCTCACTGCCTCCGGCGCCGTCCCTCAACCGTCCGCCGCCGGGCCAGTTGCCGTGCAACTGGTCGGGCGATTCCGGCGGCGAAGGCGTGACGCGCAACCGCCACTATCTCGGCGACCGGCCGGGCTTCGTCGGCATCAACTACAATCTCTATGTCAAGCCCGACGACATCAGGGTGGTGTATCGTGGCCAGGTGCTCGCCGGCACCGGCGGCCCGCGCAGCGGCCGCGGCGGCTTCGGCTTCGATTGGAAGCCCGTCGCCGGGGATTATTCGGTCGATGTCATCGTAACGGGGGAGATGTGGGGTACGCGCTGGACGTACGCCATGGTCTGCCCGCGCTGAGAAAATATCGCCAGGGAACCCGGATGGCCGCAGGACCCCTTCTCGTCAGTGAACCGCTGCAGCGCTATCGCGCACTCGGCATGGCGGGTGACCCCGTGTGGCGCGCCGCCGGCCAGCTGCGCACGGCGGTGACCGCGCGCCTGTCGCGCCGTCACGCCGACCTGCTGGCGATCCCCGAAGTCGACCCGACCGGACGACAGATCGACTGGTACGCCCCGTTCGAGGGCACGGTGCACGGTCTCGCCGATCTCAGCGAGGCGGAACGCACCGCCGTGCTCGACGAGGTTCGTCGCCTCCACGACGACATGTCGAGCCTCGCCGAGTCGATGGAGGCGCCCTCGCGGTCGGGCGCCGAGCGCAACTTCGCGCGCCTGCTGCGTCATGCCCTGACGGCGCCCGGCGAGGACACGCTCTACGTCGTCGACGGCAAGCCGGTCATGACGTTCTGGGGCTTCAGCGCCGATGCCGCCCTCCCCGGTTCCTTCCTCGCCAGTCCGCCCGTTTCGGCGGCGCCGCGGCCGGGCCTCGCCCAGCCGGCGCCGCAGGCCGTGCTCGCCAGCGCACCCGCCGTGGCCGCGGTCGGCGCGCGCTCGACCTGGTGGCAATGGCTGCTGCTCGCCGTCCTGCTGCTTCTCCTGCTGGCGCTCGCCGCCTGGCTGGTGCGGCCGTACCTGCCGCGGCTCGAGCCGGTGCTCGAAGCCGAGGCGCGCGAGCGCGCGCTCGGCATGTCGGTGCGCCAGCCGGTCGAGCTGCAGAAAGCGCGCGTCGATACCCTGCAGCGCGACAGCGAGGCGTTGCGTCTGGAGCTGGCGCGGCTCACCGACGAGCTGGCGCGGCGCGGCGGCGACTGCGCCGCCGGCCTGGTCGTTCCGGGCGGCGTGATCGTGGGCAACGTGCCGATCGAACGCGGCGCCGCGCCCGACAGCACGGTCGGCCCGGATGTCGCGGCTGTCGACAAGGGAACCGCCGTCGACAAGGGCCCGGGTGCGGGCAACGAGGCCGACAAGGATCGCGGCAAGGACCAGGGCCAGAAGGACCAGGGCCCGGGCGGACCGGACGAGAGGAATCTCGACAAGAACGCCGACAATAGGAATGCCGACAGGGGCAGCGCCAACAACAATCGCATGGACGACAAGAACAAGGGCGCCGTGGCGCCCAAGGACGAGCCCAAGCCGATGGTCGTGCCGCCCGACGCCAGGCAGAAGCAGGATCTCGCCTTCCTGAAGGGCGACTGGCGCTCGCGCACCGGGCTGGCGACCGCGACCGGCGAGCGCGACATCCGCCCGACCTACACCCTGGACGACAAGGGCAAGGGCAAGGTGAGCTTCAGGCAGAAGAACGGCAGCGTCTGCGAGGCCCCGGCCGAGGCGCGCTGGAGCGGTGACAAGCTCACCATCGAGGAGAAGGCCAATCCCAAGTGCGCCGACGGGCGGACCTACGCGCGCAACACGGTCAATTGCGAGGTCGGCGCCGACGGCGTGGCGAAGTGCAGCGGCAGCCAGCCGGGCGATTCGCGGAGCTATCGGGTGCAGATCGGCCGTTGATCCATGCGACACATTCAGCTGCTGTTCGGCTCCCAGCAGGGCTAATATCGGTACACATCTGAACAGCATCACATGAGCGATCTCGCCCGCCTGCCGAGCTATCCCAGCCCGACGACTCTGATTGCCCGCTCCGGCATTCAGTTCCTCGATTTCGGCTTCGACCCCGTGCGCCTGAAGATCCGCGAATGGGGCTTCCACGACGCTGCCGCCGGCAAGGGTGTCGACGATCTGGTGCAGCTCGATTTCGACGAGGCGCACGGCCAGTACGAGGTCGTCGAGGCCGGCCGCCGGCGCGCCGCCGAGCCCAATCTGGTGATCACCGCCAAGGACGCGCTGGCGCCCTTCCTCGACAAGTGGGTGCCGCTGCCGTTCCTGCAGGTGCGACCCAACAACCAGTTCCGCGAAGGTCCGGCCGACTGGGCGCGCGTGCGCGTCGTCGATCTCGAGGCGCGCTACGGCGCCGGCTACCGCGATGAGCAGGGCAACCGCTATCGCGCGGTGATCGCCTTCGATACCGGCCTGATCGCCGAGGCCGAGGGCCGCGCCTATCTCACCCCGTCGTCCAAGGACGTCACCGCCGGCGCGCTGTTCGCGCTGGCGCCGCAGCAGCGCGCCAACCACTGGCTGCTGCGCCAGGGCTGGATGAACCAGTGGCTCGAGGAGCTGTTCCGCGAGCTGCATCCGCGCGCCACGCTCGAGGAGATCGACAGCGACATCAAGCAGAAGCCGCAGGAGGCGACGGCGCGCTACCTCGCCTTCCTGGGGTTGCTGGCCAGCGCCCTGCACCTGCCGCCGATCAAGCTGGTGGGCGATGCCGAGCGGCCGGGCCGCGGCGCCATCGAGGTCGACTTGGTGCTCGACGTCGGCAACTCGCGCACGTGCGGGCTGCTGATCGAGGCGGCGGGCGAGCTTGGCGTCAACCTGAACGACTCCTACGAGCTCGCGCTGCGCGATCTCTCGCATCCCGAGAGCGTGCACGCGCGGCCCTTCGAATCGCGCGTCGAGTTCGCCCAGGCGTGGTTCGGCAAGAACCACCTGTCGCGGCTGGGCGGCCGCGCCGACGCCTTCGTCTGGCCGACCATGACGCGGGTCGGGCCGGAAGCGACTCGCCTGGCCGCACGCCGGCGCGGCACCGAGGGCAACACCGGCATGTCGAGCCCCAAGCGCTATCTGTGGGACGAGGAGCCGCAGCCGCGCGAATGGCGCTTCAACATCGCCTATGCCCAGGACCAGACGGCGATGCCCGCGGCGGCCGGACCGATGGCGCAGCTCGTCAACCAGAAGGGCGAGCCGCTGCATCTCGTCGACTCCGACGCCGACAGCGCCGATCACCTGCCGGTGTTCGAGCCGCTGTATTCGCGTTCTTCTGTAATGACGTTCGTGCTGTCGGAGATCCTCCTGCAGGCGCTGACCCTGATGAACTCGCCGCAGCAGCGCGGCAGGCGCGCCCACGCCGAGACGCCGCGCCGCCTGCGGCGCGTCGTGCTCACCCTGCCCACCGGCATGCCGCTGGCCGAGCGCCTGATCTTCCGCAAGCGCGCCGAGGCGGCGCGCGATCTGGTGTGGATGATGCTGGGCTGGAAGCTCGACGACCAGGCCGCGCCGCCGCCGCGCGTGCTGACCGACTGGGACGAGGCGAGCTGCACCCAGCTGGTCTATCTCTACACCGAGGTGGCGCGCAATTTCGGCGGTGACGCCCGCCGCTTCTTCGAGATCACCAGCAAGCCGCGCGGCAAGCCGGCCGACGGCGCGCTCAACATCGCCAGCATCGATGTCGGCGGCGGCACCACCGACCTGATCATCAACACCTACCGGCTGGAAGGTGCCGGCACCTCGGTCACCCTGTTCCCCGAGCAGCGGTTCCGCGAAGGCTTCAACGTCGCCGGCGACGACATCCTGCTGCGCGTCGTGCAGGGCCACGTCCTGCCGCCGGTCGAGGCGGCGCTGCACAGCGCCGGCATCGCCAACCCCGACGACCTGATGGCCGAGCTGGTGGGCGGCGACCGCGGCGGCGAGGACGTGATCCAGCGAAACCTCCGCCAGCAGTTCGCTTTGCAGATCGCCCACCCGATCGCGCTCGAGCTGATGCGGGCTGCCGAGACCTATGATCCGGCGTCCGGAGTCGTCGCGGCTGAGCCGCGGCCCTACGAGTCATTCTTCGCCGAGGGCGCCAAGCCTTCCGAGGAAGTCGTGACCTTCGTCAACGAGGCGGCGCGCAAGCGCGGCGCCAGGGGCTTCGATCTACGCGCTACCGTATTCCCCGTCGAGCTGCCGAACCTCGACAAGACGGTGCGCGCCGAGATGGGCCGGGTGCTGGCGCCGCTCGCCGAGATCGTGCACGCCTACGATTGCGACGTGCTGCTGCTGTCGGGCCGTCCGTCGCGTCTGCCCGGCATCCGCGGCCTTCTCATGGAATTGCTGCCGCTGCCGCCCGAGCGCGTGATCTCCCTGCACGACTATCGCGTCGGCGCCTGGTACCCGTTCCGCGACGCCCGCCTGCGCGTCGAGGATCCCAAGACCACGGTCGCGGTCGGCGCCATGATCGCTGCCCTCGCCCAGTCGCAGCTGCCCGACTTCTCGTTCCGCTCCGACCTCCTGCGCTCGCGCAGCATCGCCAAGTTCATCGGCAAGCTCGATGGCGGCGGGCGGCTGCAGCGCGAGGACCTGGTCTACCGCGACGTCGATCTCGACAACCGTGAGTACGAGCTGCCCGAGACGACCTTCGAGTTCCGCGGCCCCATGTGGCTCGGCGCCCGCCAGCTCGACCTGGTGCGCTGGCCGGCGGCGCGGCTATATGCGCTCGAGTTCGCGCGGCCCGAGCACGCCGAGCGGCACGCCCGCGAGACGCCGTTCAAGGTGGCGCTCGCCCGCGTCAAGCCGAAGGACAAGGATTCGGGCGACGTCGAACGCTTCCGCCTGCGCCAGGTGACCAATCGCGACGGCCGCGCCGTGGCGCTCGATCGCCTGACCCTGCGCCTGCAGACGCTGCCGCGGCGCGAAGGATATTGGCTCGATACAGGCATGCTCAAGACCGGTTGAGGACATGGACACCATCGATCTCAGGCTGGCCCAGGACTGCGAGGCATTGGCTGTCTCCGCGAGCGAAGGCGTCGCCTGGCTGAAGGGCGCGGCGGAGCAGTCGCCGACCGTGGCGCAGCAGGCGCCCTCGCTGATCAGCGAGCTGCAGAAGGTTCGCAACCAGAGCCGCAAGCTGGCGCGCGCGGCGCGGCGGCGCATGTGCGTCGGCGTGTTCGGCCCAAGCCAGGCTGGCAAGTCGTACCTGGTGTCGATCCTGGCGAGCCGCGACGGCAATCCCCTGCAGGCGAAATTCGCCGACCAGAGCTACGACTTCCTCAAGGAGATCAACCCGCCGGGCAATCGCGAATCGACGGGACTGGTGACGCGCTTCGGCCTGGGGCTGAGCGCCGGCGACAAGGATTTTCCGGTTCGCGTGCGCCTGCTGACCCAGACCGACATCGTCAAGATCCTGGGCAATTCCTTCCTGCTCGACTTCGATCACCAGAAGGCGGCCTTCGAGCGGCCCGACGGTGCCGCCATCAGGAAGCGCCTCAGCGAACTGCGCGCCAAGGCAATGCCCTCAGCCGTTGGCGACCTTGATTCCGACGACGTGCTCGACCTGATCGAGTATTTCGACACCTTTTTCGCCGGCGTTACCGCCGAGCTGCGCACTGACTACTGGCGCGAGGCGATCGAACTGGCGCCGCGGCTGGGCGGCCGCGACCGCGCCCGGCTGTGGTCGCTGCTGTGGTACGATTTCGAGCCCTTCACCGAGCTCTACCTGACACTCTACGACGGCCTGCAGAAGCTCGCCTTCGCGCCCGAAGCGCTGCTCGGCATGGACGCCCTGATCCCGCGCGAGAAGAGCATCGTCGACGTGCTGACGCTCGATCGTCTCGGCGCCGATTCGGCCGACACGCTCGAGGTGCGGCCGTTGCACACGGACGGCCGCGCCGCGCCGGATGCGCGCCTGCCGCGCTCGCTGATCTGCGCGCTCACCGCCGAGCTCAGCGTCGCCATCGCCGAGAAGCCGTGGGATTTCTTCGATCACACCGACCTGCTCGACTTCCCGGGGGCGCGCTCGCGGCTGAAGCTCGCCAATCTCGAGGACGTCGCGAAGGCCAAGGGTGTCGCCGAGGGCGCCAACCCGCTGCGCGAGCTGCTGCTGCGCGGCAAGGTCGCCTATCTCTTCCAGCGCTACTCGGCCGAGCGCGAGCTGAGCGCCATCCTGCTCTGCATCCCCGACGGCAACCAGGAGGTCCGCGATCTCTCCGACATGATGACGGCGTGGATCGACCAGACGATCGGCGCCACGCCGGGCGAGCGCGCCAAGCAGCGCAACGCGCTGTTCCTGGTCTTGAGCAAGATGGACCGCGAGTTCGAGCAGAAGGCGGGCGAGACGGAGGAATCGCGCCGCCTGCGCTGGTCGGCCCGCCTCAACAACTCGCTGATCAACAATTTCCGCGGCGAATGGCCCACCAACTGGAACGGCCGGCCGTTCGACAACACCTTCTGGCTGCGCAATCCCACCGTGATCGACGAGCGGCTGATGGACTACGAGGGCGGCCGCGAGCGCGGCATCGCCGAATCGTTCGCCGAGCGCGCCGTCGAGTTGCGCGGCCATTTCGTCGCCAATCTCGACGTACGCCGCCACTTCGCCGACCCGGCGCGCGCTTGGGACGAGGCGTTCCGGCCCAACGACGGCGGCGTGTCGTATCTCGTGCGCAGCCTGATCCCGGTGTGCGACCCGGTGATAAAGCGTGCCCAGGTGCGTGGCCAGCTCGAGGTGCAGATCCGCCGCCTGGTCGACCGGTTGGCCGGCTTCCACAGCGCCGCCGACGGCGATTCGCGCGCCGAGAAGCGCGATCTCGTGCACACCGTGCTGCGCGGGCTGGGCCCCTGCATCCAGCAGCAGCTGTTCGGCGAGCTGGTGGCGGCCCTGCATGTCGCCGAGAGCGCGCTGCGCGAGATCTACTTCCGCATCTCCACGGCCCGGCCGGCCGAAGAAGCCGATGGCCGCAACGGCAAGGCGCCGGCCCACGTCACCCAGGCAACCGGCGCGTCGGTCGATCTCGGCGCGATCTTCGCCGACGTGTTCGGCGACGAGCCCGGCCGCAGCGCCCCGCCGGCCGGCGTCCTGGAGGACCGCGCCGAGCGCTTCGCCCGCGAGGCCGCCGAGTACTGGCTGGAGAACATGCGCCGCGTCGGCGCCGACGAGAAGGCGCTGTCGCACTTCGGTGTCGACCGCCAGCATCTCGGCTGGCTGATCGACGAGCTGGTGGTCGGCGCCCATCGCCTGAAGCTGATCGACCAGCTGAGCCACGAGGTGCGCGAACTCGAGAACGCCGCCAACGCCAAGTGGGAGGAGATCGCGGAGCGCCAGGTGCGCACCGCCTCGACGGCGCTCAACGGCTATGTCAGTGCTCTGGGTTTCGATCGCCTGCCGCTCGACCAGCGCCCCGGCCTGCCGCCCAACAACCCGGTGCGACGGGTATTCGAGACGCCGGCCATCGTCAACGGCGTGCCGACCTTGAGCGAGGATCCGCGGCCGATCTATGCCGACTACTGCAAGGACTGGATGCGCGCCTTCCTGCAGCTCGCCATGGACAATGTCGGCTACGAGGGCGGCCGCGAGATCACCCCGGAGCAGAACGACCGGCTGGGCGCCATCCTCCGCGCGGTGCCGGCCTAGGCCACCGCCATGGCAATCCGCGCTTCCGTCCAAAGCCTGCCGGAGCCCGGTCACGCGATCCTGCGCATCGGCGACCTGGACGCCGCGCCGCAGGGCCTGGCGCTGTCGATCCAGCGCCAGCAGGGCCCGGACAACCATCTCGGCGACGACGGCTGGCGGCGCACCGAGGCATGGCTGCAGCCCGAACATGTCCAGCGCCGGGGCCAGATCCTGGAGTTCCATCTCGGCCCCGAGATCTGCGATCGCCTGGCCGGCATCGCCACCGTGAGGCTGCGGGTCAGGGAGCCCGACATTGGTGTCGTCGCCACCACCGTGGTCGCCTGGCCGGCGATGCTGACCTCGGGCGCCGTCGACCCGACGAGCAAGCCGGGCGACGAAGTCTTTCACTTTCGCGGCAGGCCGGCGGCGCCGCCTCCCGAGCCGGAGCCGGAGCCCGAGCCCGAACTGCCGCCGCCTCCTCCGCCACCGCCCCGGCCGGAGTTGCGCGCCTCACGCGCCTTCGATCCGGAACCACCACCGCCGTCCGGCCGAACCGGCTGGCTGATCGCCGCCGTGGTCGCGGTGCTGCTCGCGGGTGGCGGCTACTACGTCTACACCAATCACATCGCGCCGCCGCCCGACGACGGCCCGGTGGCCGCGGCGCCGACGGCCCCGGCGCCGACCGTGCCGATGGCACCGGGCACCCCGCCCAAGAAGTCGGTGCGCGAGGTCGTGGGCGAATTCTTCTCGACCCGGCCGACGTCCGAGGCGATGCTCGCCAAGGCACGCAACTATGCCAAGTCCGGCGACACGGCCGCAGCCTTCCTGGTGTTCCGGCGCGCCGCCGAGAGCGGCAGTGCGCCGGCGCAACTCGAGCTCGCGACGTTCTACGACCCGCTGGTGAGTCCGTCGAAAGGCGGCTTCACGCCCGACGGCGCACGCGCCGCCGAGTGGTACGAGCGCGCCGCGCTGGCCGGCCTGCCCGAGGCGCAGCGTCGCCTCGGCCTGCTGCTCGCCAAGGGCGGCGCCGGCCTCGGCGCCGATCCCGGTCGGGCGAAGAGCTGGTTGCAGCAGGCGGCGGCACAGAACGACGCCGAGGCCAAGAAGGCGCTGGACGCGTTGCCGAAACAGTAGCTCGGGTGCCTCCGACCTCCCCCTAAGAGCCCCTAAGAGGGTGCGCCCGTTTTCGAAAGGTCGTGGAGCGTCTGGGATGAATGTCCCCGGGCGGAAACTGCGACGAAAGTCGGAGCCTGTTTTGTCTTCGAGTCAGCAGGTTGGCATAGCGCTCGTGAGCATGCGAAACGTCGAGGTCTCACGTAACGACTGTCTCGAGTTGACAAGGTCTCACGCGCGGCTTTCTTTGAAGCGAAGGTAGCGCCAGTACCACTGAGAGTGAGAGCGCACGGAGCCGGGCAAGTGCGTCAAACGCAGTCCTGCGTCTCGTCGCAGAAGGGCGCATCGTGGCACTAGCAACGACTGCGCTGTTCTTGGAGTACGAGGACGTCTTGGGACGACCCGAGCAGCGGGCGGTGCACGGGCTGAATGGACGACAGATCGAGCAGGTTCTGTCGGCGCTGGCGAGCGCCATCGAACCGGTGACGGTCCACATCGAGTGGCGACCGCAACTGCGGGATCTGTCCGGCGAAATGGTTCTGGAAGCAGCGGTAAACGGACGGGCGAATGCCGTTGTGACATTTAACGCGAGTGATTTCGTTCCAGCCGGTCGTTCTGGCATTCTTGTTCTGCGGCCGGCCGATGTACTCGACAAGGTGCGAACATGAGCAAGGCTACCTATCCGCTTAAGCTTCCGGTATCGATCAAGAACGCAGCCGCGAGGCTCGCAAAAGAAGACGGCGTGTCACTGAACCAGTGGATCGCGTCAGCCGTCGCCGAAAAGGTCGGCGCCGTGGAAACTGCGGCGGAATTCTTCAAGCGACGCGCCGGCAAGGCAAAGTCCAGCGATCTGCTGTGGTTCCTCGATCACGCTCCGGCCAAGCCTCCGACGCACGGCGACGAGAAGGAGTGAACTGATATCGCTCGGACGATGCCAGAGCGCCATCCGCGTGGCGAAGACCCAGCATCTCCTGCCAAGATCGCCGCTCAACTCGCTTTCGAAGCATGGGGAGGAATCCGATGAAAGAGTTCTCCGGCAGGATTGCCGTCGTTACCGGTGGCGGCTCGGGAATGGGACGTGAGCTGGTGCGTCTGCTGGTGGCCGAGGGCTGTCACGTCGCCATGTGCGACGTCTCGATGCGCGGCATGGCGGAGACGCGGCGACTGTGCGAAGCGGCCGGGTTGCCGCAAGGCCTGCGCGTCACCGCGCATCTCGCCGACGTCTCCAGGGAGGCCGACGTGATGCGCTTTCGCGACGAGGCCGCAAAGGAGCACGCGACCGACCGCCTCCATCTGCTGTTCAACAATGCCGGGATCGGCGGCGGCGGCAGCATGATCGTCAACGATCGCGCGGAGTGGGAACGCACCTTCGACGTCTGCTGGGGCGGCGTCTACCTTGCCACCCGCGCCTTCCTGCCCCTGCTGCAGGCGGCGGACGAGGCGCACATCGTCAACACCAGCAGCATGAACGGCTTCTGGGCCTCGATTGGCCCCGGCGCGCCGCACACGGCCTATTCGGCGGCGAAATTCGCGGTGAAAGGGTTCAGCGAAGCCCTGATGACCGATCTCCGACTGAATGCGCCGCACATAAAGGTCTCGGTGGTCATGCCCGGACATATCGGCACCGGCTTTCGCACCAACTCACTCAAGGTCCAGACTGGCAACGATTCGGATGAGCTGGATGCCCGGCAGATCGCCCAGGCGCGAGCGCGGCTCACCTCGATGGGCAAGGACGCGTCGGCGCTGTCGGACGAGGAGATCAAGTCCATGCTCGCCGAGCGTGCCCGGCGCTTTCTGAGCGATGCGCCCACCAGCGCCGCCGAGGCGGCGACGATCATCCTGGAAGGGGTCAAGGCGGGCCGCTGGCGCATCCTGGTCGGATCGGATGCAGAACTGATGGACCGGATGGTGCGCGACGACCCCGAGCACGCTTACGAGGAACAGTTCTTCGCCCGCTTCGTCGCCGAGGCCGGCTGGCATCCGGGACGCTAGTCATCTCCTCCCCAGCTTCGCTGCTACAGAGCGGACACATCTTACGGGTTCCTCCCCCGACTTCGGGGGTATTTCGGGGGTGCTGCCCCCGATGGGCGCGGCGGGGTCAGGATCTTCCGGCCCGCGGGCGTCCCGCCCGATCTTCTCTTGAGCGGGCGAGACGCCCGCGGTCCGCATGATATGACTCATGACCCCTCCGTCCGCGAAGACGCAGACACCTCCCCAGCAAAGCCGGGGAGGAGATGCAAAATGGCGTTCGAGACATTCGCCCACCTCGGCCGTGCTTCCGTTATCGCACTGCCCTGCCGCCATGCCGGCATGGCGACTCCGCGTCTTCAGGTTTTTGCGTATTCCAGGCGGAAGCCGTCACCCCAGCGCTTGATATGGCCAACCGAGGGCGACGGGAAGTGCATCGTGCAGCACAGCGTGTCGGTGTCGCAGTAGCGCTCCAGGAAATTCCGGCGCGTCCGTACAGCCTGGTCGCGGTCGGTGTCGACGCGCATGACCAGCTCGGGATAGCGGGCCTGGATCGGCGAATGGATCAGATCGCCGGTGAACACCGCGGCGTCGGAGCCCTTGCCGGCGCAGACCGCGAAATGGTCGGGCGTGTGGCCAGGGGTCGGACTCAATCGGATATGGTCGTTGAGCGCATGATCGCTGGTGACCAGTTCGGCCCGATTGGCCTCGATGATCGGCAGCACGCTGTCGCTGATCTGGTCGAGCGGCGTCTTCTGATGGATCTCGCTCCAGTAGGTGTACTCTTTCCTCGAGAACAGGTAGCGCGCCTTCGGAAAGGTCGGGACCCAGCGGCCGTTCTCCAGTCGCGTGTTCCAGCCGACGTGATCGCCGTGCAGATGCGTGCACATCACGAAATCGATGTCCTCGACCCCGAGGCCCGCAGCCTTCAGCGCAGTCATCCAGTTGGGATCGCTCTTCTTGTTCCAGGCCGGCCGCAGCGGGAAGTTCTTGTCGTTGCCGATGCAGCTGTCGACCAGGATGTTATGGTGCGGCGTCTTGACGACATACGACTGGAAGCACAACACGACGTTCCCGGTCGCGCTGTCATAGCCTCCGGGCGCCAGCCAGTCGAGGTTCTCGCCGAGGGTTTCTTTCGACAATGTCGGCAGGAAGTCGAGCATCGGCGTGAAGCCGCTCTCCTGCTCCACGATCCGGTGGACGGTCATGTCGTTGACTGAAAAGCTCGTGCGCATCGCTGGCGTCTCCTCACGTTGGCTATTCGATCTCGGGGCTATCCGATCTTTGCCGCGCCATCGTAACTCAGCCTGGAGCCGATGACGAACGGCGCCTCCGGACGACCCGCGCCCTTCTCGAGGATACGAGGCGCCTGCCGGAATAATGGCGCGGCCACGCCTGCCGCTCAGATCAGCCGCTTGTGGAACTGGCCGGCCTTCATGATCACGGGCAGCGTGGTGCCGTCGCGGCCAAGCACACGCACGTCGTCGAGCGGGTCGCCGTCGACCATCAGAATGTCGGCATGCGCACCGGGCGCGATCACACCGAGACGCCCCTTCTCCATCAGGATCTCGGCCGCCACGCTGGTAGCCGAGAGCAGCACGTCGAAGGACGGCAGCACGTCGGCACGCAGGCCGAACTCGATACACTGCCGCTGCTGGTGCGCGCCCAACAGATCGGTGCCGAAGCCCATCTTCACGCCTGCCCGCTTCATGATGGCAAGCCCGCGCAACATGGCCTCCAGGCAGCCGGCCAGCTTCCGCTGGCTGGCCTCGGGGAAGCCGAAGGCCGGCCCGTCGGCGTTCAGCGCATGCACGACGGCGAGCGTCGGCACGGCATAGGTGCCATTGTGCGCCATCACGGTCGCGGTCTCCTCGCTGATGAAGGTCGCGTGCTCGATGCAGCGGACGCCGAGCTCCGAGCAGCGGCGGATCGCGGCGTCGGGGTGGCAATGGGCGAAGACATAGAGATCGCGCATGCGCGCCTCCTCGACGGCGGCCAGGATCTCGGCATCGGTGTACTGCATCTTGTCGATCGGGTCGGTCGGGCTCGCCACGCCGCCCGAGCACATCAGCTTCACCTGTCGCGCGCCCCGCCGGAACTCCTCGCGCACCGCCTTGCGCACCCCATCCGCGCCGTCGGCGATCGACGTGAAGCGCGACTGGCGCGGCGGGCAGCAGACGCAACCGCCGAAATCCTGCACCAGCAGGCCGCGCATGTCGCCATGGCCACCGGTCTGCGAGATCAGCCGGCCGGAGTGGAAAAAGCGCGGCGCCTTGATGAACCCCTGCTCGATGGCGAGCGCATAGGCCGCATCCGTGCCGCCGGCGTCGCGCAGGGTGGTGAAACCACGATCCAGGCTGCCGAGCAGCGAGCTGGCGGCAAAAAGCGCAACGTACTCGGCGGGGTATTCCACCAGCCTGCTTACGTTCAGCTCGGCCGCCCAGACATGCACGTGCAGGTCGATCAGGCCGGGCATCAGCACCGCGCCCTTGCAGTCGACGACCTCGTCGCCCGACTGGGCCGCATTGCCCTCGCCGATCGAGGCGATGAGGCCGTCCTCGACCCGCACGGTCCTTCCGGTGTGCAGCACCGGCGCCACGCCGTCGAAGACCCGCGCATTGATGAAGCTGATGGCGGCCATGATGTACTCCTTCGGAGAAGGATCATGGCAGCAGCGGTGCGGCGATCAAAGCTTCAGCAGCCAGGCCTCGAACTTGCGTTTGCTCTTGATCACATCGCGAGCCGTCCTAGCGCAGCCGCGGGCCGGGATCGAGCCCGAGGAACGCGCGGCCGCCGATCGGATACCACTCCGGAGCGAGCGTCGCCGCCTGGCCGACCACCTGCAGGTCGCGCCACACTTCGGCCAGGCGACTCTCGGTCTTGAACGAGGTGCTGCCGCCATGCCGGAACATCAGGTCCATCGCCTGGCGTGCGCAGTCGCCCGCGTGCACCGCGGCGAGCCGGCAGCGCGCGCGCTGCTCGAGCGTGGTCTCCCGGCCGTCGGCGAGCGTATTCCACAGCTCGGCGATCATCGCATTGCGATAGATGCGTCCGGAATTGAGGATCGCATCGGCGCGCCCGATCGCGTCCTGCACCTGCGGATTGTCGCACAGCCGGCCCGTGCGGCCGCGCGGCGTCTTCTCGCCGGCAAGCTCGACGAGCGCGTTGATGCCGGCGCGCGCCAGCCCGGTGATAACCGCGCATTGGTGCGGTCCGACCCAGGCCGGTGCCGGCAGGGCGTAAGTGATGCCCGGCCAATGCCCCCACTGGTTGTCGAGCGGCACGCCGGCATGGATCATCGTGCGCCGCTCCGGCAGGAAGAAATCCTTCACCGTCCAATCGAAGCTCCCGGTGCCGCGCAGCCCGCTCACCTCCCAGCTGCCGGGAATGACCTCGACCTCGGGGCGCGGGAACAGGCCGCGCCAGAACATGCCGCCGTCGTCGCGGCGGCGCGGCTCACCGTCGTCGAGAATCTGGAAGCTGCCGAGCATCCAGGCGGCTTCATGGCAGCCGCTGCCGAAAGTCCAGCGCCCACTGACACGATAGCCGCCCTGGACCGGCACCGCCTGGCCGCCGCCCTGCACCGCAGTACCGGCAATCACGGTGCGATGGCCCTTCGGATAGATCTCCTGCACGCCGTCGTCCGGAAGGCCGAGCGTCACCAGCGAGCCGACGCCGTTGTTCGCGACGTTCCAGCCGACCGAACCCGCGCCTTCGGCAAGGAGCTCGACGACGCGGATGTAGGTCAACGGGTCGGCCTGCAGGCCGCCGAGCGACCGCGGCAGCAGGAGGCGGTAGAAGCCCGCCGCGTGCATCTGCTCGACCAGGTCGGGTGACAGCCGCTGCTCGCGCTCGATCTCGTCGTGGTAGCGCCGCAATGTCGGCTTGAGTGCAGCGGCCGCCTGCACCACCGGTTGGGCATCGATGTCGAGTGGCAAACGGCGGTCTTCGACGATGTTCTGCATCGGCCCCTCCTGTTGCCCCGGGTCGCGACGGGCGCGCTTTGCTCCATGAAAGGCGCTGGGCACAACCGTCCACGGCCACCTGGTCATCGGCCGTAAGGGCCATGCCGGCTTCGGAAGCCCGGTCTGATC
This sequence comes from Reyranella sp., assembly GCF_050185545.1. Taxonomy (GTDB): domain Bacteria; phylum Pseudomonadota; class Alphaproteobacteria; order Reyranellales; family Reyranellaceae; genus Reyranella. Next base: position 18,590 of record NZ_JBFWZI010000058.1, on the reverse strand, counting down.
TGTCCTCACACTCTGCGCACCTGCCCAGTCACGTCCTTGCTGTGATCCGGCCCAGATAGTCGGCGCGATACCGCTTTTGCGCAACAGGGATCAGGAGGCGTCGTGACGTGGCGCAAAAAGACAAACGTGGCATGCTCGCGAACCGGACCGTCCGGTATTGCCCGACGGTGAAATAGCCGGAACGTGTCGTGTGGCCTTTCGGAATACCCTGTGCCGGCCACTATTCGGCAAAGCCGCAGAACCCATTCGCATCATTCCGACTTATTCCAGGATGTCGATCCGCCCATCTTCGCTCTGTTCGCAACCCGTCCAACCGTCACGTCCCGGAGCCCGTCATGAGCAACGTCCTTCTGATCCATTCCAGCGTCTTCGGCGAGGGCTCCCAGTCACTGGGCCTGGCGCGCGATTTCCTGAAGCGCTATCCACATTGTTCGGTCGTCGAGCGGGCGCTGACGCCGCAGACCATGCCCCATCTCGACGGCGCGACCTTCGCCGCCATGGGCGCCCCCACCGGCGCCGCCCTGTCCGACGAGCTGATCGCCGAGCTCGAGGCCGCCGACACGATCGTGCTCGCGGTGCCCATGTACAATTTTTCGATCCCCTCCACCCTGAAGGCCTGGATCGACCATGTGGCGCGTCGCGGCCGCACTTTCCGCTATACCGAGAAAGGGCCCGAGGGGCTGCTCAAGGACAAGAAGGTGTATGTCCTGGTGGCGCGCGGCGGTCTCTACAGCAAGGGGGCACCGGCCGCCGCCTTCGACTTCCAGGAGCCCTATCTCAGGACCGTGCTGGGATTTGTGGGCCTGACCGACGTGACCTTCGTCCATCTCGAAGGCCTGGCCATGGGGCCGGAGGCCGCCAACGCCAATCGTGACAAGGCGCTGGCCGAGATCGAACGGCTGACCGGCGGCACGATCGCGTTCGCCGCCGGCTGATCTGGACCGCATTCCGTCCGGCTGCGATCAGGCGGACGGAATGCGTCCCGTGGTGAACCTGCCACGTCTTGTTCGACAACAAGGGCGATCAACGGTCGCGCTTGCGCAGGAAATCGATCAGCACCTTGAGCGCCGGGCGAACCTGTCGGCGACTGGGATAGTAGAGAAAGAAGCCCGCCAGCGGCGGCGGCTGGCAATCGTCGAGCACGGTCACGAGCCGCTTGGCCGCGAGCTCACGCTCGACCGCGCTGCGCGGCATCTGCAGCAGTCCCGCGCCTTCGACAACGGCCTGGATGGCCATCCGGTCGTCGTTGACGACGATGCGTCCCTCAACCGGGACCTCGACGACGCGGCGGCCCAACCGGTAGCGCCACGATATGAGGGCACCGCTGCCGAAGCGGATCCGGATGCAGTCGTGTTTGGCGAGCTCGTGCGGCGTCCGCGGCTTGCCGTGGCGCGCGATGTAGGACGGCGCCGCGACCGTGACGGCAGGAACTTCGTCGCTGATGCGCACGGCAATCATGTCGCGCTCCAGTCGGTCGGCATGGCGGATGCCGGCATCGAAACGGCCGGCCACGATGTCGACAAGGCCGCTGTCGGCGGCGATCTCCACGCTGATTTCCGGGTAGGCGATCAGAAAGCGGCTGATGGCGGGAATCAGCCCCAGATAGGCGACGGGCGGCGCGACGGTGAGGCGCAAGACGCCGGCGGGCTTCTCGCGAAAGTCGTTCACGAGGTCGAGCGCGGCACGATAGTCGTCGAGCACCGGCCGCAGCCGCGCCAGCAGGCGCTCCCCCGCGACGGTCGGCGCCACCGAGCGGGTCGTGCGCTCGATCAGGCGCACGCCCAATCGCTCCTCGAGCTGGCGCACCATTTCACTGACGCGCGGCGGCGACAGGTTGAGCTGCCTGGCAGCCTTGCTGAAACTCTTCTGCTCGAGGACGACAATGAAGGCGTTCGTCTCGGCCAGGCTCGGCTCGACCATCGGTTCTCCCCATGTTCGGAAATCCCGAACAGATGGTAGAGACTATTCCAATATGGGGCAGCGCACCCGACAGGTCAGAGCGCCATCCGCATGTGCAGATCGAGCATCACCCAGATGCTGCCGCCGACCATCAGGAAGATCAGCACGGCCGTGAAGGCGACGGCGAACAGGTTCTCGCGCGCGCTCCGGGCAAAGCTCAGGTGCAGGAAATAGCGCAGGTGCACCAGGATCTGCAGCACCGCGGCGGCGGCGATGATCAGGATGGTCTGCGTCCTGGTCATCGACTGGGTAGCGACCAGGGCGAACGGGATCGCCGTCAGGATGACGGCGAGCACGAAGCCCACGATGTAGCTCGAGCGCGTGCCGTGGCTTTCCATCACAAGAGCCCCGGAAGGTAGACGACGGAGAAGATGCCGACCCAGGCGATGTCGAGGAAGTGCCAGAACAGGCCGAGGCGGAACAGGCGCGAGGTCACCGGCAGGCTGAGGCCCTTCGCCATGATCTGGCCGATCATGATCACGATCCAGACCAGGCCGGTGCTGACATGCACGCCGTGGGTGCCGACCAGGGTGAAGAAAGCCGACAGGAAGCCGCTGCGGTCGGGACCGGCGCCGGCATTGATCAGGCCGAGGAACTCGCGCACCTCGAGGAAGACGAAGCCGGCGCCCAGCACGAAGGTGAGGACGAGCCAGCCCAGCACGGCGCCGCGGTTGCCGTCGCGCGAGGCGAGCGAGGCGAAGCCGAAGGTCGTGCTGCTGACCAGCAGCAGGGCGGTCTCGTAGGCGGCGTTGGACAGGCTGAACAGGGACTTGCCGGTCGGCCCGCCGTCGGTGTTGCCCACCATGATGCCGTAGGTCATGAACAGGAGCGCGAAGATGCAGGCATCGCTCATCAGGTAGAGCCAGAAGCCCAGCGTGCGTTGCGCGTGGGTCTCGGCGGCCGCCGACCCGCCGCCATGCGCCGCCATCGTGCCGGCCCGTGTGTTCATGCCCGGCTGCCCAGGGCGCGGTAGCGCGCCTCCTCGATGCGCGCCACCTCGCCGGCGCTGAGGCGATATTCCTGGTCGTCGTCGGACGAGCGCACGATCATGGTCACCCACATGACCACGGCGCACGCCACGACCAGCCACCAGATGTGCCAGACCATGGCGAAGCCCAGCACGAAGGCCAGGGCACCCATGATGACGCCGACCGCCGAGCTCTTCGGCATCTCGATGTCCTCGTACTTCGCGGGCTTCTGCCAGGCCACACCGCGCTCCTTCATGTCGAGCAGCGGCTCGCGGTCGGCGACCTGCGGCAGGATGGCGAAATTGTAGGGCGGCGGCGGCGAGGCGGTCGCCCATTCGAGCGTGCGGCCGTCATAGGGATCGCCGGTGACGTCGGCGTCGCGCCGGCGGTCGCGGAAGGTCGCCAGCACCTGCAGGGCGAGGCAGGCGATGCCGATCAGGATCAGGAAGGCGCCGGCGGCGGCGATCATCAGCCAGGGCGCCCACGCCGGGTCGTTGTACTGCTCCATGCGTCGCGGCATGCCCATGAAGCCCAGCACGTAGAGCGGCATGAAGGCGAGGTAGAAGCCGATGATCCAGCACCAGAAGGCGCGCACGCCCCACGGCTCGTTGATCTTGAAGCCGAACGCCTTGGGGAACCAGTACATGTAGCCGGCGAGGTAGCCGAACAGCACGCCCGGGATGATCATGTTGTGGAAGTGCGCGACCAGGAAGGTCGTGTTGTGCATCAGGAAGTCGGCCGGCGGCATCGCCAGCAGCACGCCGGTCATGCCGCCGATCACGAAGGTGACGATGAAGCCTATCGTGAACAGCATCGACGGGTGGAAGCTGATGCGGCCGCGATACATGGTGAGCAGCCAGTTGAACACCTTCACGCCGGTCGGCACGGCGATCACCATGGTGGTGATGCCGAAGAAGGCGTTGACCGTGGCGGACGAGCCCATGGTGAAGAAATGGTGCAGCCAGACGGTGAACGACAGGATGCCGATCGCCGCCGTGGCGTAGACCAGCGATTCGTAGCCGAACAGCCGCTTGCGCGAGAAGGTCGAGACGACCTCGGAGAACACGCCGAACGCCGGCAGGATCAGGATGTAGACCTCCGGATGGCCCCAGATCCAGAACAGGTTGACGTAGTTCATCATGTTGCCGCCGTGGTCGTTCGTGAAGAAATGCATGCCGAGCAGGCGATCGAGCGCCAGCAGGCCGCAGGCCACGGTGAGGGCGGGGAAGGCGAAGATCATCAGCACGCTGGTGACCAGCGCGGTCCAGGTGAACGGCGTCATGCGCATCAGGCTCATGCCCGGAGCGCGGCGCTTCAGGATGGTGACGACGAAATTAATGCCCGACAGGGTCGAGCCGATGCCGCTGATCAGCAGCGCCCAGATCCAGTAATCGACGCCGACGCCCGGGTTGTACTGGATGCCCGAATAGGGCGGGTAGCCGGTCCAGCCGGCGGTCGAGAACTTGCCGATCACCAGCGAGACCATGACCAGCCCCGCACCCGCCGCGCTCAGCCAGAGGCTCAGCGAGTTGAGGAACGGGAAGGCGACGTCGCGGGTGCCGATCTGCAGCGGCATGGCGAGATTGACCAGGCCGGTCATGAACGGCATCGCCATGAAGAAGATCATGATCGTGCCATGCGAGCTGAAGATCTGGTCGAAATGCTCGGGCGGCAGGTAGCCGCCGGAATTGAGCGCCATCGCCTGCTGGGCGCGCATCATGATGGCGTCGACGAAGCCGCGCAGCAGCATGATCAGCGCCAGCACGATGTACATGACGCCGATGCGCTTGTGGTCGACGCTGGTCAGCCATTCGGTCCACAGGTACTTCCAGGCGCGCAGCCAGGTGATGACCAGAACGACCAGCGCCGCACCGCCCACCGTGACCAGGGCGCCGCCGGCGGCGATGGCGCTGTAGAGCGGCAGGGCGTCGATCGTGAGCTTGCCGAACATCCTCTATCTCCGGGCCGGCGCCTGGCCAGTGGCGGCTGGAACCTGGTGGGCGTGCGTGTACTTGGCGACGATCGAATCGAAGAGGTGCGGCTCGACCGCCGAGTAGTAGGTGAACGGCACGTTGCGGCTGCGCACCGCGAGCCGGGCGTAGGTCGGCGGATCGAGCTTGTCCGGCGCCTGCTTCGCCTTGGCGACCCAGGCATCGAACTCGCCTGGCGGGCTCGCCAGGACCTCGAAGAACTGATCGGAGAAGCCGCCGCCGCTATATTGCGTGTTGCGGCCGACGAACTTGCCGGGCTGGCTGGCCAGCATTTGCAGGCGGGTCTGCATGCCGGCCATGGCGTAGATCTGCCCGGCCAGCGCCGGCACGTAGAACGAGTTCATCACCGTGTCGGAGGTGATGCGGAGGCTGACCGGACGGCCGGTGGGGATCGCCATCTGGTTCACCGACGCGACGCCCTGCTCGGGATAGATGAACAGCCACTTCCAATCCTGCCCCACGACCTGAATGTCGAGCGGCGGCAGGTCCGAAGCGATCGGCCGATAGGGATCGAGCCTGTGCGTGCTGCGCCACACCAGGACGGCGACGGCAATGACGATGGCCGCCGGGATAAGCCAGACGATGCTGTCGACCAGCGTCGATTCGGACCATTTCGGCTCGTAGCGCGCCGCCCGGTTGGAAGCCCGGTAGCGCCAGGCGAACCAGAACGCGAGCAGGATCACCGGCACGATCACCAGCATCATGACGCTGAAGGCGTCGAACAGCAGGCCGCGCTCGGCGTCGGCGATCGGACCCTTGGGATTGAGCACGACCATGCGATCGCAGCCGCCGGCCAGCAGGGCCATGGCAATGGCCGACGCCCAGCGCCGGCCTGTCCTCGCTACCTCTGTCACTCCCCCGCTCTCACCTGTTGTTGAGCAGCGACCCTAGAGTGAGGCTAGATGTTGTGTCGGGCAACGAATCTTTTTGTTACCGACTCATTTGGAACGCGGGCGTCCCGCCCGCTCATGAATCATGCTCTTCCGGACCGCGGGCGTCCCGCCCGCTCATGAATCATGGCCTTCCGGGCCGCGCGTGTCTCACTCGCTCATGAATCTGAGCGGGCGGGACGCCCGCGGTCCATAAGAGACGCCCGCGGTCCGGAGGACCAAGAATCAAATGCAGGCGTCGGCGCGCCAGTCGACCGGCTTGCTGGCCGCGCGCAGGAAGGCCGCCAGCCACGATCCGCCTAGCGCATAGTTGGCCTTGGTGGCCTGCTGGTTGGTCGCGATGAAGGTGTTGATGCCGACCGCGCGGCCGCACGCATCGACCAGCGGCCCGCCCGAGTTGCCGGCCGAGATGTCGGCGGAGTGCAGGATGATGGGCGCATTGCGCTCCTTGTTCTGCACCGCGCTCACCGTTCCCTTGGTCAGCACGACCTGGGGCGAGGCCTTGAGATCGCCGGCCGCCAGGCGCCGCAGGTTGCGGTCCTGGGCGATGGCGATGGCCGGATAGCCCGCCGCCACGACCTCGCTCAGCGCCGACGGCTCGGCCGCGATCGGCAGCGGTCGCGCGGTGCCGGGCGGCACATCGACCTGGATCACCGCGAAATCCGCCTGGGTAGCTTGGCCGGGCTGCGACGTCGCCACCACCCTGCCGAGGTAGCCCGTCTTGAGATGCTTGCTCAGCACCAGCGCCTCGCCGCCTGGTACCGTGCGCCCGATCACGTGGCGATTGGTGATCACGAGGTTCGGCGCGACGAAGAAGCCGGCGCCGCTGTCGCCGCGCTCGGACACCACCAGCACAGTGGCCTGCTCGAGAGCGGCCGCGAGATCGCCGGCGGTCATCTTGCCGGCCTTGGCCGCGCTCGCCGGGGCGGCTGTCGGCACGACGGCGGCGCGGGGGGCGGGGCCGCCACCCGGGACGGCCTCCGACTTACGCTCCGGCAGCGCACCGGGCGGGGCCGGCGTGCTGCCAGGCGGCGCCTTGCCGGCCGGATCCTTGCCCAGGGGATCCTTGATCGTGCAGACATCGGCGCGCAGCCGCTCCTTCAACAGCGCGATCTGATCCTCGATCTGCTTGTTGGCGGCCTTCTGCTTCTCGATCTGCTCCTCCATCGCCTTCACCTGGGCGGCATCCGGGCCGGGCGGTGCCGGCGGCGGCGGCGGCGCAGGCAGCTGGACCGCCACGTTCACGATCGGCCGGTAGAACAGGTACCAGCCAAGGGCGAGGCCGGCGGCGATGAGCAGGAAGCCGCCGACCAGGGCGCCCAGGATGAGCGGCCAGCGCGGCTTCGAGGGTTCGTTCGTCGGTTGGTTCTCAGCCATGGGAGGAAAGTTGGGCTCCGCAGAGGAGGTCCAGTCAATACCCTCGGGACGGCGGAATTTGGGCGGGCCGAGGGCTGCAGGGCGATGCCACCGCTTTGACGCTACCCCGGCGGCGACCTATCGTTCACGGCACGCGCAGCATCGTTCGCCGCACAGGCAGCATCGTTCGACGCACGAGCAACATGGCCGCACGAGCAACATGGCTACACGAGGGAGGTCCCGCATGAGCTTCATCCGTCGCATGGATCACTTCACGATCGTCACCGACAAGCCGGAGCAGACCAAGGAGTTCTATGGCGCGCTCGGCCTGCATCCGGGCGCCCGCCCGAACTTCCAGGTTCCGGGCTACTGGCTCTATGCCGCCGAAGGCAAGCCCATCCTCCACGTCATCGAGGTCAAGCAGATGCCGAACCCGGTGCGCGGCGGGCTCGATCACATGGCCTTCCGCGGCGAGAACCTCGGCGGCGTGCTTGCCCATCTCGACAAGACGCAGGTCAAGTACCGCCTGCGCCGCGCCCCCGAGCCGTTCCGCACCTGGCAGCTGTTCTGCTTCGATCCCAACGGCATCGAGGTCGAGATGGATTTCGATCCCGCGGAGCCTGGCCCCGCGGATGTCGAGGACGCCGGCCAGATGTCCGAGACCGCCCGCCGCATGGCACCGGCCTAGCCAATAATTCTCCCCAGCTATGCTGGGGAGGTGTCGCCGTCATACGGCGACGGAGGGGTCATGAATCATGGGACCGCGGGCGTCCCGCCCACTCATGATGATGAGCGGGCGGGACGCCCGCGGTCCGGAAGACCATGACCCCTCCGTCGGCGAAGAGGCCGACACCTCTTCAGCGGAGCTGGGGAGGACAAAGAAGAGCGCGCGTGCGAATCATGAGCAGCATTACCGAACAGGCGCGAGCGCCCGCCATGCCGGCGATGTCGACGCCGACCGCGGACGACTACATCGAGCGCGTTCGCGCGCTGGCGCCGCTGTTCGCGGCGGCGCGCGACTACGAGGAGGACGCGCGCGAGCTCGATCCGAAGCTGGTATCCGGCATGCATGCGGCCGGGTTGTTCCGCATGCTGCTGCCGCGCTGGCTGAACGGCGGCGCGCTCGATGCGCTCGCCTACACCCGCGTGGTCGAGGAGATCGCCCGGTTCGATGCCAGCGCCGCCTGGTGCGTCAACCAGGGCTCGGGCTGCTCGATGGCGGCGGGTTACCTCGACCGCGAGACGGCGCGCGAGATCTTCCGCGACCCCGACGGCGTGCTGGCCTGGGGACCCAGCCCCGGCGCCAAGGCCATCGCCGCCGACGGCGGCTACATCGTCAACTACAGCGGCGCCTTCGCCAGCGGCAGCCGCCACGCGACGTGGCTCGGCGCCCATTGCCTGGTGCTCGAGGCGGACGGCAGCCCGCGCCTCGCCGCCAACAAGCGGCCGGAGCTGCGCGCCATGCTGTTTCCCAAGTCGCAGGCCGACGTGAAGGACGTCTGGCACGTCGTCGGTCTGCGCGGCACGGGCAGCGATTCGTTCGTCGTCAAGGACCTGTTCGTTCCCGCCCGGCACAGCTTCCTGCGCGACGACGAGGCGACGCGCCTCGATCCCAGCCCGCACTACCGCTACACCAGCACCATGGTCTACTCGTCGGGCTTCGCCCATGTGGCGCTGGGCATCGCCCGCGCCGTGATGGACGAGTTCGTGACCCTCGCCACCCACAAGACGCCGCGCGACTACCGCAACACGTTGCGCGAAAGCGCGCTCGTCCAGGCCGATTTCGGGCAGGCCGAGGCCAGGTGGAACGCCGCTCGCCACTACCTGCGCGCCACCATCGCCGATGCCTGGCGCGAGATCGACAAGGGTGGACGCCCGACCGAGGGGCAGCGCGTCGCCATCCGGCTCGCCGCCACCCACGCGATCCACTCGGCCAAGGACGTGGTCGACAGCCTGTACGACGCGGCGGGCGCGAACGCCATCATGGAGGCCGGACCGTTCGAGCGGCGGTTTCGCGACATCCATGCGGTCACCCAGCAGCTGCAGGGTCGCAAGTCCCATTTCGAGGCCGTGGGCAAGTTCCTGCTCGGCGTGCCGATCGACCTGGACAGGGCGCAGATCTAGCGGTCGCAATCCGACGGGCGCGCTCCCGGTCCCAGGCAGCAGCGAGAAATCCGTCAACTCCCCCTCGACATTGGTGTATATGCACCTAATATCGAAGGTCTCGACCGGCCGTGCCCGTGCGCCTAGGGTCGGCGGCAGCAACAGCGAAGGAGAGTTCCATGACGGCCTGCATCGTCGGATGGTCGCACGGCAAGTTCGGCAAGCTGGACGGCGAGACCAGCGAGTCGCTGATCGTCAAGGCGGCAAGCGAGGCGATCGCCCATGCCGGCATCGAGCCGAAGGACGTCGATGTCATCTATGTCGGCAACATGAACGGCGGCTTCGTGCGCCAGGAGTTCCATTCATCGCTGCCGCTGCAGACCCATCCCGACCTGCGCTTCAAACCGTCGACCCGGGTCGAGAACGCCTGCGCCACCGGCTCGGCCGCGATCCACATGGGACTCAACAGCCTGGCCGCCGGCAAGGCGCGCTTCGTGCTGGTGGTCGGGGTCGAGAAGATGACCGAGCTCAACTCCGCCCAGGCGGGCGAGGTGCTGATCAAGGCGTCCTACGTTGCCGAGGAAGCCAGCATCGAGGCCGGTTTCGCCGGTATCTTCGGCAAGATCACCTCGGCCTACTTCCAGCGCTACGGCGACAAGTCGGACGCGCTCGCCAAGATCGCGGTCAAGGCGCACAGGAACGGCGCCAGGAATCCGTTCGCGCACTTCCAGAAGGAGTTCGCCTACGAGTTCTGCCGCACCCCGTCAGACAAGAACCCGTTCGTCGCCGGCCCGCTCAAGCGCACCGACTGCTCGCCGGTCACGGACGGCGCGGCCGCCGTGGTGCTGGCCGACGTCGGGACGGCGCTCGGCATGAAGCAGGCGATCGCCTTCCGCGCCGCCGAGCACGTCAATGATTTCCTGCCGATGAGCCGGCGCGACATCATCAAGTTCGAGGGCCCGCAGCTCGCCTGGAGGAAGGCGCTGGCGGAGGCGCGGCTCGACCTGCTCGACCTCTCCTTCGTCGAGAGCCACGACTGCTTCACCTCGGCCGAGCTGATCGAGTACGAGGCGATGGGCCTCACCGCGCCGGGCGAGGGCGAGCGGGCGATCCACGAAGGCTGGGTCGAGCGCGACGGCAAGCTGCCGGTCAACGTCTCGGGCGGGCTGAAGGCCAAGGGCCATCCGGTCGGCGCCACCGGCGTGTCGATGCACGTGATGACGGCGATGCAGCTCTCCGGCACCGCGCCGGGTGCGCTGCAATTGCCGAAGGCGAAGCTCGGCGGCGTCTTCAACATGGGCGGCGCAGCGGTGGCGAACTACGTCAGCATCCTCGAGCCGCTGCGTTAGTTAACGGCGTCATCCGCCCGCGACAGGCGGCGAACTCGATGCCGGATAAGGTTGGCTTGTCGACAGCCATCCAAACGAGCATGGTGCCGAACACTGCGCTTCGTTGGCGCAAGTCGTCTATCCACCAGTCGTTCTGCCATTCCTCGTAGCCGAACAGCATGCCTTCCAGCCGCTCGTAGTGCTCGTTCCAGCCGGACTTGGCAGAAGTCTGCGTGGCTGCATAGGAGCGCAGGAAGCACAACGCCCGAGCAATGCCAAGGCGTTCTGTGAACAGCGTTCGAGAAGCCCCATTTGGAACCTATGGGACGTCATGATCTTGCCACAGAAGACGCAATCCATGTACCGCTAGGACACGTGGCGAGTGCGCTCGAGTGGCGGCGGCCCACGAACCCTTGGGCTTGCCGAAGGAAGGACCGCCGCTGCATCCTCACGTACGCCATTGCCGACGGCGGAGGGGGAA
>NZ_JBFWZI010000058.1:0-7414 GCF_050185545.1 Reyranella sp. | reverse complement strand
ATCCATGTACCGCTAGGACACGTGGCGAGTGCGCTCGAGTGGCGGCGGCCCACGAACCCTTGGGCTTGCCGAAGGAAGGACCGCCGCTGCATCCTCACGTACGCCATTGCCGACGGCGGAGGGGGAAGCAAGGGATGCGCCAGGTCGGTCGTCGTCAAAGCGATGCCATTCTGGGGGCCATGCGGCAAGTGGCGCTGGCGAACGGGCGGCCGCTCACCCATGCCGATACGGCGAGCATCATGGCGGCAGCCCGCTACCTGCTGCGTCGGCACGATGTCACGGACCTCGGCGCCCTGCCGGCCGTGGAGCCGGTCGATCTCGTGGCCGCGATCAGGGCGGATCACGACTTGGCGGGAGATGCGGTGAAATATCTGGCCGTCATGGCCTTGGTCGACGGCGTTCTCGACGCCGGCAAGCTCCACCGCGTCCTGGCCTATGCCTGCGCCCTCGATGTCGAGGAGAACTACCTCACCCAGATGGTCGAGGCGGCCTCCGGCCACATGTCCTGGGTGATCGCCGACATGACCATGCGCAACGCCGAGAGCGTCGTCAGCGGCCCGTGGGGCGACCGGCCGGCTCCGGGTGCCTGGATACTGCCCTATGGCGACGCCAACGCGCAGCCCGAGCTGGCCGCCCGCTACGAGGCGCTGGGCGAACTGCCCGACAACACGTTCGGCAAGGCCCTCTGGGCCTTCGACAAGACCAACGGCTACGCATTTCCGGGTGAGCCGACGGCGCTCAATGCGATTTTCGCCACGCCGCACGATGCAACGCATGTCATCTCGGGCTACGACACCAGCTACCGCGGCGAGATCCTGGTCTCCACCTTCACCGCCGGCATGCATCCGATCAATCCGATGGCGGGCCACATCCTGCCGGTGATCTTCAATGGCCATCTCGGCGTGAAGTTCAACGACGTTGCGACGCCGGCACACGGCGGCTTCGATCCGGACGAGTTCTGGCACGCTTGGGCGCGCGGGCGCGACATGACGCTCGACCTTTTCGCCACCGACTGGAACGTCTGGGACTGGGTCGAGCAGGATCTCGAGGATCTCAGGCGACGCTTCAACGTCTCGCCCGCCGGCGGGGCAGGCGAACAAGCGTGATCCCGGGCAACAGGCGGTTGGTCATCTCGACAACGTCGCAGGTCGCGATGGCAATCCACGGTCCGACGTCGCGCCGGTCCTGCGCCGTTGCCAGGCCGTACCGCCAGCCTGAGTTCCGGGAAAGGGACTAGCGCCGACCCGCCCGATCCACCGGGCCTCCACGATTGCCGACGTTCGGTGCGACGCCCGCGCCTGGCGCGCCAGCACCGGCGCCCGGCGCTACGCCGACACCCGGTGCGCCGACTCCAGCGCGCGGTGCGACACCCACGCCCGGCGCGCCGACACCGACGCCCGGAGCAACGCCGACGCCGGGCGCACCGACGCCGGGCCTGACGACACAGTTGGCCGGTACGCCAGGCGACGTGCAGTAGACGACCTGCGCACTGGCGGGCACGAGCGTGAGGCCGAGAGTGAAGATCGACAGCAGGACAATCGGGATTCGCATTTCGCTTCGGCCTTTCATTGTGTTTTGCGGCCTGGCCGGTCGCACGCGGCCATCGGCCTCTTGCAGTCTCCGGTACCTCAGATGCAGGCCATCATGCCGCCCGATACACGGGCGCGGGAATGATAGAGGCATTTGCCGATCGCGACGAGTCTTGGTGTTGGACAAGCCCGCTTCGCCGCAATTGGACGAGAAATCACCGCCACGGATTCTGACACGGACGCGATGAAGCTCCTCTTTCGAGTGCAGCATCTGCCCCTGACGACGACTACGGCGCACGCGCCCTCAAGTATCGTGGCGGCGTGACGACATCCACGCCCGGAAACAGTCTTGCCATATGCTTGGTATTCCAAGTCACGATCGCTGGTATTCCATGGACACCCGCGACTTGTCCGATCAGGGCGTCGTAGAGGCGAGAATCGATCCCGCCGCCAGCAGCGTAATGACGTATCGTATCGAATGTTTGCGCCGGCGTCAGACCAGCCAGGCCGACGATGGCACGCAAACCATCAAGAGCGGCTCGGGCGTCGTCTGCAGTGTACTGAAACGGTGCATACTCGCCCTTGGTCAGCGTGGCATAGGCCTCGGCGAAACTGTGGGCGGCAATGGCAAAACCTGCCGGATCACGCGGCGAACAAGGCGAAAGAGGCTTCGTGATGCTCGTGCGCCTCTGCAACGCTTGCGATGACGACATTGCTGTCGAGCAGTGCCGCCGGAACAGTCATGACCGGCGGTCGCGGGTTGCGTCGAGTGCGGCATTGGCCTCGGCAAGCCTGACCTTGCGCCGGTTGCCGATCGGAAGAACCAACAAAGGTCCGCGGCGGACGAGATTGCCGACTGCCTCGGGCTCGACCATCGGGACGTAGCCGCGTAGTGCGTCCTCGACGATCTCCGTAGCACTCATGCCCGTGCGCCGCGCAATCTCCCGCACGCGCACGCACGCAAAGGCGGAGCGGATGTTGAGCTGGGCGGAGTTACGGCGCGGCATGCGGGCGACCCTCTGCAATCTCTAACGCGGATAGCCGGGCTAGCCAACCGTTCACGCGGCTGCATGCCAGTCACGCCGTTGCTGGCGCTACACCACCGGGCTGGCCCCGCCATCGACGTTGATGGCGACGCCGGTGATGAAGGAGCCGGCGTCGGAGCACAGGAAGCAGGCCATGCGGGCGAATTCCTCGGCCTTGCCCATGCGGCCGATCGGGATGCGCCCCTTGGCCATGCCGTCGAGGAACTCCTGGTAGGACTTGCCGCCACCCGCCGCCTTGTGGCGGCGCTGCCACTGGTCGCTCTCGATCAGGCCGACCAGCATGGCGTTCACCAGCACGTTGTGCTGGGCGTTCTCCTTGCTCAGCGCCTTGGTGAGCGCGAGGCCGGCGGCACGGCTGACGCTGGTCGGCGTCGAATCGGCGTTGGGCGCCTTGGCGCCGATGTTGAGCACGTTGACGACGCGGCCCCACTTGCGCTCGCGCATGCCGGGCAGCGCCAGGCGCAGCAGGCGGATGGCGGCGAACAGCTTCAGGTCGAGGTCGCCCTGCCAATCCTCGTCGGTCACCGTGTCGAACGGCTTGGCGTGGCTGATGCCGGCATTGTTGACCACGATGTCGACCTTGCCGAAGTCATTCGCGATCTTGCTCCAGGTGTCGGCGATCGGCTTGGCCTGCGAGACGTCGCAGGAATAGACCTCGATCTTGGCGTTGGTCTTGCCGGCCGCCGCCGTCACCTCCTTCTTGGCGGCCGCGAGCACGTCGGCCTTGCGCGCGAGCAGCGCCACCGAGGCGCCCGAAGCGGCAAATTCCTTCGCCATCGCCAGGCCCAGGCCGGTGCTGGCGCCGGTAATCACGGCCACGCGGCCGTCCATGCGTACTTCCACGATCTCCTCCCTCGAACTGTCCGGATGTCTAGTTTCGCAGTGTAGCGACTGCCGCGAGCACGCGCTCGGGGGTCGCTGGCGCATCGAGCCGCACTGCGGTCTTGTGATCGCCGACCGCCTCGATGGCGTACTTGAGTGCGGTCCACACCGCCGTGGCGAGCAGCAGGGGCGGCTCGCCGACCGCCTTGGAGCGGAAGATCGTCGCTTCGCGCGACGGCGCATTGTCGAGCAGCTTGACATTGAAGACCGGCGGCGCGTCGCGGCTGCCGGGGATCTTGTAGGTCGACGGCCCGACCGTGCGCAGGCGGCCCTGCTTGTCCCACCACAGTTCCTCGCAGGTGAGCCAGCCCTGCCCCTGCACGAAGGCGCCCTCGATCTGGCCGAGATCGATCGCCGGATTGAGCGAGGCGCCGCAATCCTGCACCAGGTCGGCACGCAGCACGCGGTTCTCGCCGGTCAGGGTGTCGATCACCACCTCGGCCGCCGCCGCGCCGAACGAGAAATAGAAGAATGGCCGGCCGCGCATGGCCGCGCCGTCCCAGTGAACTTTCGGCGTCTTGTAGAAGCCGGTGGACGACAGCGAGACGCGGCCCTGGTAGCAAAGCTTTGCCATTTCGCCGAAGCTCAGCACCTGGTTGCTGCCTGGCTTCGCGATGCGCACGGTGCCGTCGGCAAACGCGATGTCATCGGGCGCCGAGGCGAAATGCTCGGCAGCGAACGCGATCATGCGCTGCTTGATGGTGTTGGCGGCCTCCCAGGCCGCCCAGCCGTTGAGATCGGAGCCCGTCGAGGCCGCGGTCGGCGAGGTGTTGGGCACCTCGGCGGTCGAGGTGGCGCTCGGCCGGATGCGGTCGATGCCGACCTTGAACACCTCGGCCACGACCTGCGCCACCTTGATGAACAGGCCCTGCCCCATCTCGGTGCCGCCATGGTTCAGACGGATCGAGCCGTCGGTATAGACATGCACCAGCGCGCCGGCCTGGTTCAGGTGCGGCAGGTTGAAGGAGATGCCGAACTTCAGCGGGAACACGCCGAGCCCGCGCTTCAGGATCGGGCTGGTGCGGTTGAAGGCATCGATCTCCGCCCGCCGGCGCTCGAGCGTGCCGCCCTGCTTCACCTCGGCCCAGCAGCGTGCCAGGTGGTTCTCCTCGACCTTCTGGCCGTACGGCGTCTCGTCCTGGCCGTCGCGATAGAAATTGAGGGCGCGGACGTCCCAGGGATCGCGGCCGAGATGGCGGGCGATGCGGTCCAGCGCATCTTCCATCACTACCACGCCCTGAGGTCCGCCGAAACCGCGGAACGCGGTGTTGGATTGCAGGTTGGTGCGACAGGCGTAGCCGACGGCGCGGACATGCGGCAGCCAGTAGGCGTTGTCGACGTGGGTGAGCGCGCGTGCGATCACGCCGGGCGTCATGTCGAGGCTCCAGCCGGCATCGGCCGCCAGCACGGCGTCGAGCGCCAGCACGCGACCCTCGCCGTCGAAGCCCACCGTATAACGGTACTGGAACCCGTGGCGTTTGCCCGTCGCGATCATGTCGGTCTCGCGCGGCAGGCGCAGCTTGACCGGACGGCCTGTCTTGGCCGCGGCCAACGCGGCCGCGCCGGCGATCGCCGAGGCATTGCTCTCCTTGCCGCCGAACCCGCCGCCCAACCGCCGCACGACGATGGTCACGCGATTGAAATCGCAGCCCAGCAGCTCGGCGCAGACATGCTGGACCTCGGTCGGGTGCTGGGTCGAGGAATGGACGACGAGATCGCCATCCTCGCCCGGCAGGACGAAGGCGATCTGACCCTCGAGATAGAAATGCTCCTGGCCGCCGACGCTCAGCGCGGCGCTGAGACGATGCGGCGCGCTCTTCATCGCCGCGTCAGGGTCGCCGCGCAGGATCATCGACGGCGCCTGCACCCAGGCCTGCCGGGCGAGCGCCGTCTCGATGTCGAGGATCGCCTCGCCAGGCTCGATGTCGAGCACGGCCAGCTCGGCGGCCGCGCGCGCCTGGTCGAGCGTTCCAGCCACCACCATGGCCACCGCCTGGCCGATGAACTCGACCCGGTCGTGCGCGAACAGGGGCTCCTCCCTGCCGGCGCCGGCGATGTTGTTGTGGCCGGGAATGTCCGCGGCCGTGATGGTGGTGACGACGCCGGCCGCGGCGGCTGCCTTGGCGAGATCGATGCGGCGCAGGCGGCCGCTGGGGATCGGGCTCAGCACCAGCGCGGCATGCAGGGTGCCGGGCGGCTCCGGCATGTCGTCGATGTAGATTGCCTGGCCGGTGACGTGCTTCAGCGCACTGTCGTGCCGAAAGGAGGCATGGACGGTCATAGCGCTTCGACCTCGACCGGACGTGCCGGCTCGGCGATGCGCCAGTAGAGCCGGCGCAGCAGGTTGGCGGCCGCAGTGCGACGGTAGGATGCCGAACCGCGCCAATCGTCGATCGGCTCGAATTCGCGCGCGACGGCGGCGGCCGCCGCCTCGAACGTCGCCGGCGCGACCGGCTGGCCGCACAGTGCCGCCTCGACCAGCAAGGCGCGCCGCGGCGTCGCCGCCATGCCGCCGAAGCCCACGCGCGCATCCTCGATCCTGCCGTCGACCAACCGCAGGCGATAGGCGGCGGCGACGGTGGAGATATCCTGGTCGCGCCGCTTGCTGAGCTTGTCGCAGAAGAAGACTTCGCGAGGCCATAGCCCGGGCATGCTGAGACTCTCGATTACTTCGTCGCCGGCCAGCGCCGTCTTGCGATAGCCGAGGAAGAACTCCTCGATCGGCAGCTCGCGCGCGCCGCGCCTGGAGACGAGGCGCAACCTGGTTTCCAGGGCGATCAGCACCGGCGGCATGTCGCCGATCGGCGACGCCGTGCCGATGTTGCCGCCGATCGTGCCCAGGGTCCGGATTTGCCGGGACCCGAGACGCGCCAGGTAGGTTGCCAGCGCGGGATAGCTGGCGAGCAGGATCGGCATGGCGCGCGCGTAAGGCACGGCAGCACCGATCGTCAGCCGCTCCTTGCCGGCCGCGATCGCCGTGAGCTCCGGCACATGGGCCAGGTGAATGACCGATTTGGGCGGATGGCGCGAGCGGCTGGCGAGCAGGCCGAGATCGGTGGCGCCGGCCAGCAGCAGCGCGTCGGGATGGGCGGCGCGCAGCGCCAGCAGCTCGTCCAGCGAGCGCGGTGCGTGGAACACGCCCTGGAAGGTTGCAGACGCCTCGCGCGTCGGTCCGGGAGTCGGCGGCTCGATTGCCATGCCGGCGACCTTCGTCATCGCCGCCACGATAGGCCGATAGCCGGTGCAGCGACAGAGATTGCCCGCCAGGGCATCGTGGATGATTGCGGGATCGGGCGGCTCGCCGCTGCTCGCGAAGGCGAAGGCCGACATGACGAAGCCCGGCGTGCAGAAGCCGCATTGCGTGGCATCGGCCTCGGCCATTGCCAACTGAACCGGATGCGGAGTCCCATCGGCGCGACGCAATCCTTCGACCGTGCGCACTGCCAGACCATCGATCTGGCCCAGCAGGGCGATGCAGGCATTCATCGCCTCGCGCCGGCCGTCGGCGCTCTCCAGCACGACGGTACAGGCGCCGCAATCGCCCTCGGCGCAGCCCTCCTTGGTCCCCTTGAGCCCACGATGGTCGCGCAACCAGTCGAGCAGCGTCGTCATCGGCGAGACGCCAGAGAGCTCGAGGGGGGCAAGCTCGACGGGCTGGTCGTTGAGCCGGAAACGAATGCAATCCACCATGCGGGCAAAGATGATCGGGCCGATAAGTCCGTGCAAGCTTCACGCCGCACTCCGTGCGGGCTGCCACCCATGCCATTTTTCTCCGTCATCCCGAGAAGGGCGCTTGACGAGCAAGCTTTCATTCTCCTCCCCAGCTTCGCTGGGGAGGACTTCCTACCCGTGGTCAAGTGGACATTGCCTCGTTTTGGGGGACGATGTGAAGGTGAGTGAGGGTGCATTGTCGCCCGTCGCGCGGAAGTGTGCCGGCGTGCTCGCGACCGTCAAGGA
>NZ_JBFWZI010000057.1:32973-37820 GCF_050185545.1 Reyranella sp. | reverse complement strand
CAGCTTCGCTGGGGAGGAGAATGAGAACGGGCGCCGCTAACCCACCAGTTCCGCCTGCGCCCGCTGCACCTCGACGGCGAGCGGGCCGAGGCCGTCCTGGCAAGTCGCGCGATCGCCTGCCTTGGCGGCGCGTTCCAGGGTTGCCGCCGCATCGCCGAGCGCCCGTGCGCCGACGGCGAGGGCGCTGCCCTTGAGCCGATGCGCGGCCGCCGCCAGGGCGCCCAGATCGCCCGCTGCCATGGCTGTCTCGATGTCGCGGCGCGACTCCGCCGCCGAAAGGCGGAACTTGTCCAGGAGGTCGCGGCGCGCGCCTTCGTCGTCGCCGATCCACGGGTCGAGCACGCTGCGGTCGATCGCCGGCGCCGTCGCGTTGTCGCCGTGCAGCCAGCGTTGCAGGGTGGCGTGCAGGCGGGCACGGCTGACCGGCTTCGACAGGTAGCCGTCCATGCCGGCCTCGCGGCAGCGCTCGTCCTCGCCCGCCATCGCGTTTGCCGTCACCGCTACGATCGGCGTGCGCGGGCGGTCCTCGGCCGCCTCGATGCGGCGCATTTCGGCCGTCATCTCGAGGCCGTCCATCAGCGGCATGTGCACGTCGGCGAAGACGATGGCGTAGCGGCCGCGCTGCCAGGCCTGCAGGCCGGCGAGACCGTCCGGGGCTGAGTCAGCCGTCACCCCGAGCGTCCCGAGCTGTCGCACCAGCACCTCCCGGTTGATCGGATGGTCGTCGACGACGAGCACGCGATTTCCGCCGGGCACCTCCGGCGCCGCAACGGTCCCGCCCGCTGGCGGCTCGACGACTGGGAGGTCGACGAGCGGCGAATCCTCCGGGGCGGCGACCAGGGTCAGGGTCACGGTGAAGGTCGAGCCGCTGCCAGGCGAGCTCTCGACGGTGACATCGCCACCCATCAGCTGGGCGAGGCGACGCACGATCGACAGGCCGAGGCCCGTACCGCCGTAGCGCCGCACGGTCGAGCTGTCGGCCTGCTGGAAGGGCTGGAACAGGCGAGCCTGCTCGGTCTCGCTCATGCCGATGCCGGTGTCGCTCACCGACAGGACCGCGCGCGTGCCGGCCTCGCCCAGCGGCTCGGTGCGGACGCGGATCATGGCGCCGCCGCGATCGGTGAACTTGAGCGCGTTGGCGATCAGGTTGAACAGGATCTGGCGCACCCGGGTGGGGTCGCCGATCAGCACGTCGGTCGAGCCGGGGGCGATGGCGGCGACCAGCGACAGGCCCTTGCGCTCGGCCTGCGGGCGGAACGTGGCGATGGTGCTCTCGACCAGGCCGGTCAGGCTGAACGGCGTCTGCTCCAGCGCGAGGGCGCCGGCCTCGATCTTGGAGAAATCGAGCAGGTCGTCGATGATGCGCAGCAGCGCCTGCGCCGACTCGCGCATGGTCGCGACCGTGCGTGTCTGGCTGTCGCGCATGCCCTCCGCTTCGAGCACGTCCAGCATGCCCAGCACGCCGTTCATCGGCGTCCTGATCTCGTGGCTCATGGTGGCGAGGAAGGTCGACTTGGCCTGGTTGGCGGCCTCGGCGTCGGCGCGCGATCGTTCCGCGGCAGCCAGGGCGCGCTCGAGCTCGCGCTGGCGACGGCGCTCCTCGGAGACGTCGCTCACCATGATGACTGCGCCGCGCCGGTCGGCCTCGTAGCGCATCGACACGCGCGCCCATCTCTGCGGGCCGTAGGAAATCACCGCCGGCCGGCCGGCACGTACCGTCGCGAGCTGGCGGCGGCCCCAAGCGACTGGATCCTCGTTGGGCGGAGCGGCGCCGACCTTGCCGGCATGTTCCATCGCGGCGGGCAGCGCTGCGCCGGGGGCGACGATCTCGGGCATGTGGTGCATGAAGCGCCGGTAGGCCTCGTTGCACAGGATCAGCCTCTCCTCGGTGTCGAGGAAGGCGATGCCGTCGTCCATCGCCTCCATGGCGAGGATCAGCCGCTCGCGCGCCTGGGCCGCCTCGTCGCGGGCCGCGGTGATCTCGCGCTCCTGCTCGGAGATCTCGGTGACGTCGCGATGGATGGTGAGAACGCGGCTGACCGGCAGCGGCCGATAGGTCACCTCGACGATGCGACCGGTGATCGTGCGCCGCCGCTCCGCCGGCTGGCCCGGCATGGTGAATCTGGCGACGCGGCTCGCGATCCAGCCGTCGAGCCCGCCGGGCAGTGTCTCGAGCGGGCCATAGTCGCCGCGCAGGGCACGATAGCGGATGATGTCGGCGAAGGTCGGCAGCGACTTCAGCACCTCGTCGGGCATCTGGTGCAGGCTCGCCATCGCGTTGTTCTGGTAGAGCCAGCGGCCGTCGCCTTCGTAGAGCAGCGCACCGTCGCTCATGTTGTCGAGCACCGTGCGCATCGTGTCCTCGGCGAAGGCGACATCACGCTCGGCCCGCTCGAGGCTCTGCGCCAGGTCGGCCGCCGCGAGATCGCGGGCGATCTGCTCGCGCACCCGGCGGCGCTCCAGCCGGGCGAACATGTTGATGATGACGAAGAAGCCGAAGACGACGGCGGCGAGGCCCAGCGCCTCGCGGCTGCCATCGCGCCAGACCAGCACGGCACCGACCGGCAGCAGCAGCGCCAGGCCGGACAGCAGGAACGTGCGCCCGTCCAGCCCGCGTGACGGCGTCCAGCCGACGATCAGGCAGAGGGCGAATGTCCACAGGGTGCGCGCCTGGCTATCCGGCAGGGTGGCGAAGAGGCCGCCCATGAGCCCGTTGGCGAACGAGGTCGGCACGGCGGTGACGGTATAGAGCCAGCGCCAACCCGAAAGACCGAAAGCGCGCGGGTCGCGCTCGTGCACGACTTGAACCCGCCACGATCCCCAGACCGAGACCAGGTAGATCAGCGCCGGCAGGGCGAACATCCACCACGGCGCGATGCCGGCATAGAGCGTCGCCGCCGCGCCGCCGAAGATCGGAAGCGCGAGCAGCTTGGGCAGCACCGGGACGGCGACCAGCCGTTCGGTGACCGCCAGCTCGATCCGCTTGGGGTCGATCCCGCCGATGTCCAAGGGACTCATCGCCGCAAAGTGGATCGAGGACGTATCGACCGCGTGTTGCCGGGCCCCGCGCTTTGTATCGTCTGTGTCGCAGACGGTCTGTCGCGACACAGCCGCGACACAATCGCGGCCGGCGTTGGCGGCGCTTTGCGAGCCCAGGCGAGGCCCTCCCCGGACGCCGCAACGAACAAGGTCAGACCACAAAGTCAAGGGCAGGATCGTCGTTTGCCCCACAACGCCGTGTGGTAGGCTGCTTACTGACGAATGGACCAACGTAAACACATCGTGGTGGTCGAGGACGAGCCGACCCAGCGCCAGATCCTGCTCGATTACCTGACCAGGCAGGGCTTTCGCGTCACCGGCGTGGATTCGGGCGCCGGGCTGCGCCGCGTGATCGACCGCGAACTACCGGCCCTGGTGCTGCTCGATATCGGCCTGCCCGGCGAGGACGGCTTCACCATCGCCCGCTGGCTGCGCGAGAAGAGCGGCAAGGTCTGCATCATCATGGTGACGGCGGCCGGCGACACGATCGACCGGGTAGTCGGCCTGGAGACCGGCGCCGACGATTACATCCCCAAGCCGTTCGATCCGCGCGAACTGCTGGCCCGTGTCAAGAGCGTGCTGCGGCGCGCCGACGGCGCCGTCACGACCGTTGCCGGGCCGCGCGTGCGCATGGGACGGCGGGTGCTTGACATGGAAAAGCGGGTCCTGGTCGAGACCGACGGCTCGGAGGAATCGCTGGCGGCGAGCGAGTTCGATCTGTTGCGGCTGTTCGCCGAGAACCCGAACCGGCCGCTGGCGCGCGACTGGCTGCTGGAAACCGTCGGCCATCGCGACATGGAGGTGTTTGATCGGGCGATCGATCTCCGGATCACCCGGCTGCGCCGCAAGATCGAGAAGGACGCCGCCCACCCCGAGGCGATCCGCACGGTCCGCGGCGTCGGCTACATGTTCGTCCCGCCGAAGGACTAGCGCCGGAAGCACGCTCCCAGGTTCCAACTTTGCCGAAGAAGCGTCAGGCGCCGGGAGCGCGCCCCTCCGATGGCGCTCTTCGCGCATGCCGTGCGCGCCGGCGGAGTGGCGCGCTCCCAGCGAAATGGGTACCCGCTAGCTTAGCTAGCCCGGCAGGGTCAGCGCCCAGCTGGTGCGTGGGCGACCTGCGGGCTCGCGGCCATCTCGCCGCCGCAGCGGCGCACGGCTGCGACGGCGCCGCCGCCGGACCCCGCCTGCAAGTCGACCGCGGCGGTGGCGTCGATGGGCCGGGTCCGGCCGTCCTCCGTCTCCTGCACGTAGTGGAAGCGCAACTCCATCCGCCGGCCGGACTGCAGGGCGTCCAGGGCCCTGGTCGACAGGAGCGGCACCGTGTCCTCGCTGGCGTCAGCCACGACGGCGAACTCGTCGGCGAACAGCAGCTCCATCGGGTGGCTGGCATTGTCGATGGCGAGCTCGACCTTGGGGTCGTCCTTGAGGTTGGCTACTCCGGTCGGAGCGAGCGGCCCGTTGCCCGACAGATAGAGCCGGAGCTGCACGATCGGCCCCTTGGGTCCCTGCTCGCACATCAGCACGACGGCATCGATGTTGAGGTCGGTCCGGCTCGGCTCGGCGACGGCGTAGCTCGGCCGCTCGACGCCCTTCTCGACCTCCCAGCCGCCCGGCGCTGCCAGCCGGGCGTTGGGGGCGCCGGCCAGGGCAGCCACCGCCAGAGCCGTGAGGGTGGCCGGGAAGGCCAGGAGACCTGAGATCAACCGAACCATGGATTCACCGATCTGCCGATGGGTGGAGCGCCATCACTCCGCCCGAACGAGCTTCCTTCTAAGGGTCGCCCACGTCTCCGCTGTGTCGCATCCGGT
>NZ_JBFWZI010000057.1:30606-32873 GCF_050185545.1 Reyranella sp. | reverse complement strand
ACCCTGCCCGACAATATTCTCCCGCGTGTGAACTAGCAGGTAACGATACAGACGACACAAATCATTCGAGATCACGATACGGCGGAGACACAGCACGCAGGTAGGAAGTCTTCCGTCGGAGGAGCAATACCGCTTCCCATCCAATCGCAACGTCCCTGAGGTCAGGGACAAGGGAGAATGTCATGGTGACCATCAATCGTCGTTCGGCTCTGAGGTACCTCGGTGGCGCCGCACTTGCGGCTCCGATCCTGCCCATGCTCTCGCAGACGGCATTCGCGCAGGAGCTCGTCGTGCCGAACACGCTCGAGAACTTCAAGCGCGGCACGATCCACAGCATGCATCCCGAGCAGCGCAGCTTCACCATCATCTGGGAAGACCTCGGCCGCGTGAAGATGAAGGCCGCCGACCTCGTCACCAACTTCAATCAAATCAAGGTCGGCAACATCGTCGACGTGCACTGGTACGACTACATGGACTTCCTGATCGCCAAGAAGACGCCCGAGACGATCGCCCGCGGCGATGCGATGAAGAAGCAGAACGCCACCCTGCAGGGCATCCCCGGCGCCAAGGAGAAGATCATCCTGTGGAGCATGGACGGCATGGTCACCAAGCTCGATCCGGCCACCAACACCATCTTCTTGATCTACAAGTCGGGCGGCGAGCCCGACAAGCCGTCGCCCAACAGCGGCGAGGTCATCCAGCTCCCGCCGGTCGTCACGCCGGCCGGCAAGGCGGCGATGGCGCAGATCAAGGTCGGCGACGAAATCACCACGGTGTGGAGCCGCCAGACGGCTATCAAAGCCACCATCATCCGCTAAACTCGCCATCGTCGGCAGAGCGGCGCGGGCGCTTCCGGGCCCCATGTCCCGGAGCGTCCCGCCCCCCGCGCCGTCGATCCACGGCACAGGCCACTCAGGACCTCGTGTCAGTCATCTCGAGGCATCACATCACTCACAAGGGGAGAGACACATGATCCAGAAGCTTTTCATCGCCCTCATCGCCGCCGTCGCATTGGGCGCCTGCGAAAAGGCACCGCCGCCGGCCGTCGCGCCGGTATCGTACATGGTGTTCTTCGAGCTCGGCAGCACCAAGATCAGCGACCAGTCGCAGAACACGGTCGCCCAGGCGGCACAGGTCTTCAAGAGCAAGGCCAATGCCCGCATCAGCGTGACCGGCTACGCCGACACCATCGGCTCGACCGCCGTCAACATGCAGATCTCGACGGCTCGCGCCAACAAGGTGCGCGACGACCTGATCGCCAACGGTGTCCCGGCGGCCGCCATCACCACGCGCGGCGCCGGCGACGAGGGCCTGCTGGTCCCGACCGGCCCGCAGACCGTCGAGCCGCGCAACCGCCGTGCGGTGATCGTCATCACGCAGTAATCCGCCTCTCCAATCGATCATCTTCCTCCGATCGATTGGACCTGGCATACGAGAGACCGGGGTCGCGGCGAGCGACTCCGGTCTTTCTTTTTTGCGGATTTTCATTCCTCCCCCGTCATCGGGGGGAGGTGCCGCGTCATACGGGGCGGAGGGGAAAGGCCTCAGACGAGATCGCTCTGATTTCGACGTCGCCTTCGGAATGATCTCGACTGCTGCTTTCCCCCGGCCCTGCGGGCCACCTCCCCCGATGACGGGCGATGACGGGGAGGAGAACAGCCTACTGCGACACCGGTGCCCGCTCGAGCGGTGTGCACTGGACCGACAGCAGGTCGGGGTGCCAGTTCAGGTGCCGGGTGAGAAAGCGTTTGCGGATGCCGTAGGTGTGGGCGCGGCAGTAGCTGGTCTCGGTCGGCACGGCGGCGGCCACCAGGTCGGGGTAGAACATGCTGCCATGGGTCCACAGGCTCCACAGCAGGTTGAACAGCTTGAAGCGCACCCGGTAGTAGACAGCGTCGAGCTCGGTGCAGCCTGGGCTGTGCTCGCAGCCGCGCACGGCATGGACGTCCTCGCCCGGATGGCCCTGCAGCTCCTGCGGCGAACGCAGATAGACCTGCTCCCAGCGGCCGTTGGAGGCGTACCAGCCGGCATCCCAGGCGAGTTGCGCCAGCACCGACGCCATGAACAGGCCGAGCGCCGTGATCAGCACCATCACGCCGGCGCGCTTGTAGGAGAACACCCGGTCGCCGTACTGGTTGGTGACGGTCACCAACCGGCCCCACAGGCGCAGGTACCAGCCGAACAGAAAGCGCAGCGCCCGCAGCAGGAACAGCGTGACCGGCCGGCCTATGGCGCGCCACAGCCATGCCACGCCCTCGGCCGCCTGC
>NZ_JBFWZI010000057.1:21762-30506 GCF_050185545.1 Reyranella sp. | reverse complement strand
AGCTCGAAATCGGCGACGAAGTCGCCGACTCCGGCGTCGTAGCGGAAATTGACCACCCCGCGCCGCTCGGGATGCTCGAGCAGGCTGTTGACGATGATCGGCTCGAGGTTGGCCTGCAGGTAGCCCGGCAGCCCGCGCGCCCCGCTGGTCGGATCGTATTTGGACTGGCAGAACGCCTTGACGTCCTGCGGTGTCACGTTGACGGTGATCCCCTGCCCGCCGTAGTTCTCGTTGATCGACCTGATCTCGCGGGCGACAATCTTCTCGATCGCGCCGACGCCGAGCCGCTTGTAGCAGAGAATGTTCTGCCGCCCGGCGAAGCGATTGAGGAACTCCGAGCGATAGCTCTTCTTCAGCTCCTCGACGGCCAGCGCCTCGGCCTGCTCGTCCGACAGCGTCGTGTCGAGGAAATGCGCCTGGCCGATGTTGGTGGTGAAGCCGATATAGGCATTGGAGAAATCCACCGTGCGGCCCAGGCTGTCGGTCAGGCGACCGTCCGACAGCACCTGCATGAAGACGTCGAACACGCCGGGATGGCCCTTCTCGATCTCGTCGAACAGGCAGACCCGGCGCGGGTTCTTGCGCATGCTGTTGGTCAGGATGCCGCCGGCATCGAAGCCCTCGTAGCCCGGCGGCGCGCCGATCAGCTTGGCGACCGCGTGCTTCTCCATGTACTCGCTCATGTCGAAGCGCAGCAGGTCGAGGCCGAGAAGCCGCGCCACCTGCTTCCACGTCTCGGTCTTGCCGACGCCTGACGGGCCCAGGCACATGAAGGCGACGGGCGCGCTGCGATTGCGTCGGCCCCGCTTGGCCACCTTGATGCCGTTGGCGATCTTGGCGATCGCCGCCGTCTGGTCGAAAATCGACTCGTTCAGCTCGTCCTCCAGCCGCAGGAGCTTCACGCGCTCGTCCTCGTTCAGCCGGCTCGCCGGAATGCCAGTGATCTGGCTGAACTCGGTCAGCACCTGGTCGCGGCCGAGCTGCAGGCGGTCGTTGATCGCTTTGGCGTTGTGGGCAAAGGCCGCCTTGGCCTCCTCGACGATTTTCGACAACGCGGCGCGCTTGCCTTCGAGCGCCTGCATCTCGGGCGAAACGAAGCCGCCCTTGCTGGCCATCAGGTTGAACGAGGTGCGCTGGGGCGCGGCAGCGGCCGGGGATGCCGCGCGCTGCTCGGACTCGCGCTTGCCGAGATCGCCGATCTCCCAGTCGATCTTCGCCAGCTCCTCCTCGCCCTCGCGCTGGCGACGGTTGGCGGTGCGCAGTTCCGCCTGCGCCTGCTCCCACTCCTGCTGGGCGCGCTGGATCTCCCCGGCCAGCGCCTTGGCTTCCTCGCCTTTCGCCGAAGCGGCCTTCGCCTGCAGCCCGGCGATGTGTGGCGGCCGCTCGTGCGCTTCCAGCCGGTAGCTCGCCAGCGCGCGATCGAGCAGACTGACGCTGCGCTCCGGCTGGGCGCGATCCATGCCGGCGTTGTCGGCGCGGTAGTTGTTGGTGAGCTCGATGGCGGCATCGACGGCCTCGCCGGCGATGCGGATGCCGTGATCGCCGGTCAGCCGCCCGGCGCCGAACTGCACCATGGCCTTCAGCGATTCCGCGTCGGGCTCGGCCAGCTCCATGATGGTGAAGGCTTCCTGCACGTGCGGATGGCAGCGGAAGATCAGCTCCAGGTCGTCGTCGCGCCCTTCCAGGATGACCTGCGTCACCCCCTGCTTGATCGCCAGCACCAGCGCATTGATGAAATGCGTGTTGCCGGTGTTGCGCGCCGCCTCGATGAACACCTTGGCGTCGGCCAGCACCAGCACCGAATCGGGCGTGCGCGCCATGCGGGCCAGGATGCTGGCGAACTCGGTGCTGATCTGGCTGTCGTCCTGCAGCGAGAACAGGCAGTCGATATCGACCCAGAAGAAGCGCTTGCGCACGATGTCGAAGGGCGCGTTGGGCTCGGCCTTGAGCGCCTGCAGGCCGTGCACCAGCGAGCTGCAGCCGACACCGCCCGGCCCGTACAGCAGCACCGAGTTGGCGTTGCTGCGGATCAGGATCGAGGTCAGGCGCCGGAGCGCCTCGTCGCGGCCGACCAGCTTGAAGCCGGGACGCGCCGCCAGCATCTCCGAGCCGGAGATCAGGTACTGATTCACCATGGGGACGCCTCGCGCGGGCCGGGGTCAGAGCGATACCGGCTTGACCAGCGGAGCGGCGGAGTCCGCCGCGCCCGCCGCCCCATCCTCCGACGGCGCGACGACCTTGGCGCCGGTGTGCTTCTGGATGTCGTCGGCGAGGTCGGCGATCCTGGTCTTGAGCTCCTCCGCGCCGATACGCATCTCGTCGACCGTGCTGCGGGTGATGTCGGTGGCGGTCTTGACCACCTGGCCCCATTCCTCGAGCTCGGCCGCGGCCCTCTCCAGCGCCGTCTGCTCGTCCTTGAGCCCGGTGGCGTTTTGGATGACCTGCTGCTGGGCGATCACGTTGGTGTTCTGCCGCATCTTCAAGAGCACGTCCTCGGCCATCGCCGACGCCTCGCCGAGCGCGGCATGCGAGACCGAGGTCATCACGGCCGACAGCCGGTCGGCGACGCCGCTGATGCCGCCGGTGCGCAGCTTGCGCGCCTTCTCGCTCTGGCGGTCGGCATTGTCCTTGATGGCGGTGATGCGGATCGACTGCGAGGTCAGGTCCGACAGCGTCTCGGTGGTGTCGTTCTTCGAGGTCACCAGCTCGGCGATGTACTCCTCGAGCTCCTGGCGCCGGTTCTCGCGCCGCATCTTCTCGAGCGCGTCGTCGGTCTCCGGCGCCGACTGCACCTCGTCGAGCAGCTTGCGGTTGGCCGTATCGGCCTCGCCCTCGGCACCGTCCATGATGGTGTAGATGCTGCGCATGGAGGTGTTGGCGTCGCGCAGGTTGAAGATCTGGGTCTCGAGCTTGCCCATGTGGCTGCGCACCTTGTCGACGCTGCTCACCGAGGTCGAGATGAAGTCGAGCGCGGCCTTCATCAGCTCTTCCTGGCGCTTCTTGTGCTCGTCGGAGCTGAGATCGAGCAGCTGGCGCAGATCGGCGATCTCGCTGGCGAATGGCGCCAGCTTCTCGTTGGCGGTTTTCGCCGCCTCGCGCTCGGCCTCGAGGCTGGTCCGTTCCTCGCCGATCGCCTTGGCGTCGGCGCGCAGCCGCTCGATCTCGCGTTCGTTCTTGTCGATCTGCATCTTCGCCGAAGCCTTGATGTCGCCGAAGCCGAACAGGCCCTTCTGGGTGCGCTGGTAGGAGATGTCGTCGGCAAGCCGCGTGAGCTGGGTCTCGATGCCCTTGAGGCGCTCGGCGTTGGCCGCGAGCTTGTCCTGGATCTCGCGTTCGTGGGCGCGGTCGCGCTCGATCTGGTCGATGGCGTCGAACGAGACGTTGTTGGTGCGCAGGTTGAACAGCGAGGTGAGCACGCGGGTGAGCGGCTCGATCTTCTTGTCGAAGTCGCGCAGCCGGTCGGTGAAGCCGCCATACACGGTCTGCAGCAGGCCAAAGGTCTCGTTGTCCTGCAGGGCGATGATCTGGCTCGACATCAGCTCGCGCTGGTAGGACAGGTATTCCTTGAACTCCTCGTAGGCCTTCTCGCGCTGGCGCATCTCCTCCTTGGTGCCGCTGAAGGTGCGCGCCTTGGCGATGGCACTGCGCTTGTCCTCCGGCCGGCCCTCGGCGAAGACGAGCTGGAAGAAGGGGTTCTCCTTGATCTTGGGGAACTTCTCCTCGGCGGCGACGGTCTCAGTCTTCTTTTCCTCCCGCGCCTGTTCGGCCTGACGCATGACCGCATCGGTCAGCACCGACGAGCGACGGGCTTTCTTGGTGGCTGTGGACATCGACGACACCTCCGGAAGGATCGTGGCCTGTTCGGGAATGGAATGCTGGCCGGTTCGTGAAAGGATCGCTGGCCCGTTCGTGAATGCTCAAGCGGCGACGGTTGCCTACGGCGTACGCACTTGGTGGCGAGGGCCCCCAGGCGGTCGATCCGTGCGCTCGATCGGTATCTTCAAAACAAGGCAAAGTTTGGCACGATTCGGCGGAATCGTCGAGGTAACCGCCTCCCCTCAGGGTCTTTCAGATGTGCGGACTCAGGGCTTGCGGAAGGGTGCGACCGCCTTGTCGACCTTCTCCTTGATGGCCGCCATGCATTGCTCCGGGCCGGCATGCTCGCCGGCGAGCAGTTTGCCCAGCTCGACGGGAATGAGGTTGCTCGAGATGTCGGCCCAGGCGGCCAGCTTGGGTTCGGTTCCCATGGCGTTCCCGATGGTCCACTCGGTGGCCGGGAAGTGGCGTGTCGTGCCCGGCCCGACCTTGGCGGCGGCGAGGACGCGCGGGTCCTTGTAGGTCGAGGCGCGCACCACCGCGCCGCCGCTGCCGAGGACGGCCGAACGTGCCGCCACGTCCTTGCAGCACAGCCATTGCAGGAAGATCCAGGCGGCGTCGGGATTGCGCGAGTATTTCGACAGTCCGACGGAGGAGCCGCCCTGGTGGCCGATATGAGGAACCTCCGAGAAGCCGGCCGCGTCGGGCGTGCGCAGCTTGGCCTCGGTCGGCGGACGGGCGGCCTGCATCAGACCGACCACCTTGGAATCCTTGCCGTCGAAGCCGGGAAAGAACTCGCCCCACGAGAGCGCCATCGCCGCGTGGCCGCGCGCCAGCGATTGCCATTCGCCGTCCCACGTCCAGTCCTTCGCCTCGGCCGGCATGTGCTTCGCCAGCTCGAGCATGTAGGCGAGCCCCTTCAGGCCGTCCTCGTCGCCGCCGGAGAAGGCGCCGTCGTTGCTGAACACCGAGCCGCCGTGCGCCCACAGCCAGGCGGTCCAGTCGCAGTTGAGCGAATAGTGGCCGGCCTTGAGTTGGCCGGTGGTGCCGCGAATGCCGTTGCCGCGCTCGGCCGCATCGAGCGTCTTCGCGGCAGCCATGTACTCGGCCATGGTCGTCGGCACCTTGAGGCGGTGCTTGTCGAACAGATCCTTGCGATACATCAGGATGAAGATCGGGATGTCGAAGGGGACCCCGACCAGCGTGTCCCGGTAGGTCGCAATGCCCCGCATGACCGGCTCGGGGAAGTCCGCCCAGTCGAATGCCGGCAGGGCCATGTCCTTACTGCGCTCGTAGAGAGCACGCGGATCGAGCGTGTCGCCGAGGAACAGCGGCGTCCACGACTGGTCGAGGTAGTAGAGATCGTAGGCGCCCGCCCGATCTTTCACGTCGACGCTCACCTTGTGCAGCACCTGCTCGAGCGGTGCGACCTCGATCTCGACCTCGATGCCGGTGCGCGCCGTGAACTCGTACCGGGCCAGCCTCCGGGCGACCAGCGTGGGCGGCGTCGGCTCGGAGACGAAGCGGATTTTCGTGCCCCTGAACTTCCGGCCGACATCCTCGAGCCACCTGAGCAGTTCGGGTGACGCGGGCGTGTTGGCCAGCGCCTGCCGCGTCAGGCTGCCGGAAAAGAACGGCCGGTTCCCGCCCAGCGTGGCCAGGGCAAAGCTCGAGAGCCCGACCCCGCCGAGCGCGAGCCGGCGCAGGAATTCCCGCTTGCCGATACGCCGCTGCGCGAAGGCCCGGGCGGCCGCCCCGGCATGGTCCTTGCGATCACTGTCCTTCATCTTCCACCCCGTCGCGGGTCTGCCTCGAACTCACATTACAACGCTACCGGCAAGGCAGCGGGCTCGATATCGTGGCCAGATTGCACTCGAACTGCCAAGCGCGACACTCCGGCGCCGCCACCGGACGGCTCGCCGCAAGTATGATGCCTCCGCACCCACCCTGAAGATCCCCGGCAAGTCTATGACCGTCTTCAATGTCCTCCTCGTTATCGCCACCTCGGTCGCGGGATCGATCCTCGGTGTTCCCTATCTCTGGTGGAATGTCATCTTTGCCGAGGGCGGTCTGCTCTCCATCGAGGCGGGCGCGGCCGTGATTGGCACCGTGGCGTTCTGGGGCAGCGCCTTCGTCGCCATCGACCGGCACGACGTGCACTGGCTGTGGCGCGGTGCCGGAGTCATCGCGGCAGCGGTGGTGATTTCGACCGTCGTCCAGCGCCTGAAGCACCGCCCCGGCAAGTAGCCTCGGGCGCTTCACTTCCTCAGGAAGAACTGGATGGGCACGACGTGGTCGAGGCTCTCGCCTGGCTGATCGGACGGCAGCGGTGGCAGCGGCTGGGCGCGTGCCAGCAACGCCAGCCCTTCCTGGTCGAGACTGGCCACGCCGGGGCCGCGGGTGATACGCGCGGCGAGCACGCGGCCGTCGCGGCTCATGGTGAAGAAGACGTAGGTGATGCCCTCCTGCCTGCTGCGCCGGGCCTCGGCGCAGCAGGCCCTTCCAGGTCGGCGGCGATGCCGAGCGCGGCTCGGGCGTGGCGCCGGCAGCCGGCGCGGCGGCGCGCGGCGTCTGTTCCGGCGCGGGCTGCGGCGCGGCAGCGATGGCCTTCGGCCTCGGCTGCAGCGGCTTCGGCCTCTCCACCAGCTTGGGCTTGTCCTGTGGCGGCTTCAAGTCGACCGGCGGCGGCTCGGGCGGCGGCAGCACGACCTCGGCCAGCGGGATCTCGTGACTACGCGCCCGCCAACAGCGGCGCGACGCGTGCAACGTCAAAGAAGCTCTTGCTCCAAGCCATTGCAAACGATGCGGCATCGCGCAACGAACCGCCCCGGTTTCCTGCGAGCTACGACGCAGAATCCGCGCCCAAATCGTAGCCATCCGCAGAATCTAGACGATCCTGAGGCCGATGGCCGTCGCCGTGCCGGCACGGGTCGCGCCGAGCGTGAGGAGCAGCGGGCGGAGATGGCCGTCGGCCCAGAGCTGCGCCAGCGCCGGGTTCGCATCGCCGCCGCATGCCAGGAGGCGGCGGCGGACGCAGTCCGCGCCGCCGGCGGCGGAGACACGCATGAAGACGGCGAGCGCGATGACCCTGCTCGCGGCATCGAGGGCCAGGCTGAGACCCAAGCGGCTGCCGCTCTCGTCGTCGAAGCCGCCGCCGGTCCAGTCGGCGAGGGCGGCATCGAGGGCTCGCGCGAGCGGCTCGATCTCTCGATCGGCGCAGAGACGCCAGAGGTCGCCGGCGATCCGCGTTGGGCGGGCCCAGTAGAACTCGCGGCCGCCGTCGTGGGCGAGGCCCAGCATCATCGGCCGGTCGTCAGCCCGCAGCAGAGGCGCCGCACGCTCGGCGCCGGGCGGCACGCGGCGGCAGAGGACGTAGAGCTTGCTGGCATCGCCCCTGGCATCGTGGCGGCCTGCCGCCCACACCGGCCACGGCTCATCGACGTGCGCCAGCACGTCGCGCGCGGCCGAACGCAGGCCGCAGGGAAGGCCACCGTCGATCGAGCGCAACAGCGCGAGCGCACGCGTGAGGCAGCGCGCGCCGGACCATTCCGGCGCCGCGGGCTCGGCGGTCCAGAAGAGGCCCGGCCGTCCCGGTCGCCACACCAGCTCGACCGGCACGCCATCGGCGAGCGGGCTGAACTGCCAGGCGACCTCCGGCCACCGGGTGCGCGCCGTCCAGCCGAGCGCGCGCTCGAGGGCTCGCCGGCCGCGCCCCACCGGCTGCGGCGCCTCGCGCTCGAGCGCAGCCAGAGCGCGATCGAGCGCGGCCCGTGGCGTCACATCAAGAGCTCGACCAGCGTGTTGGTCGTGGTCGTCGCCGGGCGTTCGAAGCGGCCGTTGTCGGTCTTGACGAACAATGCCTTCCAGGTGAACTGCCGCGCCTTGCGGTCGCGGATGGTGATGCGCAGCTGCTTGGGGTCGCGGTCCGCGCCGGCGAACTGGACGCGCTCGGTGCGCTCCACCCCGTTGGTCGCGTCGGCGTAGGTGACGTCGACGAACACGCTGCGCACCAGCGCCGGATCCCACATCGGAATCAGGTCGAGATCGAGCGCGTTGGGGAACGGATCGTCTATCGGCACCGCGTTGGCGTTGGTCGTCACCGGCTCGTCGACGATCGGCGGGTTGCCGTCCTTGAGATGATGCGTGAGACGGTAGGTGAAATCGCGCGCCTCGGGCGAGGACGTGCGCACCTTCCAGAATTGCGGCGCATTGCCCGGCCGCACGGTCAGGGTCTTGCGTGCCTTCCAGCCGGAAGGGTCGTCGAAGGCGAGATCGACCTGGATGCGCTCGACCATCTCCGGATCGATCCTGTTGGCGATGATCTGCACCTCGAGGAAGCCCAGATGCTCGTGGGGCGTCACCATCAGCGTGCGATCGATCGTGGCGGCCGCCGGGATCTCGTAGCTGAGCTTCTCGCCCTGCCAGCCGGAGCCTTGCTCCGAATCGAAGTGGAACTGCTTGCTGGCGCGATAGGCGACATCGAGCGCCGGGCTCATGAAGGTCGAGAAGGTCGCGCGTGTCGGCGAGTTGCGGTCGAAGGTCAGGTCCTTATGGCGCAAGGTCGCCGGATCGGCAGGGTCGCCGTAATCGACGGCGACCTGTATGGCATTGAGGCCGATGCGCGCATAGTCGACCGGCGCGTCGACCGTCACCTCGAAGGCGCGGAAGAACGGATCGTCGAGATCGACCTCGACGAAGTGTTTGCTGAGGTCGTCGATCTCGCCGAGCATTAGGCCGATGAAGCCCTGCGGTGCGTAGGTCCGCTGCACCGCCTCGGTGCGGTTGTAGACCAGCTCGACGGTCTTGCGCTCCTCCTTGCGGATAAACTTGAGCTTGAAGGAAACGAGCGCCGGCATGCTGGTCGGCACCGGCGCCGCGACCGGCGGCGCCACGGGGGGCGTGACGGGCGGAGTCACGGGGGGAGTCAC
>NZ_JBFWZI010000057.1:0-21662 GCF_050185545.1 Reyranella sp. | reverse complement strand
GGAGTCACGGGGGGAGTCACCGGCGGCACGACCGGAGGCACCACGGGCGGGACCACCGGCGGCGTGACCACCGGTGCCGGACGGAGGATGACGCCCGTCACGGTGACGGCGGGCACCGGAGGGACCACTGGCTGCGTGCCGCCGACCCAGCGACAGATGACATAGCGGTCATCCGGCTGGTCCAGCCGGCCGGCCGCCTGCGCATCCGAATGGCCCTTGGCGAGGGTGCTCTGGAAAGTCCCGCGCCCTTGCATGCTTTCGCGCGCAACGTCGCTGCGCCGACGCGAGAGGTTGAGGTCGTGGGTCTCGCGGTTCTGCGGCGTGCCGAGCGGGTCGGGAGTCACCACCTCGAAGCTGGCGTTGCCTTCGAAAGCGATGAGCCGTGGCGACGGCAGCGTGTCCAGCCAGGCGCGGAAGCGGTCCGAGCCGGTCGGCGGACCCGACGGCGTCGGCTGGCCGACGGGCCCGCTGGCATTCAGGAACCGCTGGTCGGAAGTCCGGTTCGACACATAGGCCGCCTTGGCAGCGGCGAAACCCGCCTCCAGCGGCTTGTCCTTCTCGAAAAACAGCTTGAAGGCCTGCGCCACCTGCGGCGTCGTCCCGCCCCCGCCGGCCGGCCACAGCACCGCAACGGTTTGCGGCGGCGCACCGCCCACGACATTGACGATGATCTTGTTGTCGCGAAGCGTCGCCGGCGCGCCGTTCACCGTTGCCGTCCAGCCGGCCGGCCCGTCGACCGTGATCCTCTCCTCGTCGGTCGTGCTGCCCGGCTCGAGACGAATGTTCTGTCCCGCCGGCGGCGGCTCGGGCAGGCGCGTGACCGTGAGCGTTGCCGGCTGGCGCGTCGACGTTCCACCGGTGGCGCCGGTCGCCCCCGTCGGACCGGTCGCGCCCGTGGCGCCGGTTGCCCCTGTCTGGCCGGTCGCGCCGGTTGCGCCGGTCCGTCCGCCGGTGGCGCCGGTCGCGCCGCTGGACCCTGTCGCGCCACCGGTCGGCCCGGTCGGCGTCGGGTTCATCTCGCGCGCGCGCTTCAGCACGGCGTCGAGGCCCTCGGGCTTGGCCATGCGGCTCTCGACGTCGGCCGGCGTGATCGACGGTTCGAACCACTTGGACAGGAGGTTGTCCTTGAAGAAGTCGAGCGCCCACTGCTCCTTCTCGTTCTTGTCCTGCTCGCCGGTGAAATCGATGACCTCGATCTTGATCGCACCGTCGGCCACGAGCTTCTCGAAGCCGGCATCGATGCCGGCCTTGACCCAGTAGACCTGCGCCTCGAGGCCGGCCGAGAAGTGGGTGAAGATGTCCTCGTACTTGGCGGTGATCTTCACGTGCAGCGCCGGCCGCAGGATCGTGTACTTGAGATCGTAGACGACGCCCACCGGCGTGGTGCCCTGCGTAAAGGCCTGCTCGAGGATGATCGCGCCTTCCTGGCTCAAGGTCAGCGAGAAGGCCGCCACGTTGTCGCCGGCCAGCGACGGCTGCGTCGCGCCGCGAATGGTCTCGACGGCGCGGAACGTGCCCGGCGGCGCATTCGCCGGCGCTGCCGTGCCGCCCGACCCTTCGAGATCGAGCGCGATGCAGCGCACTGTGCCTTCGTCGAACGGGATCGCCGACAGGCGGACCGGCCCGCCGCCACGGCTGCGGCTGGCGAGTTGGGCGCGGATGCTGCGCTCGGTGGCCTCGGGCAGCTTGAGATTGGCCTCGAAGGTCACGAAGCCACCGCCCTTGGCGCCGCCGGCGACCGCCGCCGGCCGCCACTTGATCATGGTGAAGGCGGGCCGGCCGTCGAGGGCGCGCTTGGCCAGCGCCACCGGCGAGGGCAAGAACCAGAACTGCTTGGGGTCGGCGTGATCGGAGAAGACGGTGACCCCGTCGACGGTGATGGTCGCCGTGCCTATCTGCTGCATGCTCTTTCTCCCGCGCTCCTGTTCGCCCGATGGCCGTCTTGTCCAGGCGTCAACGGCTGTCGGTGAAGCCCTCGAGGAAGTTTTCGCCCATCCTGTTGTCCTGGCCGGCGAGCTGCGGCTGCTGGACGATCTTCGAGCCGGGGAAGAGCTGGGTCACGTAAGCGGAGACGCGCGTGTTCAGCTCGTCGACCAGCGATCGGTGATCAATCTGGAAGTTGGACTGGTTGACCAGGTCGACAAGCGACTTGGTCATCAGGCCGTTCTTCACCGCCGAGGAAACCGGCCCTTCGTAGGTCAGCTCGTCAGGGCGGCACCCCGAGATCAGGGTTGTCTTGGCCTGCTGCACCGTCGTGAAGTTCGGCCCCGGGTCGAGGTCGATGCGGTCATGGTCCAGGTGGACGTTCTTGACGTTGCCCTCGCAGACGACGCGATCGGTCGGCGACAAGAGCATGCCGCAGGGGATCAGGCTGTTCATCTGCGCGACGATCTGCTGGACCAGAGTCATCTCCATGGGGGGCGTCCTCGCCTCTGCCTCGAGGCTCATGCCACCCGAATGGCAACTGTCGAAGACACAGGTGAAGTTGACGTGGCTCGGCTGCAGCCCATCGGAAATGTTGAATAGCTCATGGTCGGAGATCCATTGTCCCGATGCCGGGATGATCACCTCGTAGAATTGGCCTACCTTGGTGGGATGCGGCAAACGGCTGCCATGGCCTGCGTAATAGAAGCAGATCACGTCCCCCGGCTCGGATTGCGCCACGCAGTATCGGAGCGCCTTCAGAATCACCGCCGAATCCGCCTTCAGGTCGAGGTAGGTCATGATGTTTTCGGGCTCGAACAGGAAGGCGTCGACCAGCAGGTGATAGAAGGCGCTCGCGTCGCGGACGCACATGGCCAGCGAGTTCACGCCCTGGACCGAGTAATCGTTGATGCCGACGACGACGGCGCGCTTGGTCATGACCTTGTCTCTCCTCTTCTGGCCGGTCAGTCCGAAACAGCGATCAGCGTCTCGGTGGAATCCACGAACTCGCCGGCCCGCATCGCGCCCGTCTTGGGCACGACGGTGACGCGGAAGCGGAACGACTTGGTGGCGCCCTTGGGCAGGCCGACCCGCACCTCGCGATCGAGGTCGGTCGGCGCGATGCGGAAGCGCTCGCTGCGCTTGAAGCCGGACGGCGGATCGGCATAGTCGAAATCGACGAATGCCAGTCGGGTACGTGCGGCGTCGAGGATCGGGATGAGCTGCAGGCTCAACCCCTCGGGGAACGGATCGTCGACCAGGATCGAGCTCGCCTCGGTCGTTCCAACCTCACCGCCGCGCGTCGTGCGGTCCTTCATGACGAACGTCGTGCTGTAGCCGATCGTCCGCACCTCCGGACTGTCGAGGCGCAGTTTCCAGGCCGCTTCCTTGGCGGCTTCGGTGAGAGTCAGCGTCTTCTTCTGCTGCCCGCTGGTCAGCGTCACCTCGACGCGCTCGATCTGGCCCCAGTCGATCTTGTTGGCGACGGCGCTGATCGTCCTGACGCCGATATGCTCGAACGGATTGAGCACGATCGTGCGATCGGTCGTCTCGAACGGCCCGAACTCGTAGCTGAGCTTCGATCCCTCGAACCCCGATGCCGGATCGAAGTGGAACTGCACGGTAAAGCGCAGGCTCTGCACGTCGCCGTCGTTCTGGAAAACCGTCCAGCTCTGCTCGGCGGCGTTCTGGCCCTCGAAGCGCAAATTCTGGCTCTTCACGCCGCCCGGGTCGCCGGGCTTGCCGTAGCTCAGCGCAATCTCGGCCGCGCTCAGGCCGATCGCGGCGAAGTCCGGGATGGTCGATACCTTGATCTCGAAGCGGCGGAAGAACGGGTCGTCGAGATCGACCTCGATGAAGTGGCTTTTCTTGTCGAGGTCGCCCGCCAGCAAACCGAAAAAGCCCTGCGGCGCGTAGCTGCGCTGCGTGGCCTCGCTGCGCGAGTAGCGGAAGACGAGCTTCTTGCGCTCTTCCTGCTTGATGCCGCGGAAGCGGAATGCCGTGACCGCCTGTGCGCCACCGCCTTGCGTCGGCGTGGCGCTCGACGAGGATGTCGTCGCCGGCGTTGTCGGTGCGGCGCCGGTGGCGCCGGGCGTGCTGCCGCCGCCCGACGCCGCACCGCCGACCGTCCCTGCCCCCGTCGCTCCCCCGGCTGCATTGCCGCCCCCGGTCGGCGTACCGCCTGTCGTCGCGCCAGCCGGCGTGCCGGGTGGCCGGCCAGCCGTCACCGTCGGCGAGACGCCGGCGGCGGCCGAAGAGCCGAGCGTCGCACCCGTCCCAGCACCCGCCGCCTGCCCAGTCGACTCGGTGGGGCTTTCGCCTGGCCCGCCAGCTGGAGGCTGGGCGACCCGCCCCGGCTGCGTACCGCCGCGACCCGTCCCTGCCGTCGGACTGTCGGCAGGGTTCGCAGGCGGCGCCGGGCGCGTCACAACCTCGTCGCTGGTCGGGCGGCTGGGTGCCGGGGTCGGTGGCGGCCGCAACGCTTCGCCGCGCTTCAGCACCGCGTCCAGCCCTTCCGTCTGCGGAATACCGCCGCGCAGCTCGCCGACGGTCAAGGTCGGCGTGAAGTACTGTGCCAACAGCGACTCCTTGAAGAAGTTGATGGCCCACGTCTCCTTGCTCTCGTGGTCGGCGGCGCCGATGAAATCGTGCACTTCGATCCTGATCGCGCCATCCTGCACCAGCTTCTCGAAGCCGGCGTCGATGCCGCCTCGGACGAACATCACCTGACTGTCGACGCTGCCGGCGAACTGCTCGAACACGCGGCTCATGTCGGCGGTGATGGTGACGTCGAGCGCCGGCCGCATGCCGGAGTACTTCAGCTCGTAGATGACGCCCACCGGCGTACCGCCCTGCCTGAACGCCTGCTCGACGATGATCGCGCCCTCCTGGCTCAGGGTCAGGCTGAAGCTCGCCCGGTTGATCGCATCGAGCGACGGCACGGTGGCGCCCAGCGCCTTCTCCACGGCGCGGAAGGTGCCAGCCGGCGGCGCCGCCGCGCCCGGGCTTGCGGTCGCACCGCTGTCGAGATCGAGGGCGATCACGCGCACACTACCTTCGTCGAACGGCACCGCGGAGAGGCGCGGCTTGCCGCGCGCCATGGCTGACAGCTTCGAGAGGATGCGGCGCTCCAGCTCTGGATCGAGTCGAAGATCGACGCTGAAGGTCAGAAAGCCGCCGCCCCTGGCCGCGGTGTTCGCGGCGTCGGCCGCACGCACCTTGATGAAGGTGAACTCTGCCCGACCGTCCTCGCGCCGACGTGTGAGCTGCACCGGCCCCGGCAGGTACCAGAACTGCCGGGGATCGGCATGATCGGCAAACACCTGGATCCCTTCGATGGTCCAGGCCTGGCTGTTGAGCATCAGCATGTCGCGTGCCTCCCCCGCTGCCCTGGTCAGGGCACCTTCACGAGCAGCTCGTCTTCCTCGGCTTCCTTCCAGTCGGTCTCCTGGGTCATGCCGTTGGAGAACAGGTACTTGGCGCGCCACTGGTAGGCGTTGCGCGCGGCATCGACGTAGTCGAACTCGAAGAGCTTGCGCGCCCCTGGCCCCTCGAAGGTGGCGCGGTCGGCGACGTCGATCCCGGCATCGGGATCCTTGTACGCAAGATCGACCTCGACGCGCTCGAGCTTGGGCTTGGCGAAATCGATGGGGGGCAGGACGCCGATGATGCGATGGCCCTTCATGTCGGTGCGCACCAGGATGCGGCTCGCCTCGGTGAAGGATTCGGGTACCTCCATCACCGTGCCGCCCTTGAAGATCGTGGTGACCTTGAACGACACCAGCTTCCTGGTGCGGTCCTTGCGGTCGATCACGAACTTCTTGGGCGCCTTGTCCTCGGGCGAGAAGGCGAGGTTGGCGCTCTCCTCGACGTCGTTGGCCTTGTCGACATACTGCAGGTCGACGAAGATCTGCTCGACGTCCTCCCAGCGGGCGACCACCGGGACGACCTCGACGCTGAGCCGCAAGGTTCCGAACGGATCGCGGATGTCGACGAGATCGCCGTCGCTGGTCTGCCAGCCGCTGTCGACATCCTCGTGGTTCGCGGCCTGGTGCAGGAGCCGGTAACTGAAGCTGCGGCGGGCCTTGTCGAGAGCGACGAAGGTCCAGCTCTTCGGCCCGCCATCCTTGGTGACGACCAGCGTGTCGTCGGTCTTGATCTTGTTGGCCGGATCCTCGTAGCGCAGCATGACCTGCACCTGCGGGTACTTGGCCCACGGATAGCTCGGCGAGGCGATCACCGGAATGGTGACACGCGCGTAGAGCTCGGCCGGCTGCACCTCCAGCACGTCGCCGGTCACCGTGAGCGGCGCCGATCTCACCTCCAGCGGGCGCTCACCGCCGGCGTCGGGCTTGAAGCGCACCGCGTACTCGACCTCGACCGGCCGCTTGACCGCGCCATTCTCGAGGATCGAGGACCACTCCAAGGTGGCCTCCTTGCCGGTCTCCTCCAGCACGGCGCTGCGCACCTCGCTGCCGTACTTGAGGGTCGCGTTGACGGAGGTGAGCTCGTCGCGCGCCATCTCGCCGCGATTGATGACGCGCACGCGGCGGCGCTCGAACCACGGGTCGTCGGCATTGACCTCGAGGATGAACCGCTTGACGTCGATGCCATCCTGCAGCGCCTGGAACAGGCCGCTCACCGTGCCCTGCGGATAGATCGTCCGGACGACGGCGGACCGCTCGGAAATCTCGACATCGAGCCTGCGGCGGTCGATGCGCTTGTAGGTCGTCTTCTTGTAGCTGAACGTGCCGATCAAGCCGCCGAGCCCGCCCGTCGCGAGATCCCGTATGATGCCGGACGCCTTGTCCCAGCCGTCGGGCCGCTGCTTGTTGGGCGGCAGGCTGGCCTCGAAGAAGCTATCGGTGATCATTTCCTGGACCCGCATGCGGGCGCTCTCGAAGCGCTCGGCGACCGCCTTGCCGGTGTCGCCCGCATCGGCGACGAAATTGTCCGCCTCCATCTCGATGGCCCGGCTCTCGACCAGCTTGTCCACGGCGTTGCTGATCTCGCTCGAGGTGAACCAGCTCTTGAAACCGAACGTCTCGTCCATCGAGGTCTGAACGCGGTCCCAGTCGATCTTGAGGCGCACCGAGAAGGCCGGCCGCAGGCCGGCGAAATCGACACTGTAGACGACGACGATCGGCGAGATCTCGCCCTTCATCGCCGTTTCCATGATCGCGGTGCCCTGCGGATCGAGCTCGACCGAGAACGCCGCGCCGTTGTCGCCGAACAGCGCCGGCTTGGCGAAATGCTCCATCTTCACCACGAACCGCTCTTCGGGCGGCGGCGGAGGCGGCGCCCCCGGCCGCGTCGGCGGCGGCGTCGCCGCACTGTCCTGGCCGAAGATCAGCAGGCGGACACTGCCGTCGAGCGGCTGGATCGGCACGATGCGCGGCGTCCTCGGCAGCCGCGCCAGCCGACGCACCTCGCTCGCCACGGCGTCGATCTCGGCGTCGGACAGTCCGATATGGACGTCGAAGGTGAGGAAGCCGCCGGCGCCGGCGACCAGCGAGCGGTACTTGATCAGCTGGATGCGCGGCACCTGCTTGCCCGTCGCCGCATCGAGGTTGGTCCTGAGCCGCGGCATCGCCGGCAGATAGTAGTATTGCTCCGGGTCCTCGTGGTCGCGAAAGACCGACACCCCGTTGATGAAGTAAAAAGGCGCTTCGAGATACAGCATCGCCGGCAACCCTTTCTCATTCCTGGGATCTCATTTGACCGCGGGCGTCCCACCCGCTCTTGTTCATGAGCGGGCGGGACGCCCGCGGTCCGCA
Source organism: Reyranella sp. (assembly GCF_050185545.1). Taxonomy (GTDB): domain Bacteria; phylum Pseudomonadota; class Alphaproteobacteria; order Reyranellales; family Reyranellaceae; genus Reyranella. Next base: position 13,962 of record NZ_JBFWZI010000057.1, on the reverse strand, counting down.
TGAGGACTACGCCGTCGCCTCGAGGACCAGGGACTCGTCGGTGGCGTCGAACGGCGGGGGCTCCTTCTTGGTGCCGTCGTTCAGGAAGAAGCGCGGCGCCACCTTGTAGGTCTTCTTCGACTTGTCCTTGATGTTTACCGACCACTTCATCGGCGCCACGCCCTTGCGCAGCGTGAAGGTGTCGCTCTCGTCGATGCCGTTGGCGCTGTCGACATAGGAGAGCTTCACGGTGACCAGCTTGAGCTGATCCCAGTCGAGCAGGTCGGGGATGAGCTCGACCTCGAGCTTAAGCACGTCCTCGCCTTCCAGAACCGTGTTGGAGGTCACGGCCTTCTGCGGGATCGTGGTCGGCGGCCGGCCGTCCTTGTAGACGATGTTGCCGGTGTAGGTCAGCGTGCCGACCTTCTCGCTGATCACCGGGAACGACCAGTCCTCGAAGCGCTTGCCGGCCTTGCTGAAGGCGAAGGACTTGGTCTGGCGGTAGCCGTGCTCGGCATCGTCGTAGATGAAATCGAGGAACAGCGTGTCGATGACGGCGTCGAAGTCGCCCTTGGTGCGCACCGAGATCGTGCGCATCGCCGAGAATGGATCGTTGACGTAGAGCGCTTCGCCGTTGGACGTCTCCTCGGGAACGGCGATCTCGCGGCCACCCTTCATGAAGTACTTGACCGAGTACTTCCACTCCCTGGAGCGCGGTTTGAAGATGACCTCGCGGATGCGATGCTTGGGGTCCTTCTGGGTGATGATGAACTGCTTCTCGATGTTGACGTCGCCATCCTGGTAGACGCACTTCACCTGGGCCTGGGTGACCTCCTCGAAATTGATGTCACCGACCTCGATATCGACCTTCCAGACGCCCAGATCGCCGATGTTGATCGAGACATCCGACTTGGACTTGATCATGGGCGACTTGAAGACGTTGCTCTCGCCCTTGTAGTTGACGGTGTAGGAGTATTCGAACTCGCCCGTGCCGCCGTCCAGGAACGCCTCGAAGCGCTCCTGGTCCTCGGGCTTGCGGAAAGTGTAGGTCTCGGAGCGGCCGCTGCCGGTCTTGCCCTTGTAGTGGACCTCTACGTTCACGCTGGCGATCGGCAGGTCGGCGAAGTCGGCGTTGACCATGAAGGCGACGCTGAACTGCTTGAAGAACGGATCGTCGGCGTCGACCGTGATCGCGTAGTCTTCCCACTTCAGCGCCTTGCCGGCGACCTGGATCTGGCCGAAGGCTGGCAGCGGTGCATTGGGGTTTGCCGGCATGTCGACGACCTTCTCGGCGAGATACTCGACCCGCACCGAGGCCGTTCGCGTCACGTCGATGGTGCGGACGATATCCTCGAAGCCGCGCTCGCGGATCTTCTCGACGTCACGGCTTTCCGGCGGAATGGCTTCCAGCACGTTGCGCTTGATCGCCTCGTCGAGCTGCCGGCGCACCGACTCCTCGATGTTCTCGATCATCTTCTGGTGCTGCGCGGCGTCCATGCCGCCGACGGGTGGCGGCTGCGTCTTCCACTCGATCTTCTGGCTGTCGCTCTTGCGCATCGTCTCGCGAATCTTCTCCTCGTAGTCGTCGTCGTGATACATGCGGCTCTTCTCCTCGATGCGCTGCGAGAAGTGCATGAAGGCGCCCGCGTCCCAGGTGCCGACGATCCATGCCTTGGGCAGCTTGGCGGCGTAGGCGAGCTCGTAGCCGACCAGCACCAGGCCGGCGCCCTGCGCCTTCATCGCCGCCTCGAACACCGGCGCGCCGAACTCGTTGAGCTCGATGCCGATCGACACGGCGTTGTTGCCGAACAGCGACGGAGGCGTCGGCACGACGACGCGCTGAACCAGCGCCTTGCCGTCGGAGCCCAGGACCTCGACCGTGACCTTGCCCCTGGTGATCAGCGGGCGGCCGAGGCGCACGTTGGAGGCCTGGCTGCCGGGAATGCCGCGCGCCTTGAGACGATCCTCGATGCGCGAGCGGATCGTCTGCTCGTCCTTCTGTGGCAGCGCGAGCTCGGCCTGCATGACCAGCATGCCGCCGCCCTTCACGCCGCCCGGCCGATCGATCGGGAAGCGGTACTTGACGAACTTGAAGACCGCCTTGCCCTCGCGGATGGCCAGGGTCGGCTCGCCGGGCAGGACGTAGTATTGCAGCGGATCCTTGTCGTCAGCCCAGTAGCCGGTCTGGCCGACAACGTCCTGGGTATCGAGCTTCAGCATCTTGCAACTCCCTGGTTAAAAGGTGTCGTCGATGGGTTCATTTGAGCCAGCCGGTGACATCGGCTTCGAGGCTGAGCGCGATCGGCGCCGCCTCGGTGCGCGTGACCTCCGCCTCGAGATTGGCTTCGCGGTCGGGACGGGCGTCCGACGGGATCTCGAAGCGGGACAGGAGCTTCGCCGCCTCCTTGCTCACCCCCTCGCGCGCCTCGGCCTGGAGCGCTTCCGAGACGCCTTCGTCGCACTGCATCGAAAGCGTGAGCTGGCCGCTTTCGATCGCCGGCTCGATGTCGGTGATGCCGGTCGGGTCGCCGCTCAGCCGGGCCGTCGCCGCACGGGTGGCCGGCAGGTCGATGTCGTAGCGCACCGAGAGCCGGCCCTTGCCGGATTTCATCGCGCTCTTGGCCTGCCTGGCGCGGTCGCCCTGCAGCATGGCGGAGAATGCCGCGGAATGCGGCGCCAGCGGCGACGGCCGCGCGCTCGCGAGCTCGATCGGCGCCGCGCCCTGCATCGTGAGCAGCAGGCTGGCGCTGCGGACGCTGAGATCGGCGGGACGGAGATCGACGTCGGCCGGCTTGCCGCCGGCATCTGCGGCGATGCCGGCCTTCGCCGTTGCCAGGTCGGCCTCGCTCGGCGCCAGCGCGGCGCCGACCGTCAGCATCAGCATGTCGCCGACATCCATCACCGTGACCTGCGCGCGACCGCTCGCGGCGCGCTGCGCCGTCGGCGCATCGGGCAGGTAGCGCCACAGGTCCGGCGTCGTGGGATCGCGCCAGACGTTGAGCGTGCCGTAGTGCTTGCCGGGCAGGTCGGTCATGCCGCCACCCCTTCCGCGACGAGATCGAGGCGCGCCGCATTCACCGGCGGTGAGAACGCCGCCTGGCCACGCCAGCGCCAGCGCAGGCCCGGACGGAACGGATCGCGGCAGAACCAGTGGTGCGTGCGCGAGGGCGTCGCCGAATTGAAGGCATAGGTTTCGACCTCGGCATCGGAGGCCGCGTCCTCGGCCAGCACGTCGATGGCGCGCAAGGGCGTGCCCGCAGGCAGGGTCACGGAGATCTCCATCGTGCGCGTGCCGTAGCCGGGAATGTCGGAAAGCTCGATGCGCCAATCGGCGGGGGTCCGTGGCGGCAGGGTCACGCGGGCCGAGCCATCGCGCGAGACCAGCGTCGCGCCGAGCGTCGCGTCGGTCGTCGTGATCGGCACGGCCAACGTTGCCCGCGGTGCCGCGACGGTGAGCGTCGCGCGCGCCGAGCCGAAGCCGACTTCGAGGCTCGCCAGGCTGAGCAGCGCCTCGCCCGCCTCGACGTCGACGAACTGCAGGGGGAAGTCGCTCGGCCGCAGCAGGATCTGCGGGCCGTTGCCCGCCTGTGCCGCGCCGTCGAGCCGCTTTGCCCCGCGACCGTCCGCGGTTGGCCAGAAGGCGAAGCCCGTGCAGGTCCAGTTCACCGGCTCGCTCGGCGACAGACGCACCCGCCGCACGACGCTGCCGCCATGGGCCGGCAGTTCGAAGTCCTCGCGGACTTCGTGCGGTCGTGCGGGTGGGCGCGGCGCGAAGAGCACGGTGGCGCCCAGGGTGAGCGGCCCGACGCACGGCCTGCCGACACTGGTATCGACGATGATGTCGTGCTGGCCCGATTGCAGCGAGCTGCTCGTCGAACGCGTCGTCAGGGCGGCGAGGCCACCGGCGGCGCCGGCGAGATCGCGCGCCATGGTGAAGGGGTCGAGCACGATGGTCACGGCCCGCGTGGCCATCACCGCCTCGCCAAGATCGAGTGTCGCCGTGCCGGTGGCGATGCCGGTCTCGGCGAGCACCAGCGCCAGGCCACCCTCCGGCCTTGGACGCAGCGGCCCGTCGCACAGGCGCGCACGGATGTGATCGGCCACCGCTTCGGCGACGGCCTGCGCCGGTTTGTCTGCCGGCACGCCGGCAAGGCTGACGCCGACTTTCGCGGGATCGTGCAACAGCGCATCGATCAGCATCGCCGGCGTCATCGCCCCGGTGGCGAGAGCGCCGCGCAGCCGGGCGATGTCGACCGCGGCCTTGATCGGCAGCCGCGCGGCGACGCCCGCCACCTCGATGTCGACCGCCGCGAGCAGCGAGGCCGCGCCGCTCGCCAGCGCGCTCTCCATGATGGCGACACCTTCGGCTTCGAGCGGCAGCATGAGGCGCGCCACCCCGAGACCCGAGCAGTCGAGCGGCAGCGCGGTCGTAAGCTGTGGTGGCAAGGCGAGCGCGTTCGAGCTCAGGCTCAGCCAACCGCGCAGGGCTGGCACGACACGCACCTTTCCGTCCGCCGTGGCGCCGTGCGACACCAGCCGCAAATCCATGTCGAGCCGGCCATAGCTGCGCCGCCCGGGCGTCGGCACCAATGGCCTGAAAGCCGACAGATGGAACGCCGGCTTGCCGTCGATATCGGTCGCGACCGTGAGCGCGTCGGGCAACGTGAGCGCGATGCCGTCGACCTGATAGGCCGACCAGGCGGCGACGCTGCCGACCGCAACGGAGCCTCCCCAGTCTGGCAAGCCGCGCATGCGCTCACCCGGCCGGCAACAGGGGGACCAGCAGGTCGGTCGTGTCGGTTCGCCACTCGCTGTCGGCCACGCGGGTGCTGCGCCGGATGACCTGGCACTTGTAGCGGTAGCCGCCCGCGCCGGCCCGTCGCAACACGATGTCGCTGATCGAGCTCGTAAGCTTGACCTCGGCCTCGGCCTTCTCGGGCGTCAGCTCGACGCTCGGGCCGCCGTCGAACTGCACCATCACGGCAAACGCCCTGTCGGCGGGATTGCCCGACGGCGCGTCGAACATGCCGGGGAAGAGCTTTACCCGCACCGTGCGCTTGCTCTCGGTCGCGGTGTCGGCATCGAGGATCGCCGCCCACAATTTCTCGCTGTCGAGCAGCGGCTTGACCCCGGTCAGGTCGAGCATCGGCTCGACCTCGGCGTTGCCGGGCGGCTCCTTCAGCGGCGAGACCATCAGCACCACGCTCTCGCCGGGCGCGAGCTGCATCGGCAAGGTGCCGTCGGGGCGCGCCGCCGCTCCCACCTCCATGCCGCGGATCAGCAGCGAGGCATTGAGCGAGGAGATCTGGATCGGGCTTTCGACGGCGTTGGTGAGAGTGATGCGGAACGCGCCGTGCCGTTCGCCGATCTCGATGACCGGCTCGACGAGCTCGCCGTTCATGCGGTCGAAGCGGGCGTCGAGCGGGATCTTGCCGGCCGCGCCGCCGCCGAAATCGCAGCGCACCTCGCCCTTCATGATCGCGACGGCGCCGCTCACCAGCGAGTCGTAGACCGCCTGGAAGTCGGCCATCGGCAGGGTCTCGGACACGACCAGCGCGGTGCGCACGTCGATCTGCGCGGTCGGCCGCTCGACCAGACCGCCGCCCGTCGCGCCCGGCAGCATCAGCCAGAAGCTCGCCTTCTCGACCGGCACCGGCTCCATGCGGATTCGGCTCGCGCGCTCGTCCTCGGGCCTGATGCCGAGCAGATTGGCTAGCGCGCCGCTGGCGGCCGCGGCCGGATCGGCACCGCCCAGCAGCCCGCCGACCACGCCTCCCACCACGCCGGCGGCCGCTGCGGTCGCTCTCGGATCGCCGCCCAAAAGGCCGCCGAGCACGCCGCCGAGGCTGCCGGCCAAACCGCCGCCGCCCTGGGTGTGCCGTGGCGTTGGTGCCGGCTGAGGTGCCGTCGAACCCGGCGGCGCCGGCAGGCGCTTGGCGAACTCGCGACGGGCGGCCTCGAGGCGACGCGCGTCGCTCCACGGCGTGGCGACGAACTCGAAGCCGATCATCGGATCGGCCTCCGGCGTCGCACCGGCGAGCACGCGCACCGACATCAGCGGCGTGAACGGGCTGGGCTTGTCGCGGCGCGCCAGCCGGAAAGCGTCGGGCAGATAGAAGATGCGCGTCGGATCGGCGGCATCCTCCCAGTAGTCGTAGAATCGACCTTCGAACTGGAGCTGGCGCGCGACCAGCCCGGGTCCACTGCTGCCGTGCGGCACGGCGCCGTCGAACAGGTAGGGATGAAGCTGCGGATTGAGGAACAGCGGATCGGGATCGACGGTCTGCGGCAGTCCCCTCGTCACCGGCCGGAAGCGGCCCGCCGCGCCGGCGATCGGCACCGCGACCCGGACCGACCGCGTCGCCACGATGGCGCAGCCCGATCCGGACGTGGTGATCGCCGCCAGCGCCTGGTCGCGTTCGCCCGGGCTGGCGAACTGCATCAGCCCAATCACCGCCGCGTTGTCCTCGGTCTCGCCGAGCGACGTGAAATCAATGGTCTTGGCGATCGTGCCGCCGTCCGACTTGGTCAGGCGGTAGACGAGCTGCAGCAGCAGATCGTGCTCGAGCTCGCTCGCCGCCGGATCGGTCGCGCCAGCCGGTCGCGTCTTGTTGAGCGCCACGCGCAGCGCCCATTGCCCGGCCTCGCCGGGCGCCATGCGAATCTCGTACTGCTCCGACCCGGACACGACGCGGCGCGCGAGCTGATAGCTCGGCAGATAGTAGTGCTGAGGGCCGCTGGCCGCCTCGAAGAGCTTGTCTGGATCGATCGGATCCGACAGGGCGACCGGCAGCGCCAGCTCCTCGCGCGTTGCACCGGTAGCGCCGCCGGCGTACGCCAGGCCCTGGCATTTGCGGCACCAGCGCCAGTTCGGCTGGCCTTCGGCGTTGGCATCGTCGATGGCCAGCAGGTAATCGCCGCTGCCCGCATGGTTGTGCTGGCCGCCGGCTGGGCACGGACCCGGCATCGATTGCCCACCGAAGGCCAAGCCCTGGCAGCGATTGCACCAGCGCCAGTTCGACTGATGACCAGGCTGCGCCGGCATGTTGGCCTTCAGCACGTAGTCGCCGCTCTGGCTGAGATCGTGCGTGCCGCCCTTCGGACAGACGCTCGTCGGATGGCCGCCGTAGACAAGGCCCTGGCACTTGCGGCACCAGCGCCAGTTGGATTGCCCCGCGAGCCCGGCGCGATGGATCGCCAGCGTATAGTTGCCGCTGCCAGTGTGATCGTGCTCGCCTCCCGCCGGGCAGGACGGCCTCGTCACCGGCACCGGCCGCACGCGAATCGGCCGCAGGCGCTCGGACAAAGCAGGATTGAGGACACGCGCTTCGTCGAGTCGCGCTTGCGGAAACAATCGTGCCTGCCTGTTGAGGACAGGCGTAGCGCTGACGACCGCCGCGACGGGCCGCGCTTCGGTTGCGACTTGAGGGGCGACCCGCGGCGGTGGCGCAGTGGCGACGGCAGGTTTGGCGATCGTCGGCCGAACAGCCTGAAGGTTGAGAGCCTGGCCGCCGATCCTCGAGAATCGCATGCTCCCTGCCATGGCGCCCTCCCGCAAGCTCGAGCGGCCACCCGCTGCGACCTCGGTTCTCATCGATGGATGCGCTTCGTCTCAAAGCACTTCGATGTCCAACCGCGGCGAACCCTTCACCTTTCGATCGGACGAATGAACGTGTCTTCCGAGTATCCTCGACGCGGCCACCCTTCTTGCCCGCAGGCAATCCCGGCAGTTTGAATCGTAATCGAATGGGGCGGAGCGAGATCGAGGAGCAGACGTTACATGCGCATCCACCTCTCTTAGCCGAGGTGGGGTAATTCCCATGGCACCTGAATCCGGTCAATTACCCCATTTGCATATCTCGATAACGAGAATACTCCGCGAATGGCCATGACATTGCCGTTTTGAAGTGGCATCAACGGGACGCGTCGCATTCAAGCGACAGAAGCAGACTCCGCAGGCATTTCGTCGAAGGACCGCGTCCCGCCGAACCTCGCGAAGATCGAGTCGGCGTCTTTACTTCCGGGCGCCTCGGATCGCATCTGCGTCTGAGCGCGCCGCGCTCGAGTGGCCGGAATGGCCTCGCACCATTCTGTTTCTGCCCACGGGGGGACAGGTCATGATTCACGTCGACGCCCAGACGATGTTCGAGGTGGCACCGCGCTTTTCCGGCGAGAATGCCCGGCGCCAGGCCGAGATTATCGCAGCCGCCGGCGAGGTATTGCAGACGACCTTGCAGGAATACGACATCTCGACCCGGCTTCGGATCGCGCACTTTCTCGGCCAGATCTGCCATGAATCGGCCGGCTTCCGCACGACCGAGGAGTTCGCCAGCGGCGATGCCTACGAGGGCCGCGCCGATCTCGGCAACACGCAGCCCGGAGACGGCCGGCGCTACAAAGGCCGTGGCCTGCTGCAGCTCACCGGTCGGGCCAACTATCGCCAGCTCGGCGCCGTGCTGGGTGTCGATCTCGAGGGCAAGCCCGAGCTTGCGGCACAACCGGCGCTGTCTCTCCGTATCGCCTGCGAATACTGGAAGAAACGCAACATCAACAAGGCGTGCGACCAGGACGACCTGATGACCGTGACCCGCCTGATCAACGGTGGCCTCAACGGTCTCGAAGACCGTCGGCACTACACGAACAATGCGCGCAGGGCGCTCGCCCGCATCGAGGGCGTGCAGCTCTCGGGTGCGCAGAACGGCAGCAGCAGGCGCATCCTGCACCGGGGTTCCAAGGGCGAGGACGTGGCCGAGCTGCAGACGCTGCTGCGCAAGCTCGACTTCGCGATCGGCATCGACGGCGACTTCGGCGCCGGGACGGAGGTGGCGGTGACGCGCTTCCAATCCGAGAACCGGCTCGATGCCGACGGCATCGTCGGGGCGCAGACCTGGGCCGCGCTCGAGAAGGCAAGGCCGCCGGCAGCCAGGGCGTAGAGCGGACGCGAGACGATCGGCCCGCGGCGGACAGCCCGGGCGGCCAAGCGGGCGGACACGGCGCCCTCGCAACCTCATCCGATGCTTGTAGCATTCGGTTGCGGTGACGCGTTACGATTGCCCAGTCCAGATGCGACGTGCGGCGGAGCGGCAATCGATGACGACCACCATGAACTTCACGCTGAGCAGCGTGCTGCAGTCGCAACTCGCGGCCCTTCCCAATTCCTATGTCTACGCGCTGCAGTACGCCGGCGGCCAGTTCGTCGCCGGCTCCTCGATCGCGCCCCTGGTCTCGCAAGGCCAGGTTCAGGCCGGCAATCTCAACGTCACACTGCCGGCCTCGTTCTCGAGCGGCCAGGTCTTCATCCTGGTCCAGCAGAACGGCGACGGCACGCTGGGCCAGACGATCAGCACCCTGAATTCGGGAAACGTCAACGCCATTACTCCGGAAACCGCCCAGCAGTACGGTTTTCAGTACCAGCTGGTCGAGGCGACGCTCAGCAACAGCACGGGCGATCTCGGCGACATATCGTCGGTCAACACCTTCGCCTTTCCGGTCACCTACGCCACCGTCAACGGCGCGCGCGGCTTCGCAGCCGGAGTCGTCGGCAGCCAGCTCCAGGCGCAGCTCAATACCATCGCGCCGAGCAGTTTGCAGAACGGGCTGTCGATCGGTCCGGCCCAGGGCCCCAATGCGGCGACCAATCCGTGGCCCGCTGCCGATTGGACGAACTATGTCGGCTCGCTGACGAACGGCACCACGACCGCGACCAACGTTCTGCAGGACATGACGATCGTCACGTACTACGGCCCGACGAACACCGTCAGCCAGTACGGGGTGTCGTACAACAGCTCGACCCAGTATTTCACGTTCACGCCAAACACGACGAACGGCGCCACGAACACCGACTATATTCGCATCACGTCGGCCAATCTGCTGAACAGCATCTATGCGCAGAACGGCCAGATAGAGATATCGACCGACGGCGGCAACACCTGGACGACATCGTCTACGACCACGCCGAATACGGCGGACGGCACGGTGATGAAGTATTTCATCGCCGGGTTCGACGCCGGCTACTGGGGCGGCTCCGGCACGTCGGCCAATCCCAGCGACCCCAGCACCTTCGATCTCAACAAGACCTGGGCCTGGAATTACAACTACGCCTATGACGCCACGTTCAATCCTGCCGGAAGCGCGATCGTATATTCCAACGTGCTCGGCAGCGGCCCGGGTACGGCCGGCCAGAACAACCGCTTCTACGATCCCTGGGCGCAGGCGGTCCAGAATGCCAGCAACAGCTACGGTTGGTCCTATGGCGACCTGATCTCCCAGGGCGGCACGAACCCCCAGGTCTCGCTGTGGAACGCGTCGGCGAACCAGCAGGTCTCGCAGATCGACGTCACGATCTATTCCAACACGGAGACCATAACCTCGAGTGACGGCTTCATCGGACCGCCACTCGCCTATGTCGCCCCGCCCGCGGGCGGACCGACCTACGCGAACCCCGCCCTTCCGCACTACTATGCGGTCGATACCGCCACCAGCGGCGTCAACGTACTGTCCTTCGCGACGTCCTTCGGCCCCGGCAACTCGTGGTCGCCCAACAGCACGACGCCGCTTTCGCTCCGATTCTATTCACCGAACGACAGCATGGCGGGCACCGACGGCTTCGTGACGCTGCCGATCACCTCGGTCACCGGCTCGGACTGGGCGGTGCTCGGCGTACGTGGTGGGCCGGGCACCTGGAACCTGCAGAAGGTCGGTGATGCGCCACCGAACGGCCTTTTCACTCTCTACGACCTGCCGGTCACCTCGAACGGCTCCTCGGGCTGGTACCAGATCGTCTTCGGTGGGACGACCTACAACATCTACGCCACGTCGAGCGGCGGCGCCTTCCTGCCGATCGAAGGGCCGAGTTCCAATCCGGCCAACTTCGTCGTCGATCACGGGCTCGGCTACGGCCCCGGCCAGGGCGTCTCCCAAAACGCCACCGGGCTGTTCGGCTACACCCTGAATTTCGCGCCGAGCGGTACGATCACCTACGACATCAGCACCTTCAGCGCGCCCGGCACCCAGGTCGGCACCAACCGCATCGACACGCTCGCCGGGACCTCCGGCAACGACTTCTTCAACGGCGCGCCCGGCAACGACGCGATCAGCGGCGGCGCCGGCCACGACACGGCCGTGTCCTGGCTGCCGTCCAAGAACTTCACCCTGGCGGGATATGCCGACAGCTTTTCTGTGATTTCCCAGGCCCGATTCGGCACCGACGGCACCGACACGCTGAACAGCATCGAGCAGCTGCAGTTCCGCGACATGGTGGTCGACGCGACCACCATCACCAAGACCGCCCACCTGGATGGCGACCAGCTATACGGTCTCATCGACCTGTATACAGAGATCGGCCGAGCGCCGGACGCACTCGGCCTCAGCTACTGGGGCAGCCAGCTGCATGACGGCGTGCCCCTGAAGGAGCTCTACACGAGCTTCTTCCTGCAGCCCGAGGTCGCGAGCCTCTATCCGGCCGGCCTGTCCAACCAGGAGTTCGTCACCGAGGTCTACGGCAACGTTCTGAGCCGCACGCCTGACGCCGGCGGCCTGGCCTACTGGGTCGCGCAACTGCAGCAGGGACAGTTCTCGAAGGAGAACTTTCTGCTGCCCTTCCTCAATGGCGCGCGGGCCAACGCAGGCGCGATGGCCGATCAGCAAACCTTGGCAAACAAGGAGCTGGTGGGCGCCTACTTCGCGCTCGAGCAGGGCCTGACCAACGCCGACTGGGCAAAGACGGTGATGGCGCTCGTCGACAACACGACCGCCAGCGTCGCCGCCGCCAGGGCCCAGACCGATGCCTTCGCCGCGATCGCGGCCGCCGAAGCGACGACCGAGCTGGTGGTGCAGATCGTGGGAATCGCCTTCGATCAGCCGCTTGGCTCGCCGTGATCTCGTGCGTCTCCTACTCCGCCACCAGCGGCGCGCTGATCGCCTGCAGGATCTCGCGAGCCGCCTGCGGCGCCAGGCGCACCTGCAATCCGCGTTGGCCGGCGTTGATGAAGACCAGCTCGTGAGCGAGTGCGCCGGCCTCGATCGCGGTCGGCGTACGGCGCTTCTGGCCGAACGGGCTGATGCCGCCCACCTTGTAACCGGTGATCCGTTCGGCGTCGGCCGGCTTCATCATCTGCGCCGACTTGCCCCCGAACGCTGCCGCAAGCTTCTTCATCGAGACCTCGCGGTCGGAGGGAAGGATGACGCACACGGGCTTGCCGTCGACCTTGGCCATCAGCGTCTTCAACACCCGCTGCGGCGCCTCGCCGAGCGCCTGAGCGGCCTGCAGCCCGATGCTGTCGGCGTCGGGGTCGTAGTCGTAGCTGTGGACAGAAAATGCCAGTCCTGCCTTCTTCAGCATATCAGTCGCGCGCGTCTGGGACACGGCCAGTCTCCTACATTGCGGCCGGACCGGCGTCGAGGCCTCGGCGCCAGTGGTGCGGCGCATGGCTCGTGCGATCCGGCCTATGGCCCGAGAAGCAGTTGACCATCACGAGGTGCGGCTTCACGCCGAGGCCGGTTCGAGATCACGCGCGCCTGAGCGTATCGATCCCTCTGAAGCAAGGGCTCCGTTTCGCGAGCCGCGTTCAGGCGACCGTGACTTGCCTTTGCCACATCCCTGCCGTCATGCCTGTCGATATGGCGCCGGCACCGACGCACCACGACCTATGACCAAGCCAGGCCGGCAGGAGGAAGCGCAATGCCGTTAAGCGCCGCGGCAACTATCATCGTCGCCCCGCTCAGCCAAGCGAGCCACCGGTACACGATCATCCTCGGAAACACAGGGGACACTCCGATCGGTTCGTTCTGGTTCTCATGGCTTCCCGGCGAGGGCTATCTGCCCGACCAGCCGACCTTCGCTTCTCCGGCGCAATGGACGGCGCAGCTCACCGACGGCCCGCCCAACAACGGCTACAGCATCCTGTGGCAGGTGACCTCCTCGGTTGCCTCCCTTCTGCCTGGCCACGCAGACGGCTTCACCTTCTCCTCGACCGTCACGCCAGACGTGCTGTTCGGCACTTCGACGATACATCCACCGACGCCGGTGACGACATCCGTCGTCTACGTCGGCGGCCCCTTGAGTGTCCCAGACTTCACGCTGGTCGCCACCCAGGAGACTACCGCGGTCGCGTCGGTTTCGATTTCCGTCGCCGTCTCGACCCGTTCAGAAGGCAATTCAGCGTCAACGCCCTTCACCTTCACCGTGACTCGCACCGGCGATACCTCGGCAGCGCACAGCGTTGCCTACGCGGTGTCGGCTGCCGCCGTGTTTCCCGTCGACGCCGACGATTTCGCCGGCCACGTCCTGCCGTCCGGGACGGTGGTCTTCCTGGCGGGCGAGACCACCAAGACGATCACGGTGGACGTGGCCGGGGACACCGACCTCGAGGCGTCCGAGAACTTCGTCGTCACCCTGTCCGCTCCCTCGCTCGGGCTCAGCATCGACACCGCCTCGGCGACCGGAAAGATCGTCAACGACGATTCGGCACCGCCGGTCTCCACGATCGACGACGCCTATATCGTCATCGCCGGCCAGCCGCTGACGGTCGGCGGCGAGGCCAGCGTTCTCGTGAACGACGAGGGCGGGCCGACCCTGGCCGCGACGCTGCTGAGCGGTCCCAGCCACGGCGACATGGTGCTCGCCGCCAACGGCACTTTCACCTACACGCCCGACCCCGGCTTCACCGGCATCGACGGTTTCACCTACCGCGCCAGCAATTTCAACGGACAGGTCGAGGAGCAGGGCCTGCTGTACGTCGTACCCGTGAGCGTCGGCGCCTCGACGACGCTGGATCTGCTCGCCCTCACCGCCCCCGAGCAGATCGCGGCCACCTACGTGGCGTTCTTCGGCCGCGGCGCCGACGCCCCCGGCCACAGCTTCTGGGTCGGCCAGTTCGAGGCGAACCTGCCGAGCCAGGGACCCGCCGCGCTGTTCGCCAACATCGCCAGCTCCTTCGGGATCAGCGCAGAAGCAAAGGCGCTCTATCCTTTCCTCGAAGACCC
>NZ_JBFWZI010000056.1:0-38278 GCF_050185545.1 Reyranella sp. | reverse complement strand
TGCCGAGCTTGCGCAGGGAGCGGTCGATCCACAGGGCGCCGATCTTCTCCTGGACGCCGTTCTGGCGCAGGCGCTGGCGCAGGCAGGCGAAGTCGACCTGGTCGAGCTCCTGGTCCTGATTGAAGCAGGAGAACACCACCTTCTCCTTGCCGGTCACCGGGTCCTTGTGGAGCTGCAGGCACTGGGCGCAGATCTCCTTCATCATGCATTGCATGGGCGAGTTGATCGACCCGAGCGCCCGGTGTCCGGGCGACAGGTACGGCTTCAGCACCTGGTGCCGCGCCAGCCGGACGGCATTCATCATGCCATCCGAGCCGATGGCGACGATGCGGTCGGCGGCGCCGAACGGGATCGGCTGGTCGCCCAGCTCGCCGGCGGCGTAGCGGCGCATCGCCTCGACGATGTTGGCGACCACGGCCTTGTCCTGCGGCCGTCGCGGCGTGAAACCCGGCTCCTCGTCGCAGCACCACACGACGGCGTCGGCCGCCGCCTCGATCTCCTCGATCTTGTAGCGGTCGCTCACCTTCTTGTAGCCGGCGAAATACAGCACCTTGCTGCCGGCCTTGCGGAATGCCTGGCCGATCGAGAACAGCACGGCATTGCCGAGCCCGCCGCCCGCCAGCACCACGGTCTCGTCCGGCTCGATCTCCGTCGGCGTGCCGGTCGGCCCCATGACGATCACCGGCTCGCCCGGTTCGAGGAGCGCGCAGAGGTCGGACGAGCCGCCCATCTCCAGCGTGATCAGCGACAGGAGGCCCTTGCTCTTGTCGACCCAGGCGCCGGTCAGCGCCAGCCCCTCCATGGTAAGCAGCGTGCCGTCGACACGGTCCGAGTGCGCCTCGTAGTTCTGCAGGCGATAGAATTGCCCCGGCTCGAAGTTGCGCGCCGCCGCGTGCGCCTCGACCACGACCTCTACGATGGTCGGCGTCAGCCGCTCGACGCGCACCACCCGGGCGCGCCAGTCGCGATTGGCGCGGCCCAGGATCTCGGCCGGCGTGTGCCTGGAGGCCGGCAGCGCCGCCATGCTGCGCGTCAGCACCGGGTAACCCTGCTTGGCGCCGCCCATCGCCTTCACGACGTTGCCGGCAAACGACGGGTGAAGGTCGCCGAAGAACGACATGAAGCGGCCGTCGGCGGCACGATACATCAGCACGCGCACCGCGTCGGGCTTGGCGACGCGCTCGGGCGTCGCCGGATTGCCCTCCTCGTCGAGGGCGCGGAAGTACTTGCCGTCGATGAAGGCGTGCGTGGGGTCTTCGCGCGCCAGCACGGTGTTGGGCTGCGTGCCGGCCGCCACCAAGATGGAACGCGCCGGCAGGGTCGCCTCGACCTTCACGCCGTTCTGCTCGCCGGCGACGTGCAGCCCTGAGGCATGGCCGTTGGCGTCGACCTCGACCGCAACCGGCGACAGCCCTTCGGCGAAACGGATGTCCTCTTCCAGAGCCTTCAGCACTTCCTCGTGGTTCAGCGTATAGGACGGCGAGTCGATCAGCCGCCGCCGATAGGCGATCGTCACGCCACCCCAGCCGTTTACCAGCCTGGCGATCTCGGGTGTGCGCCCTTCGCGCGCCGCCGACGCACGCTCGGCGCGGATCGCCTTGCCGTGGGCGATGAACTCGGCGGCGATGCCGCGCTCCTCCTCGTTCATCGCGGCAAGCACCGTCTGCTCGCCGCGCTCGGCGACCAGCGCCTCGTGACGTGCCAGGAACTTCTCGACCTGCAGCGGATAATAGGCGAGCGACTCGGTGGCCGTGTCGATCGCCGTCAGGCCGCCGCCGATCACCACCACCGGCAGGCGGATCTGCAGGTTGGCGATCGAATCCTTCTTGGCCGCGCCGGTAAGCTGCAGCGCCATCAGGAAATCCGACGCCGCGCGCACGCCGCGCGCCAACCCGTTGGGCAGGTCGAGCACGGTGGGCTTGCCGGCGCCGGCGCAGAGCGCGATGTGGTCGAAGCCCATCGCGAAGGCGCTCTCGACCGTGACCGTGCCGCCGAAGCGCACGCCGCCGAACATCGAGAACTGCGCCCGCCGCTCGAGCAGCAGCCGCACCATCTTGAGGAAGTTCTTGTCCCAGCGCACCGTAATGCCGTACTCGGCGACGCCGCCGAAACCCGCCATCGCACGCTCGCCGAGATCCTCGCGCAGGGTCGCGACGTCGTGAACGGCGGTGAAAGGCCGGCGCGTGCCGTCGGCCATCACGCCCGCCTGCGCCGCCGGCAGCGGCTCGATCTTGAGACCGTCGATGCCGACGACGGCGTGGCCGTCGTTCATCAGATGATGCGCGAGATTGAATCCGGCGGGACCCAGCCCGACCACCAGCACGGTGCGGCCGGTGGCGGGACGTGGGATCGGCCGGCTGAGGTTGAGCGGGTTCCAGCGCGTCAGCAGGGAGTAGATCTCGAAGCCCCACGGCAGCCCGAGCACGTCCTTCAAGGCGCGGGTCTCGATCTGCGGGATGTCGACCGGTTCCTGCTTCTGGTAGATGCACGCCTTCATGCAATCGTTGCAGATGCGGTGCCCGGTGGCCGCCAGCAGCGGATTGTCGACCGCGGCGATTGCCAGCGCGCCGATCGAGAAGCCCTCGCTCTTGAGGAGATTCATCTCCGAGATCTTTTCCTCGAGCGGGCAGCCGGCCAAGGTCACGCCGAACGGCGATTTCTGGAAGGCGCCGGTCTTGCGATCCTTGAGCCCGCGCGAGCAGCTGTCCTTGCCCTGGTTGTGACACCAGATGCAGTAGTTCGCATGGTCGAGCGTGCGCATCAGGTCGAAGCCTGGATCTGTCAATCCGAAGCCGTCGCGATGGCGCAGCATCGGCCGCGGCAGCTTCATGCGTGTGACGCCGTCGGTCACCTCGGTCTCTATCGGCACCAGGTGCTCGAAATCGAGCTTGTGGGGAATCTTGAACAGCGGCCCGTCGCGGTGACGCGTCCTGCCCTCCGGATGATGCAACGCCCACGCCGCATAGCGCGTCAACGCTTCGATCCGGGTCGTGGGCTTGTCGACCTTGAACTCGGGCCCGGTCTCGCTCCGCACGGCGAGGGCGAATGCGAGCTCCCAGGCCTCGAGCGCGTCCTCGAGGTTCACCGGAGATTCGAGCATGGGGGCGATCTCGGCCATCAGCGCCTTGCCGTCGAGCGCCTGCGCGGCATCCGCCTTGACGGCACGAGCGACGTAGCGCTGCACGAACAGCCGCTTGCAGTCGTAGAGCGGCGCCAGGACGTTGTGATGCTGGCGCAGAGCCGTGGCCTGGTCGGCAATGCCGAACAGCGCGGCGATGAAATCCTCGAGCGGACGCGCCAGCTCGATCAAGAGATTGGACTCGTCCTTCGCTGCGAGCTGATCCGGTTCGGCGCGCGCCGCCATCAGGCGCGCGTGCCCCTCGACATGGGTGTCCTTCAGCCAATCGACGAAGGCGGCATCCAGGCGGACAAGACCGTCGCGGTCGTAGAGATCATGGAAGCTGAGACCATGGCTCAGCGGAGGCGAGGTCATTGCCGAGTATCCGGTTTCTGCAGGGAGGTGGATCGTTCGTACGCGAACCGCTTAAACAAGGCAGGCCGCGAGCGCAAGGCATCGGGCCGCTTCGCGACATTAATGCAGATGACGGCGCACGCCGGTTCACGCATGGTCCGGCCGCCATGCAACCCGCCCCGGTCCCCGTGCGTAATTGGCTGATCGTCGTAGCCGCGATGATTTTTCTAATGATCGTGCTGGGGGCGCTCACGCGACTGACCGAATCGGGCCTGTCCATGGTCGAATGGCGGCCGGTCACCGGATGGTTGCCGCCGCTGTCCGATTCGGCCTGGCAGGCCGAGCTGCAGAAATATCTTTCCTCGCCGCAAGGCAGGATGATCAATCGCGGTTTCAGCGTCGACGAATTCAAGCAGATCTTTTGGCTCGAATATCTCCACCGCCTGTGGGGGCGCCTGATCGGCGTGGTGTTCGCCCTGCCGCTCGCGTGGTTCTGGTTGCGCGGCCGCCTGACACCGGCGCTGAAGCCGCGCCTGCTGGCCTTGCTCGTGCTGGGCGGCCTGCAGGGGGCGCTCGGCTGGGCGATGGTGGCGTCGGGGCTGGTCGATCGCCCTGCCGTCAGTCACTACCGGCTGGCGGCGCATCTCGTGCTCGCCATCGCACTCTACGCCTACACGGCATGGCTGATCCTGCAGCTCGGCCCGCAGCACGACCGGCGTGACGATCCGGCGATGCGCTGCTGGTCGACGATGCTGATCGCCTGGTTGCTCGTCGTGTTGATCTGGGGCGCGCTCATGGCCGGCCTGCGCGCCGGCGCGTCGCACAACACCTTCCCGACCATGTCGGGCTACTGGATCCCGCCCGGCATCCTCGAGCTGTCGCCATGGTGGATCAACCCGTTCGAGAACGGCACGACGATCCAGTTCCTCCATCGCTGGCTCGCCACGCTGCTGGCCGCGGCCATCGTGCTGCTCGCCTGGCGCGCGCGCAGGATCGAGATGGCCGCTGCGGCCGCAATGGCCGCGATCCAGCTCTGCCTCGGAATCGCCACGATCCTGACGGGCGTCGACACTGCGATCGCCACCGCCCACCAGGCCGGTGCAGTCGTACTGCTTACCCTTCTGGTATGGGTCCGCCATCGCGCGACGCCTTCTCGACAGAGCCCGGTCTCGGCTATTCTCGAAGCATGACCGACGGCTCCAAATCGCGCGTGCGCGCCAAGAAGTCTGTCGTGCTGGCCGGCACCGTGCTCATCGCGCTCGGCGCCACGACCGGCGTGACGCTGTCACAGACTACCGAGAAGACGCCACAAGAGACCCAGGGGACGCCAGCAACCCCGCCCGCGGCGTCGCCAGCTGTCGACCCAGTGCTCCCCGCAGCGGAACCGCCGCCAGAGCCGACATCCGCCGACTTCGCGCGCCCGGCCCCCCCCGTGCAGGCGGCTCCCGCGCCGGCCGCGCCGCCGCCGCCCGCGATCGACTGGACGGCGATGCCGATCGACCAACTGCGCGCCAAGGCGAACGCCGGCGACATTCCGGCGATGGAGGAGCTGGCGCGCCGCCTGGTTCAGGGCATCGGCGTGCCAAAGGACCAGCAGGCCGGCGCAGGCTGGATGCTGCGCGCCGCGCAGCGCGGATCGGCCCAGTCGGCTTTCAATGTCGGCGTGATGTACGAGCGTGGCTTCGTCGTCGAGCGCGATTCGACACGCGCAGTGGAATGGTATCGCAAGGCGGCCGAGGGTGGCATGGCGATGGCCAGGCACAATCTCGCCCTGATGTTGCGCGAGGGAAAGGGCGCTCCGCGCGACGGCAAGGAAGCGATCGAGCTTCTGCGCGCGGCGGCACGCCAGGGCATGAGCGCATCGATGTTCACGCTTGGCGACATCTACGACCGTGGTGACGTGACGCCGAAGGACCAAGCGATGGCACTCGCTTGGTTCGCCATCACCGCCGAGTTCGAGAGCCAGACCAATCGTGGTGGCGAAAGCCAGCTGGGCAGGACGGCCACGCAGCGTGCCGCGGCCTTGAAGCGCATCCTGCTGCCGGGCGAGCTGGAGCGGGCACAGCAGTACGGCCAGGCGGAGTTCAAGGAGATCGTCGCGGCGCTGCAACCTGCCAAGCCATCGGCAGGGCCGCCGCCTTCGCCGTCTCCCGGCGAATCAACCCGGCCACCGTCACCGGATGCCGATCCACCGGGCTGGCCGAAATCAGCCGCCGACCAGATTCGCGCGATCCAGCAGGCGTTGCTGGATCTGAAGCTGGTGCGCGACAAGCCCGATGGCGCCCTGGGACCGGTCACCCGGGCGGCTATCCGCTCATTCCAGCGCGCCGCCAACCTGCGCGAAACCGGCGACCCGACGAAGGACGTGTACATCGCGTTGAAGGAAGAGATCGCCCGTCGCCAAGGCACAACCGCCAGCAGGACCGAGACCACGCCCAAACCAGACGCGACCTCCGAGACGGCTGCCACGGAACAGCCGAGGCCGCCGGCATCACCGCCGACAGAGTCTGCGACACCGTCGGCACAGTCGGAGTCCGACCCGCCGGGATGGCCGAAGACCGTCAATGACCAGGTGCGTGCGGTCCAGCAGGCGTTGGTCGATCTCGATCTGTTGCGCGACAAGCCGGATGGCGAGATGGGACCGCAGACGCGAAACGCGATCCGCGCCTTCCAGCGCGGCGCCGGCCTGCGCGAGACAGGCCAACCGTCGAAGGAAGTTTATGCCGCACTCAAGGCGGCGATTGCCCGTCGTGACACGACGTCGCAAAAGGAAAGTGTCGCCCAGGCAGAGGAGCCGAAGCCGGCGGGTGCTGCAGCAAGCGAGCCCGGCAAGACGGAAGCATCGTCCCAGGGCG
Organism: Reyranella sp.; assembly: GCF_050185545.1. Classification (GTDB taxonomy): domain Bacteria; phylum Pseudomonadota; class Alphaproteobacteria; order Reyranellales; family Reyranellaceae; genus Reyranella. The sequence continues at coordinate 31,951 of NZ_JBFWZI010000056.1, read as the reverse complement.
ATCCGCCGGGTTGGCCCAAGGCTACGCTCGATCAGGTGAAAGCGATCCAGCAGGCCCTGCTCGATCTCAATCTCCTGCGCAACAAGCCGGACGGCGAGATCGGGCCCGTGACTCGCGATGCCATCCGCTCCTTTCAGCGCAGCGCCAACCTGCGCGAGACCGGCGAGCCGACCAAGGAAGTCTACGCCGCGATGCGCGAGGCGTTCGCCCGCCGCGAAGCGAGCAAGGGGCAGACCACCGAACCAGCCGGGACGTCGACTGCCTCGGCGACCGAGGCCGATCCTCCCGGATGGCCCAAAGCTGCGCTCGATCAGGTGAAAGCGATCCAGCAGGCCCTGCTCGATCTGAATCTGTTGCGCGATAAACCGGACGGTGACATCGGGCCGATGACGCGCGATGCCATCCGTGCCTTCCAGCGCAGCGTCAACCTGCTGGAGACCGGCGAGCCGACGAAGGACGTCTACGCCGCTCTGCAGGAGGCGATCGCCCGGCGCACGACCGTCGGCGGATCGAAGGCCGGGTCCGGCCAGCCGACGGCTGCCGCCATCATGGAACCCGCCGAGACCAAAGCGGAGCCGTCGAAGGCCGCCGATCCCAACGCCTGGCCGGCGGCTACTGCCGAGCAGGTGAGGGCCATCCAGCGACTGCTACGCGAACTCAATTTCACGCGCGAGGAACCGGACGGGCTGACAGGTCCGCTGACCAGCGCCGCGATCCGGGAGTACCAGGGCAGCGTCGGCCTGCCGCAGACTGGCGAGCCCAGCAAGGAACTGTTCGACTCGCTCAGGGAAATGCGCAAGCTGACGGGAGGCAAACCGAATTAAGCCGAAGTTCTCCACAAGACGAACCAGGCCGAAGTTCTCCAATTGATGGGCGCCAATTCACGCGCCATCTTCCCCGGATCGTCACTCGCCATCTCCTGGCCGCCCGTTGTCGCCTGCCGAACAAACCAATGCCCTGTCCGACCTGACGCCTGCCGATCTGGTGATCGCGGAGCTGAAGGCGCTCGTGGGCGAACCCTTGACCAGAAGCGACTTCTTCTCGGTCGTGCGTGCGGTCCGGCCGAGTGCTCCCGATGGCAGGCCGTGGTCGTTGTCGAAGGTGGATGACAGCATCCGGCTGCTGGCGCGCAGGCGCGTGCTCGTCAACGACGGCACCATTGCGTCGGGCTGGCGCGATCCCCTGACGCGCCGCGTCCTCGGCCGGACCGGTGCCGCGGCCGTCGTGGCGGCCGTGCGCGGCGCACTACCCAAGGGCTGGCACGATCAGTCCGGCTACGCCCACTGGGTGAAGACGCCCTATTCCGACGTCGAGATGGCACGCTCTGTGCGGCTGGCGGCCCTTGCCAACGACGGCGCGACCGTCGATCGGCTGATGGAATTCGCCGGACCTGCCGATCAGCGGCACGGCGGCGGCTTCGGCACGGCGCCGCTGCTGTTCACGCATTGCCCGCGCGACATCGGCTTCATAGAAGGCTTGAGTCCCACCCTGGCCGATCGCGTCGCCGCGGCTCACGTCGAGATGGCGATCGATCATGGCGTCTTCGCCGGCCCGGACGATGCACTGATCGACACGTTGATCCAGCGCGGTCGGGACTGGGCCGCGGCGCCCCTCCTCGACCGGGCCCTGATGCGCCTCGACATCCTCGGCGAACGCGCGGACGCGGCGCGCATGCGCATCGCGCGCGTGCGTGCCTTCGACCCGGTCGCGGCCCTGGCGGCCGAGGCGGCGTTGGAGTTCCTGACAGGCTCGGCGGTCGAGAGCCTGCGGCATTTTCGGTTGGCGCTGGGCCAGCATCGCAAGGCGATCGGGCGGACCAAGGCCGCGTTGCCGCGCGAGTTCGCGGTCTATCATCTCCTGGCGCTGCTCGCCGCAGACGACCCGACCATGCGCGGCCAGATCGCGACTCTGCGGGACATCGTGGGCCAGACGCGATCGACGGTCGCCTGGGCCGTATCCGGCCTCCTCGACCTGGACTCCGCGCGCGAGGACCTCGCCCGGAAATGGGCCGATCACTTCGTCGGCATGTCGGCCCGAAGCCGCGATCATGAGTCGCCACTCGACGCCGCCATCGCGACCATGGCACTCGCCGTGATCGATGCATCGAGGATGAGCGCGCGCGAAGACCAGGATTGGCGGGCCATCCAGCGCTGGGGCACGCACGCGCGCCTGGCCGCGCGCATCATCGCGCAAGCCCATGCCGCCGTGCTGCCCAATCCGGGAATCTGGCGCAACACGCTCGTTGCCTTCGGAAGCGGCTACGCCCGTGATTTCATGAAGATCGTCCCGATCCGGCCGGCGTGGGATCGGGCGCTCGACAAGGTGCAGGCGTTTCTCGCTCCGCCGCCGATGGCGAAGTCAGAAGCACCCGCCAGGACCCGGCGCCTCGTGTTCCTGTTCAATTCGGACACGCTGGAGATCGTCCCCCACGAGCAGACGGCCAAGCGTGACGGCTGGTCCGCCGGCCGTCCGGTCTCCCTGAAACGCCTCCATCAGCGCGATGCCAAGCTCGATTATCTCACCGAGGAGGATCTGAAGGTCCTGGGCACGATCTCGAATCGCTACGCCTACTACGAGTCCGGCTACGAGTTCGACGCCGTTCGCTCTCCCCCTTGCCTGATCGGCCATCCGCGGGTGTTCGACGCCGATGCGCCGGATCGCCGGATCGACATCGTCGGCCATCCGGTGGAGCTGGTCGTACGGGAGGTCGGCGAGCACATGCGGATCGAGCTTTCGCATCCCTGCAACGCGCCGCAGGTGTTCGTGGAACGGGAAACCCCGACCCGCTGGCGCGTCGTCGAGGTGACGCCGGCGATAGCCGAACTGAACGCCATCCTGGGGCCGCGCGGCCTGGAGGCGCCGAAGGAAGCCCGCGACCGGATCGTCGCCCTGATCGCGACCGACGGTCCGCGCCTGCCGGTGCGCTCCGAGATCGCCGGTGCCGCCGGCCCGATCGACGATGGCGACACGAGGCCGATCCTCCAGATCACTCCACTGGACGGCAACTTCACCATTCGCGCGCTGGTGCGGCCGCTCGGCGAGGACGGGCCGACCTATGTCCCCGGCGTGGGCGCCCGCTCGGTGCTCGTGCCGGCGGGCGGCGCGCATCGTCGCGTCAATCGCGATCTCGAGGGAGAAACGGCGGCGCTCGAGGCGGTGGCTGTCGCCTGTCCGGCCCTCGCGTCGTGGCGCGAGACCGATCACGCCTGGCGGATCGAGGCGCTCGACGCCGCCCTGGAGGCACTGCAGCAGCTGCACGAGTTCACGGGCCCGCTGCGTCTGGAATGGCCGGAGGGGGTGGCCATCAAGCCGACACGCACCATCGGTGCCGGGTCGCTGTCCTTGAAGATTTCCTCCGGACGGGACTGGTTCGAAGTGACAGGCGAGGTCCGTGTCGACGAGGATCTCGTGCTCGACATGGCCGACGTCCTGGCTCGGATGGGCACGACGCCAGGGCGATTCATCGCCTTCGACGACGGTCGCTACCTGGCGCTGACGGAGGACCTCAGGCGTCGGCTCGAGGGCTTCGCGGCGGTGACCGAGACGACTCGAGGCGGCCGCCGCATCGCCGCGGCGGGAGCGGGCGCGGTCGAGGAGCTGGTCGGCGCCGCCGGTGCGGTGAAGGCCGATCGACGGTGGCACGAGCTGAAGGAGAAGCTGGCCGCGGCGGAGCGCTACGAGCCCGCGCTTCCGTCCGGCCTCGACGCCGAAATGCGGGATTACCAGAGGCAGGGCTTCGTCTGGCTGGCCCGGCTCAGCCGACTGGGGCTGGGCGCCTGCCTGGCCGACGACATGGGGCTCGGCAAGACGGTGCAGACCCTGGCGCTGTTGCTGACCGACGCCGTGAAGGGGCCGAGCCTGGTCGTTGCGCCGACCTCGGTCTGTCACAACTGGCTGCTCGAGGCCAACCGCTTCGCGCCGGAGCTCCGGGTGCACATGCTGGCCGCCGCCGCCGACCGTGCCGCGCTGATCGAGAGCCTCGCCGCCGGCGACGTTGTGGTGGCGAGCTACGGCCTGCTGCACACCGAGGTCGAGGCGCTGGCGTCGCGCCGCTTTGCCGTCGCCGTGTTCGACGAGGCCCAGAGCCTCAAGAATGCCGAGACGAGGCGGGCGCAGGCGAGCAAAAGGATCGTCGCCGACTTCCGCCTGGCCCTGTCCGGAACGCCTGTGGAAAATCGACTCGAGGAACTGTGGAGCCTGTACGACACGGTCATCCCCGGCCTGCTGGGCTCGCGCGACAGCTTCCACCGTCGCTTCGCCGGCCCGCTCGAGAAAGGCCACGCCGGCGGACAGGCGCGCCAGGCGCTGAAGTCGCTGGTGCGGCCCTTCCTGCTGCGACGGACCAAGTCGGCCGTGCTGGCGGAGTTGCCTTCGCGCACCGAGATCACCCTGGAGATCGAGCCGGGCGAGGAGGAGCGCGCCTTCTACGAAGCGTTGCGGCGCCGGGCGCTGGACAACCTGGCGGGCGCAGCGGGCGCCGGCAATCAGGCGCGCATTCGCATCCTGGCCGAGATCACCCGGCTGCGGCGCGCCGCCTGCAACCCGGCGCTCATCGACGCCGCCGCCGGCCTGGAGAGCGCCAAGCTCGCCGCCCTGCTCGACCTCACGGCCGAACTGATCGCCAACCGGCATCGCGCCCTGGTGTTCAGCCAGTTCACCGGACATCTCGATCTCGTGGAAACAGCGCTCAAGGAAGCCGGGGTGCGCCTGCTGCGCCTGGACGGCTCGACGCCGGCCAACGAGCGCGCGCGGCGGGTCGCCGCCTTTCAGGCAGGCGAGGCGGAGCTTTTCCTGATCAGCCTCAAGGCCGGCGGCTTCGGGCTCAACCTGACCGGCGCCGACTACGTAATCCATCTGGATCCCTGGTGGAACCCGGCGGTCGAGGATCAGGCGACCGATCGTGCCCACCGGATCGGACAGACCCTGCCGGTCACGGTCTATCGCCTGGTGATGAAGGACAGCATCGAGGAGAGGATCCTGGCCCTGCATGCAGAGAAGCGCGCGCTGTCCGCCGACTTCCTCGACGGCGCGGACCAGGCAGCCACGCTCGACGAAGAGGCGCTGATGGCGCTGATTCGCGGATAGGAAGCTCGATGGAGAAGCGACGTCAGCCCGGGGCGATCAAAGTCAGTTTGGGGAAATAGGTACGATAGCGGGCAACGTCGCGCGTCATCAGTCGATAGCCGGCGACGGCGGCATGGGCGCCGATGAAAAAGTCGGGAAGCGGCGACCGTTTCATTCCACCCCTTCGCCGATATGCGAGAAAGGACTTGCCGGCAAGAAAGGCAGCTTCGTACGGGATTGCTTCGCGATCGAACGACGTTTTCGGCAGCGCCACATCGAGGTCCTCGATACGAGAGTAGCGCGTTGAGACCTCGGCATAGATGATCGGATTGACGACGAGACGGTATCTGTCTGCGGCTCGCTCGATCGATGCCGCGGACCAGGAGAACCATCGTGCATCTTCCGTCATGATGTCCAGGAGAACATTGCTGTCGATCAGGACCGCGGTCATCAATCGTCTCGCGTCAGCGCCATGATCTCGTCCGTGCTCATCGCCACATCGCCACGTCCGCGCAAATGCGCGACGAGGCGAGCCCCACGACCTTCTCCCTTGCGCGATTTGGCGCGAACGATGCGTACGGCCTTGCCGTCGAATTCGAACTCCACTTCCGTGTGTGGCAGAAGGCCTGCTCGCTCGCGGATTTCGGCCGGAATGGTCACTTGGCCTTTGGATGTGATGCGCATGATCGACCTCTTACTCTTACATGTAAGAGTAAGAAGTGGCGACCAATCGATCAAGCTCCGAATGCCCTCCTGTGCAGCGGAGCCCCAGCCCTGGCAATAGAGACCGATCGCGGATGGGCGGCTCCTTGTTGTGCACTGCTTTGCATGAGTAGATGCGAGCGTTTCGTCACGCGTTTGCCTGCGGAGATCAAATGAGCGTCGAACTCTGGCTCGTCTACCTTGTCGCCGCGATCGGCCTGTCGCTGACGCCAGGGCCGAACGGGTTGCTTACGCTGACGCATGGCGCCTGCTTCGGTTTGCGGCCCACGATCTATACGGTGCTGGGTGGCGGCCTTGGCTTTTTCGTCCTGATCGCCGCCTCGCTTGCCGGCATGGGCGCCCTGCTGGCGGCGTCAGAGCATGCCTTTACGATCGCCAAGTGGATCGGCGGCGGCTACCTCGTTTATCTCGGAGTGCGGCTGTGGCGCTCGCCGCCCCCTGGCATCGCGCCAGGGTCGCAGGCGGCCCGGCCACAGCAGGCGAACAGGCTGCGCATGTTCAACCAGGGCTTCCTGGTCGCTGTGTCGAACCCGAAAGGCCTGATCTTCTTCGCAGCCTTCCTGCCGCAGTTCATCGTCCCGGGAGACTCCTTTGTCTTCCAACTTCTGGTCTTCGGGGGAACGTTCGTCGTCGTGGAAGTGGCTTACGAATTGTTGCTGGCCGGCATGGCGCAGCGCATCGCCCCATGGCTCGCCCGCCATGGTCGATGGTTCAACCGCGCGACAGGCGGCACCTTCATTGGAGTCGGTGCCGTCCTGACCACGGCGAGTCGCTGACCCTGCCGCGACCCTTTGTGCCGCGGCCGCCGTACCGTCAGGTCACGTTTGATCGGTCTGGTGCCGGCTCTGATGCGCGGACTCTTCCGACGTCCCGGTCACAGGGGACCGCCCTCTGCCATCAGCGCTGTCGCTCGGCGGCTCGTCGCGCACCTGGAGCTCCACGGAGTGCGCTCCGGCCAATGCCTCTAGGGCGCGCGAACGCTGCTCCGTGCTGGGAACCGCGCCCCGGACGTTCACCTCTCCGCGATTGACCTCGAGCGTCACCATGCGGGTATCGACGTTCACGCTGGTCAACCGGTCGAGCAGCTTGGTGCGAATGAGCTCGTCTCGATGGTTCATCGCCGTCTCCTGATTGCCCATATTTCCTGTTGCTCGTATCTCCTGCGGCATCATCGCGCCCTAAACGGGACCGGGGTCGGCAAGGTTCCGCGCCGTCAGGCCGGCGGCGAGACGAATGCGCCGGTGTGGCACCACCATTTGTCCGGAACCGAGTTGGCCGCCCGGCGGGCCGCCACAATCGTGTCGAAGAGTGCAAAACACGTAGCGCCGCTGCCGCTCATGGCGGCATAACGCGCCCCGTCGCGCTGGCGCAGGAAGGCGAGCACCTCGGCGATGACGGGCCGCAGCGAAATGGCCGCGTCGGTGAGGTCGTTGCCGCGCCCGGCGAGAGCGGCCACCAGCTCCGCCATGCCCCGCCAGCACGGTTGCACTGTGCGGGCGGGCGAGAACGGGCCGCGGCGCGCGGCAAAGACCTCGCGCGTCGGCAGGGCCACGCCGGGATTGACCAGAAGGATCGCCGCCGATGGCAAGGCCGGCGCCGGGTGAAGGTGGTCGCCAATTCCGGTCGCCAGCGCCGTCCGGCCCGCAAGGCACATCGGCACATCGGCGCCGAGCGCACCGGCGATCTCGAACAGCGCGTCTTCGGGCAAGGCGAGTCGCCAAAGATCGACCAGCGCACGCAACGTCGCGGCGGCGTCGGCCGAGCCGCCGCCGAGGCCGGCCGCGACCGGGATGCGCTTGACGAGGCTGAGCGCGGCAAGCGGCGGCACGGCGGCCCGCTCGGCCAGCAGGCGCGCCGCCTTCAAGACCAGATTGTCGCCCTCGCCGGCAAGTGCGGCGCTTCCGGGTCCTGTAACCTCGAGTGACAGGCGATCGCTATGTCGCGCTTCGACCGTGTCCACGAGATCGACGAAGGCGACCAACGAGTCGAGCAGATGGTAGCCGTCGGCGCGGCGGCCGACGACATTCAGCCAGAGATTGACCTTGGCGCAGGCCGTCTGCACCGAGTGGCTGACCGCGACGCTAACGGGTCAGCCGCCCTGCTTGCCGTTGGCCGCCTTCTCGTAGACGGTCGGCTTGTCGTTGGATGCGCTCAGCCCGTTGGCCAGCTTGTCACGGATCACGGCGATGCGATCCTTGTCGGGCTTCTGGTGCAGCGCGCGCTCCCATTGGAAGCGTGCCTCCCGCCGGCGGCCGACATGCCAGTAGGCATCGCCGAGATGCTCGGTGATGGTCGCATCGTCACCCTTCTGCTCGGTGGCGCGCTCGAGCCACTCCACGGACTTGTCGTATTGGCCGAGACGATAGAACGCCCATCCCACCGAATCGGTAATGGCGCCGTCGTCGGGCCGAAGCTCGGTGGCGCGCTGCAGCATCTTCATGCCTTCGTCGAGATGCATGCCCTGATCTATCCAGCTGTAGCCGAGATAGTTCAGGACATGCGGCTGCTCCGGCGACAGCTCGAGCGCCTTCTTCATGTCGAGCTCCGCCTTGGGCCACATCTTGAGCCGCTCGAAGGCAATGCCGCGGCTGAAGAACACCATCCAGTGGCGCTCGTCGGTGTTGCGCAGGCGGTTGATCACCGTGTCGTAGGCCTGCACGGAATCGGCGTAGCGCTCCTTGCCGCGCAGCAGGTCGGCCAGGGTCAGCGCGGCATCGATCCGGTCGGGCTTCTCGGCCGCGAGGACACGCAGCCGGCTCACCGCCTCGTCGAACTTGTTCTGCTGGGCATCGAGCGCGGCGGCGCGCAGCTTGGCCTGCCAGAAGAGTGGCGAGCTCGGTCCGATCCTGGCGAGCGAGGCGATCGCCTTGGGCACCATCTGGAACTGCTCGTACAGGCCCGCGATCATCAGCCAGGCGAAATCGTGCTCCGGCTGGAGGCTCGCCGCCATCTGATAGAAGATGAGAGCGACATCGCTGTTCTGGCTGCGCTGATCGGAGGCCAGGATGCCGCCGATATTGAACAGGATGTCGGCGATTCCCGTGGCCGGGCTCGGCGGCTTTGGCATCGGCGCATTTGGACCGACCAGGCCATCGACGACGACGGCGTCGCTGTACTTCTCGCCGTAAGTCTCGAGGATCGCGCTGGCGTCGTCCGTCTTGCCGAGCCGACGCAGCCCTTCGGCGACGGCGAGGGTCGTGCGCAGCGAATTCTTGTCGAGCTCGACGGCGCGACGATACTTGGCCTCCGCCGCCGCCTTGTCGCCGGCCATCTCGTCGATCTGGGCCGCGATCACCAGCGCCGGCGCCTCGGCGCGCTCACCGGCGGCAGGCTTCAGCTTGGCGAGGAAGGCCCGCGCCGCCGTGAAGTCCTTGTCGCCTGCCTTGAGCCACGCCATGACGTAGTCGCGCAGCACGCCCATCTGGTTCTCGACGTCGGTGCGGCTGAGCTGCCGCTCCGCGGCCTTGTAGTCGCCCTTCCTGACGGCCATCACGGCCATCACCATGTTGCCGAACCCGTCGTTCGGGCGCCGGCTGAGGACCTGCGGCGCCAGCTGCGCCGCAGTGTCGAGGCGACCGGCATAAAGGCGCAGGCGGAAGGCCGCGTAGACGAGATCGGGATCGCCAGGCGACAGCGCCAGTGCCTGGTCGAACTGATCGGCCGCAGAGTCGTAGTCGTGATCCTGCTCGGCGACGCGGGCGGCGAGATAGCGGCCACTCAACGTGATGGCCGCAAGCTGGGGACCGCGCGGCGCCGCCTGCGGGCGCGCGGCGGGCGGCTTGGCCTGTTGCGTGCCGCCCTGCTGGGCAGTGCCGACACCGGGAAGAGCAACGAGCAACGCTGCCGACAGCAGCGCAAGGGATGTACGTCGCATGCGGCTCACATGTTGGGATAGTTGGGACCGCCGCCCCCTTCGGGCACGCACCAGTCGATGTTCTGGGCCGGATCCTTGATGTCGCAGGTTTTGCAATGGACGCAGTTCTGCGCGTTGATCTGGAAGCGTGGCTGTCCGCTGTCGGAGGTGACGACCTCGTAAACGCCAGCCGGGCAGTAGCGTTGCGCCGGCTCGGCATAGAGCGGCAGGTTGACGGCGATCGGGATCGACGGATCACGCAGCTTTAGATGGACCGGCTGGTCTTCCTCGTGATTGGTGTTCGACAGGAACACCGACGAGAGCTTGTCGAACGACAGCACGCCGTCCGGCTTGGGATACTGGATGGGCTGGAATTCGGCGGCCGGACGCAGCGTTTCGTGGTCGGCCTTCTTGTGCCGCATGGTCCAGGGAACGCGTATGCCGAGGTCGTGCAGCCACATGTCCAGGCCGCCATAGGCCGTGCCGAGGTACGTACCCCAGCGAAGGGCGGGCTTCACGTTGCGCACCTTGTCGAGATCCTTCCAGAGCCATGACGCCTTGAGCTTCACGGGGTAGGCGATCAGTTCGTCCCCGCCGGTCTTGCCGGCCGCCAGTGCCTCGAACGCCGCCTCGGCCGCCAGCATGCCGCTCTTGATGGCGTTGTGGCTGCCCTTGATGCGCGGCAGGTTTACGAACCCGGCCGAGCAGCCGATCAGGGCGCCGCCCGGGAAAACGAGCTTGGGGATGGACTGCTGGCCGCCCTCGTTGATGGCGCGCGCGCCGTAGCTCAAACGCTTGCCGCCCTGCAGGTACTTGGCGACCTCCGGATGCGTCTTGAAGCGCTGGAACTCGTCGAACGGCGAGACGTAGGGGTTCTCGTAGTTCAGGTGCACGACGAACCCGATGGACACCAGGTTGTCCCCGAAATGGTACATGAAGGAGCCGCCGTCGGCGCCGCTCTCGCCGAGCGGCCAGCCCATCGAGTGGACGACCAGCCCCTTCTTGAATCGCGTCGGATCGACCTGCCACAGCTCCTTCAGGCCGATGCCGAACTTCTGCGGGTCGACGCCGTCGCGCAGGTCGAACTTGGCCATCAGCTGCTTGGCGAGCGAGCCGCGCGCGCCTTCGGCGATCAGCGTGTACTTGCCCAGCAGCTCCATGCCCTCGGTGTAGGTGTCCTTGTGCTTGCCGTCCTTGGCGATGCCCATGTCGCCGGTGGCGACGCCGCGCACCGAGCCGTCCTCGCTGTAGAGCACCTCGGCGCCGGCGAAACCGGGATAGATCTCGACGCCCAGCGCCTCGGCCTGCTGCGCCAGCCAGCGGCAGACATCGCCCAGGCTGACGATGTAGTTGCCGTGATTGTTCATCAGGCGCGGCATCAGGAAACCCGGAAAGCGATAGGAGCCCGTCTTGCTCAGGAAGACGAACTGGTCGTCGGTTACCTGGGTCTCGATCGGCGCGCCTTTCTCCTTCCAGTCGGGCATCAGCTCGTTGATGCCGATGGGATCGATCACGGCGCCGGACAGGATATGGGCACCGACCTCCGAGCCCTTCTCGATCAGGCAGACCGAGACTTCGTGACCGCGCTCGGCCGCGAGCTGCTTGAGACGGATCGCCGCGGACAGCCCGGCCGGGCCACCGCCAACGATCACAACGTCGTATTCCATAGACTCGCGTGCCATCGCAGTCTCGCTATGCAATGCCTTTTCCAGATGGACGCGTCGCCGGACGGCGACGATCCTGCATGTTGATAGCCTGTCGGGGACAGGATCGCCACCCGCCGAAAAGGGGAATTCCCATGGCAGAGCTGACCGGAATCGAGAGCAGGATTTTCACGGCGCGTGACTTTGCCCTGGAGTCGGGGCAGTCCCTGCCCGTCCTGGATCTCGCCTACGAAACCTACGGCACGCTGGCGCCAGGCCGCGATAACGCCATCCTGGCGGTGCACGGCTACACCTCGAGCCACCACGCGGCGGGCCGCAACGCGCCTGGCAAACAGGGACGCGGCGTTGCCGAGGGCGCCGTCGGCTGGTTCGACGGGCTGATTGGGCCAGGCAAGGCGGTCGACACCGACCGCTATTTCGTCGTCTCGGTAAACGCGCTGGGCTCCGCGCATGGCAGCACCGGCCCCAATTGCAATGATCCGCGCACCGGCAAGCCCTATGGCCCGACCTTCCCCGACATCACCATGCGCGACATCGTGGCGGCCGAGAAGCTGCTGGTCGATTCCCTGGGGCTGCCCGGCCTGGTGGCGGTGATCGGCCCCTCGATGGGCGGTTTCCAGTCGTTCCAGTGGGCGGCGTCCTATCCGGGATTCATGAAGGCCATCGTGCCATCGGTGACGGCGCCGCGCTCGCCGGCCGGACTCGACCGTCTGACCGCACTGCAGGCACGGCTGGCCAGCGATCCCAACTGGAATGGCGGGTGGTACTACGACAACGCCGGCATCGCGCGCACGCTCGAGGCGCTGCGCTTCGAGACCCTGATGAATTATGGCCAGAACGAGATCCTGGCCGAGACCATGCCAGACCCCAAGGCGCGCGAGGCGGCGATCCGCGCCAGCGCCAGGGCCTGGGCGCAGATCTACGATGGTCATTCGATGGTCGTCCTGCGCAAGGCGATCGGCAGCTTCGACATCACCGGCGACTACGCCAGGCTCAGGAGCACCAAGGTGCTCTACGTCCAGTCGCCGTCGGACAAGCTGTTCGACATCGCACTCAGCCCGGGCTACGTCAGCGACATGCGCAAGGCGGGCGTCGACGTTACCTATGTCGAATTGCCGACCAACAAAGGGCACATGGCCAGCCATGCCGACGCCGCCCTGTGGGCGCCCATCCTGGGCGCCTTCCTGAAACGCCTGCCGTGATGCAAACGAACGTCCGCGACGAAATCGCCGCCCTGCTGCGATGGTATGTCGAGCAGGGCCTCGACGAGACGATCGGCGAGGAACCAGTCGACCGGTTTGCCCTGCCTCCGCCTGCCCCGGTTGCCGTGGCGGTTGGTGCACCGGAAAAAGCGACGCCACGTGTCACACCGGCCGCGCCCGTACCGGTCGCAATCCCCCGGCCCACTTCCCCGTCGCTGCCGCCACGGGCGCCAGTGCCGCTCGAATCGCCGCAGCTCGTCGAGGATGCACGCGCCCTGGCGAGAAACTGCGGCAGCGTGGCCGAGCTGGAAGCGGCAATCCGCGCCTTCGAGGGCTGCGCGCTGAAGCGCACGGCCAAGAATACGGTATTCGCCGACGGCATCGCGGGCGCGCCGGTCATGGTGATCGGCGAGGCGCCCGGCGCCGACGAGGACCGCCAGGGCAAGCCATTCGTCGGTGTCAGCGGTCAGCTCATGGATCGCATGTTCGACGCCATCGGCATGAACCGCCAGCGCGACCTCTACATCACCAACATCATCTTCTGGCGGCCGCCCGGCAATCGCACGCCGACGCCAGCCGAGCAGGCGATCTGCCTCGCCTTCACGCGCCGTCATATCGAGCTGGCGCGACCCAAGGTGCTGGTGCTGGCGGGCGGCACGTCGGCCAAGGCGATCCTCGATACGACCGAAGGCATCATGCGCCTGCGCGGCAAGTGGATGCCCGTCCAGCTCGACGACGGCAGCGCCGTACCGGCCCTGCCAACCTTCCATCCGGCCTACCTGCTGCGCACCCCGGCCAGCAAGCGGCAGAGCTGGATCGATCTGCTTGCCGTCGACAAGAGGCTGCGGGAGCTGGGCGTGCGTTGAGCCTCGAGCCCGCTACACCAGCCACCCGTGGCCATAAGCGCTCGTGAAGTCCAGACCGACAACCAAGTCGTTGTAGTCGCGGTCTCCGCCGCCCTTGGTATCCTCCCAACCCCAGGCGTTGAGCCCGTAGCTCCATAAATGGCCGACCGGCTGGCCGTTCACGGTCTCGTTGGCTTGACTGAAGGCGAAATAGACGTCACCCGTTCTGTCATTGGTGAGCGTCATGGCGACCAAGTCGCCGGCGCTCACGTGCCGCAGCTCTGCCTGCACGTAGTTGCCGTAACCGGGCCCCTGAATGGACGTTCCCCCCGCCGCCATCTGATAGGCGCGAGACTGGACAGCCGACAGATATCCGGAGTCGCCGGGTTTCAGGCCGGCGATCGCTCCATCGAGGTCGTCCACCCGGTAGAGCGTCAGCGACAGATCGTCCACGCCGTTCTGGCGAATCCGGACGATCGCCGACTGATCGTCGAGCGCCCCCACCGTCTCGGCCACCGCAACGGCTCGGGCCACGCGGACCACTCCGTCCGTGGCCTCGGAAGCAAAGTCGACAAACCCGGCTGAACTGCTCAGTTTCAACTGCGGCGCCCGTGCCGTCGTTCCATCGATCGACAGGGTGAGCCGATCACCGGACGCGGTGAGCGACTGCGCCAACACGCCCTGCTGCTGCGCGTCGAACAGTCGAACGAGGTCCGGATCGAAGTCCGCCTGGAGCGACTGCTGGGCGAAGCCACTTGTCCAGGCGAACGGCGCCGAGGGAGCGCTGGTGAAGCTGATGCTGTCCGAACCGACAACGAGCCCGACGGTGGTCGCGTCCTGGGCCATCGTCTGGATCAGCAGCGTCTGGGCCACCGGCGTCCTCAACACGCCGGAAGCGTGCTCATCGACGATGTCGGGATTCGAGGCGAACGACCATTGCCCATGGGCGATGGCGGTCAGGGCGCGCGCCAGCAAGACTCCGTTCGGAGAGCCGAGCCCCGTCGTGAGGTCGTACCCCGGTCCGGCCGTGTAGCCGTAGCCTGTCGGCGTGACATCGACTCCGCCGGTCGAGTACGCGCCGCCCAGCGTCAGTGACGACGTGTTGTTGCCCAGGGTGATGTCGTTGAACGCCGCCGGCGCGACGACGGCGGCCATGTACAGGAGATCGTTGGCATATCCAAGCTGCGGCAAGCCCTGATCGTGGAAGATCGCGTTGAACTGGGAGATCAGCGCAGCCCAGAGCGGGGCCGCGCCGCTGGTTCCACCGGTGTTTGTGGTGCCGAGCATGTCGGGGCGGGGAACCGTGTAGGCGGTGTTGCCTCCCGAGGTCGCCGACACATCCGGAATGCCGCGTCCCGTCAGGGAGTGCGGGTCTGCCGTACGCAGATCGAGCCCGAAGTCAGTCTGGTAGGACGGTTGCGGCTGGCTGGGATCCACGCCGCCGGATCCGGCGAAGTTGGACAGGTACCCGTTGATCTCCGTTCCCGACACGATGTAGTCGTTCCAGGCCGTCTCGATCAGCGTCACCGCGGGATCGGCCGAGGACGGCAGGACAGTCAGCCCGCCGGCCGCCAATTGCCAGATCGTCGCCGGATCGCCTGCGATTGCCCGGGCGTAGATGTCGGCCAGTGTCGTGTCCTTGGCGGCCGAGGCCACCGTGCTGAGCGAGCCTCCGCCGACCACGAGGCTGTAGGGACTGGCATGAGTGACCGTCACGTTCGTGAAACCGTTGGCATACTCGTCGCCCGAGCCGCCATCGCCCGCGGCATTGACCGCGGTGACGTTGCGCAGCGCCGCATCCATGAACAGGTCCTGCATCGTCGCATGGAACGGTGACCCGGGCGCGATGTGCGGGAAGGACTTGTACGAGGAGCTGACCACCTCGGGGTCGTTCACAGTGTCCCAGAACGCGGACTGATAGGCAGTCAGGGCGTCCGCCGATGCGCCATTGAAATACCCCGAGCCCGCGTACAGGACGAGCTGCGATCGCGGATTGACGGCGGTGACCACGCCGACGTCGAGCGCGCGTTCGTCTGCCGGCGCCCAGAGTTGACCGCCGGGCGAGATTGTGAGGGTCGGCTGCATCGGACCCTCTACTCCCGCGGTCTGCCGATAGGATTCCAGCGCCTGGTCGAATGTCTGAGGTGCCCCGAAGGGCATCGCGTCACCAATGCCCGGCTCGAGCAGTCCGACACGCCCCGTGGCGACGTCCGTCGAGAGGAAGGGACCGGCAGACGAGAAGGGAAAGTTGTATCCAGCCGCAACGTCGTTCGGTAACTGACCTCCTGGATGGTCATTGCCGGGCCCCTGCGGTCCCTGGACCAACGGGACGGCATTTCCGCCACCAGGATCGGCAAGCAATGGCCTCGACAAGGCCCCGGTATCGAACCAGATGCCCTGGACGCCCAACGCAATCAGGTTGTCCGGCAGGCTGAGATTGCCGTGCCAGAACAAGACGTCTTGACCGGACTCGTCCTTGCCCTCGTGCACGGCCGCGTTGCTGCCGAACAAGGTTTCGAAGTTGGTCTGATCGACCTGGATCCAGACGGTGCGGGACTCGGCCGAGGAGACGTATTGCTGATTGACCCCCTCGGGAAACAGGGTGAACCCGAGGTGCGTCAGGTCATTGCGTACCTCCTGGTACGACGACGGGTCGGCGCCATAGGTCGCCCACAAGGTGCCGTTCTGCTCGAGGAGCGCCAACTGCTTTTGGCGTGACGCCCAGTCGGCGTTCAGGAGGAGCGTCGGATCGTTGCCGTTGGCCCGTTCCAGCACCAGGGCGACATTGAACGAGAATGCGCTGGCGGGCCGGTCCGACGCCGGCAGGGATCCATTGCCGCGGTAGCTCGTAAGATCGAGATATCTCGAGCTCTGAAGCTCCGTGTAGGAGACTGGCGCTACCGCCATCATCACACCTCGCGCTACAGCTTCTTCCTCAGGAAGAACTTCTTGTGGCCCTTGGGATAGTCGTCGAGCTCGGCGAACACCTCGTAGCCGCGCTTCTCGTAGAAGGGGCGGGCCTGGAAGGAGTGGGTGTCGAGGCTCACCGCGTGGCAGCGCCGCTCGACGGCAAAGGCTTCGGCCTGGTCCATCAGCTTGGTCGCCCAGCGCTGGCCACGCACGGCCTCGTCGACCCAGAGATAGCTGATGTACAGCCAGCCACCCCAGATGCCGCCCAGCAGCCCGCCCATTGTCTCGCCGCGCGTGTTCTTCACGAAGAGGTTCACGGGGTAGTAGGCCGACAAGCCGGTCACGCCGACATTGAACATGTCCAGGCGATCGCGCACGAGCTGGGCATCGGCGCCGCCGTTCTGATCGAAGACGATCCGGTAGTCGTCCGACTCGTTCAAGACGGCCTTCTCGCCTCCTTCAGCCGGCCGACGGCCTCGCGCACCGGTGCATCCAGCCCGGCGCCGCCCGCCGCGACATGCGCCACGATGTCAGCGCGCATACGCGGGTCCCAGAATTTCTGCAAGTGGTCGGCGATCGCCTCGACCGGATCGGCGCCACGCTGCGGCGCGAAGAACTTGCCGATCTGATTGGCCATCATGATGAGCTTGTCGGGGGACGACATGGGGGAGGCTCCTCGAATTCTCATCGCCTCCTCCCCAGCTTCGCTGGGGAGGTATCGGCGTCTTCGCCGACGGAGGGGTCATGAGTCATGGGAGAGGGTTGAGCCCGAGGCTCATGACCCCTCCGTCGCCGTAAGACGGCGACACCTCCCAGGCAAGCTGGGGAGGAAAAAGAGAAGAGCGCTCCGACATGCCTACTGCGTTGCCACGCGGACGATGCGCCGGCTGCGGTCGGCCTGCTCGTTGTAGTCGCGCTGCCATTCGGTCGGGCCATTGGAGGGTGTCACCTGTACCGCGGTGACCTTGTATTCCGGGCAGTTGGTCGCCCAGTCCGACAACTCGGTCGTCACGACGTTGGCCTGCGTCGTCGGATGGTGGAAGGTCGTGTAGACCACGCCCGGCGCCACGCGGTCGGTGAGGCAGGCGCGCAGCGCCGTGCCGCCGACACGGCTTTCGAGCTTCACCCAGTCGCCGTCGCGCACGCCGCGTTGCTCGGCGTCGTGGGGATGGATTTCCAGCACGTCCTCGTCGTGCCACACGACGTTGTCGGTGCGCCGGGTCTGGGCACCGACATTGTACTGGCTCAGGATCCGGCCGGTGGTGAGCAGCAGCGGGAAGCGCGGGCCCGTGCGCTCGTCGGTCGGCACGTACTCGGTGATCATGAAGTTGCCCTTGCCGCGGGCGAAGCCGCCGATATGCATGACAGGCGTGCCGGCCGGCGCCTTCTCGTTGCACGGCCACTGGACCGAGCCGACCTTGTCGAGCAGCTCGTACGATACGCTGGCGAAGGTCGGCGTGAGTCGCGCGATCTCGTCCATGATCTCGGACGGATGGCCGTAGGTCATCTCGAAGCCCATCGCCTTGGCGATGGCGAGCGTGATCTCCCAGTCGGCCATGCCGTTCTTCGGACTCATCACCCGGCGCACGCGGTTGATGCGGCGCTCGGCGTTGGTGAAGGTGCCATCCTTCTCGAGGAAGGTCGAGCCCGGCAGGAAGACGTGGGCGTAGTTCGCGGTCTCGTTCAGGAACAGGTCCTGCACCACGACGCATTCCATCGCCGCCAGCGCTGCCTTGACGTGCTTCGTGTTGGGATCGGACTGGAGAATATCCTCGCCCTGCACGTAGAGGCCCTTGAAGGCGCCGTCGATCGCCGCATCGAACATGTTGGGGATGCGCAGGCCCGGCTCGTCGTCGAGCGGGCGGCCCCACAGCTTCTCGAACATCGTGCGCGTCGCGACCTCGGAGATGTGGCGGTAGCCCGAGAGCTCGTGCGGGAACGAGCCCATGTCGCACGAGCCTTGGACGTTGTTCTGGCCGCGCAGCGGGTTCACCCCGACGCCGCGCCGGCCGAGGTTCCCGGTCGCCATGGCGAGGTTGGCGATCGCCATGACCGCCGTCGTCCCCTGGCTGTGCTCGGTGACGCCGAGCCCGTAGTAGATCGCGCTGTTGGGGCCGGCCGCATAGAGCCGGGCGGCGCCGCGGATCGCGTCGGGCGAGACGCCGGCGAGCAGGCCGACCGCTTCCGGGCTGTTGCTCGGGTCGGCGACAAACCCGGCCCAGTGCTCGAAGGCGTCGCGGTCGCAGAACTCGCGGACGAACGCCTCGTCCACTAGCCCCTCGGTGACGATGACGTGGGCCAGCGCATTCAGGATCGCCGCGTTGGTGCCGGGCCGCAGGGCCAGATGGAAATCCGCCTCGACGTGCGGCGTGCGCACGAGGTCGGTGCGCCGCGGATCGATCACGATCAGCCGGGCACCCTGGCGCAGCCGCTTCTTCATGCGCGAGGCGAAGACCGGATGGGCGTCGGTCGGGTTGGCGCCGATCACGACGATGACGTCGCTCTGCTCGACCGAGTCGAAATCCTGCGTGCCGGCCGAGGTGCCGAAGGTCGTCTTGAGCCCGTAGCCGGTCGGCGAATGGCAGACCCGCGCGCAGGTATCGACGTTGTTGTTGCCGAAACCGCCGCGAATCAGCTTCTGCACCAGGTACGTCTCCTCGTTGGTGCAGCGCGAGGAGGTGATGCCGCCGATCGACAGCCTTCCATATTCGTCCTGCAGCCGCCGGAACTCGGAGGCGACGCGATCGATGGCGACCTGCCAGTTCACCTCGCGCCACGGCTGGTCGATGCTCTCGCGGATCATCGGCTTCAGGATGCGCTCGCGATGCTGCGCATAGCCCCAGGCAAAGCGGCCCTTGACGCAGGAGTGGCCTCGGTTCGCCTTGCCCTCCTTGTAGGGCACCATGCGCACCAGTTCCTCGCCGCGCATCTCGGCCTTGAAGCTGCAGCCGACGCCGCAATAGGCGCAGGTCGTCACCACCGAATGCTCGGGCTGGCCGGTGGCGATGATGGTCTTCTCCATCAAGGTCGCGGTCGGGCAGGCCTGGACGCAGGCGCCGCACGACACGCATTCGGAATCGATGAAACTCTCCGCCATGCCGGGCGAGACCTTGGAGTCGAACCCGCGCGCCTGGATGGTGAGCGCGAAGGTGCCCTGCACCTCTTCGCAGGCGCGCACGCAGCGCGAGCAGACGATGCACTTCGACGGGTCGAAGGTGAAATAGGGATTCGATTCGTCCTTCGTCGCGCCGAGATGGTTCTCGCCCTGGTAGCCGTAACGCACCTCGCGCAGGCCGACCGCGCCCGCCATGTCCTGCAACTCGCAATCACCGTTGGCCGCGCAGGTCAGGCAATCGAGCGGATGGTCGGAGACGTAGAGCTCCATCACGCCCTTGCGGACCTGTTTCAGCCGTTCGGTCTGCGTCGACACGACCATGCCGGCCGCGACCGGCGTGGTGCACGATGCCGGGGTGCCCGCCCGGCCCGCGATCTCGACCAGGCAGAGGCGGCAGGAGCCGAACGCTTCGACCGAATCGGTGGCGCAAAGCCTGGGCACCTGGACACCGGCGTCCATCGCCGCGCGCATGATCGACGTGCCCGCCGGCACGGTCACGGCGACGCCGTCGATCGTGAGCGTCACCGGTTCCCGGGCCTTGCTCGCCGGGGTGCCGTAGTCGATTTCCTGAACGAGCGGCATGGCGCCCTCCTTCTCAGTCCGCCGCTGCGCTGAGCCGCGCTGGGCTGAAATCCTCGGGAAAGTGCTTGATTGCGCTCATCACCGGGTAGGGCGTGAAGCCGCCCAGGGCGCACAGCGAGCCGAACTTCAGCGTCTGGCAAAGGTCGGCAATCAGCGCGAGGTTGGCGTCGACTCGTTCGCCGGCGATGATCCTGTCCATGGTCTCGGTGCCGCGGATCGAGCCGATGCGGCAGGGCGTGCACTTGCCGCACGACTCGATGGCACAGAACTCCAGGGCAAATCGCGCCTGGCGGGCCATGTCGACGCTGTCGTCGAACACCACGACCCCGCCATGGCCGATCAGCCCGTCGAGCGCGGCGAAGGCCTCGTAGTCGAACGGCGTATCGAACAGCGCGCGCGGAAAGTAGGCGCCGAGCGGGCCGCCGACCTGGACGGCGCGCGCCGGACGGCCGCTCGAGGTGCCGCCGCCAATGTCGTCGACGATCTCGCCCAGGGTGAGGCCGAAGGCGGCCTCGAACAGGCCGCCATACCTGACGTTGCCGGCCAGCTGGATCGGCATGGTGCCGCGCGAGCGCCCCGTGCCGAGCGCTGCGTAGCGCGCGGCGCCGTCGGCCAGGATCGCCGGCACGGTGGCCAGCGACAGCAGGTTGTTGATCACCGTCGGCCGGCCGAACAGGCCCCTGTGCGCCGGCAGGGGCGGCTTGGCGCGCACCTGGCCGCGTTTGCCTTCGAGGCTCTCGAGCAGCGAGGTCTCCTCGCCGCAGACATAGGCACCGGCGCCGACCCGGACCTCGATGTCGAAGGCCCGGCCCGATCCGGCGGCATCGGCGCCGAGACAGCCCTCGACTCGGGCGATCGCCAGCGCGTCGCCCATCGTGCGCACGGCGTCGGGATATTCGGAACGGATGTAGACGTAGCCCCTGGCCGCACCGACGGCAAAGCCCGCGATGGTCATGCCTTCGATCAGCGCGAACGGATCACCTTCCAGGATCATGCGGTCGGCGTAGGTGCCGGAATCGCCCTCGTCGGCATTGCAGACGATGTACTTGCGGTCGGCCGCCGTGTCGGCGACCGTCTTCCACTTGATGCCGGTCGGGAAGCCGGCGCCGCCGCGGCCGCGCAGGCCCGACTTCGTCACCTCGTCGAGCGTTGCGGCCGGTCCCAGGCCCAACGCCCGCTCCAGGCCGCGATAGCCGCCGTGGGCGCGGTAATCGGCGAGTGACAGCGGATCGACGATGCCGCAGCGCGCGAAAGTGATGCGGGTCTGCCGGGCGAGGAAGGGAATCTCCTCGGGCCGGCCAAGACTCAGGCGATGGGCGGCATCGATCGGAAGGCCATCGGCCAGGAGATCGGCGACATCGCCAGCCGTCACCGGCCCGAAGGCAATGCGACCGGCCGGCGTCTCCACCTCGATCAACGGCTCGAGCCAGAACAGGCCGCGCGAGCCGGTGCGCACGATCTCGATGTCGAGGCCGCGGCGACGGGCTTCGTCGGCGAGGGCAGCTGTCACCCTGTCGGCGCCGACCGCCCGGGCGGCGGCATCGCGCGGCACGAAGATGCGTGTCGTCAATTGCCGACCCCTGTCGCGATCTCGTCGAGCGACCGCGGCGTCAGGCGCGCGAGCGGCTCGCCATCCAGCAGCGCCGCCGGCGCGCTGGCGCAGAGACCGAGGCAATAGACAGCCTCGACAGTCAGGCGACCGTCGGCAGTCGTGTCACCCCAGTCGAGCCCGAGACGGTCGAGCGCCTGACGGGCCAGTGCCTCGCCGCCCATCGACTGGCAGGCTTCGGCCCGGCACAGCTTCAGGACATGGCGGCCGCCCGGCTGCTCGCGAAAGTCGTGATAGAAGCTCACGACCCCATGGACTTCGGCGCGGCTGAGATTGAGCGCGTCGGCGACCAGACGGATAGCCGCCGGCGGAACGCAGCCGAACACCGCCTGCAGGTCGTGCAGGATGGGCAGCAACGCCCCTTCCCGCCCCTTGTGCAGGTCGATAATGCCTTTCGCTTCGAGCTCATCCCATGCCGCACGTGCCGGCATTTGCGTTCTCCGATTTGGAGCGGAAAAACAGCCCAGGGACGGCGACCATGCAATAAAGCCGTCGGGTGAGGCGATAGAGATCGTCTATCGCTAGGCGTTCCATCGATGGGCTTTCAGTGAGTCGCCGGCTGCATAGGGTGGGGCGCGCGCATAAGGCGCCCCCAGCGCAGCCTCATCCGCGCCCTAACCGAGCGCGGCCGCGAGCTTTTTTGCCTCCGCCACGAGGGCGGCAACCAGGGGTGGCAGCGGCTCCCGATCGGCGACGATCAGCCCGATGCCATGCGCCGCCTCCGGCTCGACGATCGGGATCGAGCGCAGGTGCTGGGTGAGGCCGAGCGTATCGGCGAGCTTCTCCGGCATGACACTCGCCCATCGTCCGGTTCGCACGTGCGAGAAGAGCACGATCATGGAGTTCGACTCGAGTGTCGGGTCAGGCACACCCCCGGCGGCTCGCAGCAACTGGTCGATGATGCGCCGATTCTGCATGTCCGGTGTGAGCAGGCAGAGGGGAATCCGCGCGACCTCGGCCCATGTCACCCGGTCGCGATTGCCCAGCGGGCTGGTCTCCGACGTGAGCAGCCGATATTGCTCGAGATAAAGGGGGATGGCGCGCACTCGGCCGAGCGGCTCGTTGTCGATATAGGTCAGACCGGCATCGATCTCGAGATTGTCGAGCATCGAGAGGATTTCGATCGAGGTGCGCGAGAGGACGGTGAACTTGACCTCGGGATGCCTGGCCCGATAGGGCGTGGTGAGGGCCGACACCATCGCCAGCGCGGTCGGGATGGCGGCCACCTTCAGCCGGCCGACCAGGCCGTGTTTCAGGGCGCGCAGCTCCTCGCGCATGGCGCGGCTGTCGGCCACGATGCTGCGCGCCCAATCGAGCACGCGCTCGCCCTCGGCCGTGAAGCCGACGAAACGCGACTTGCGATGGACCAGCAGGACACCCAGCGTCGCCTCGAGCTGCTTGATGCCGGCCGAGAAGGTCGGCTGCGTGACGCCGCACAGATCGGCTGCTCGGCCAAAATTCCTTTCGCGCGCGAGAGCAATCAGAAATTCGAGCTTGTCGATCATGTCGAACGTTATCACGCCGCCTGCATCGACAGCGCAACCTTGACGATGCTGCACACGGCGGCCAAGATCGGTTCAAAATCGATCACAAGACAGCACGATCGCAAGATATCAAGATCACAAGAAGAATCTTCTAGGGAGGAACCATGACCGTGAACTTGCCGCGTCGGCGGTCGCTGGCTGTTGTCGCAACATCCTTGTTGGCCGCGACTACCGCATGGGTTGCATCGGCCAAGGCTTGGGAACCGAGTCGCAATGTCGAGTTCATCGTCCCCGCCGGGACGGGCGGAGGCGCCGACCAGATGGCCCGGATGATCCAGGGCATCGTCGCCAAGCACAATCTGATGAAGCAGACCATCGTGGTGGTCAACAAGGCCGGCGGCGCCGGCGGCGAAGGCTTCCTCGACATCAAGAACTCCAAAGGCAACCCGAACAAGCTGGTCATTACGCTGTCCAACCTGTTCACCACGCCGCTGGCGACCGGAATTCCCTTCTCGTGGAAGGACATGACGCCGGTGGCGATGCTGGCGCTCGACGAATTCGTGCTTTGGGTCAATGCCGATTCACCCTACAAGACGGTTCAGGAGTACATCGCCGCGGTGAAGGCCGCGCCGCCCGGCCAGTTCAAGATGGGCGGCACCGGCTCGAAGCAGGAAGACCAGATCATCACCGTGGCGATCGAGAAGGCGATCGGCGCCAAGATGACCTACGTACCGTACAAGGGCGGCGGCGAGGTTGCCGTCCAGCTGGTCGGCAAGCACGTCAACTCGACGGTCAACAACCCGATCGAAGCGGTGGCGCAGTGGCGGGCCGGCAAGCTCCGCCCGCTCTGCGTGTTCGACAGCAAGACCCTGCCGGTGCAGGACAAGATCGTCGGCGACATGTCCTGGTCGAGCATCCCGACCTGCAAGTCGCAGGGGCTGGACATCGAGTACCTGATGCTGCGCGGCGTGTTCATGCCGGCCGGGGTCCCGAAGGACGCCGTCGACTTCTACATCGAGCTGTTCAAGAAAGTACGGGCGACCCCGGAATGGGCGCAGCTGATGAAGGAAGGCTCCTTCAACCAATCGTTCATGACCGGCGCCGACTATACGGCCTGGGTCGAGAACGAGGAGAAGCGCCATCGCAACCTGATGAAGGAAGCGGGCTTCCTGGCCAGCAACTGACCACTGGCGGGGTCATGCCCAGTCAATCCCCCGAGCGACGCCCGAACGGGCCGCGACAGCGCCACGTCGAGGCGGGCGTGGCCGCCTTCGTCATGTTGCTCGGCGGCATCACCATCTTGGGCAGCCTTAAGGTCGGCACCGGGTGGGGTGCCGAGGGCCCGCAATCGGGCTTCTTCCCCTTCTGGGTCGGCCTGGCGGTCATTGCCGCCAGCGCCGTCAACCTGCTGCGTGCCCTCGCCCAGCCGGCGCGACCGCTGTTCGCCGAATGGCGCCAGATCCGCCAGGTTCTCAAGATCGTCTGGCCGATGGCGATCTATGTCGCCGCGGTGCCGTGGCTTGGCATCTACGTCCCGTCGTTCCTGCTGACGGCGGGCTTCATGCGCTGGCTCGGCCGCTATGGATGGCCGGTCACACTCGCGATCAGCGCCGGACTTCAAATCCTCATCTACCTGACATTCGAGAGGTGGTTCCTCGTGCCGCTGCCCAAGGGGCCGCTCGAGGACATGCTCGGGCTCTAGAGTCGACGGGCGAGAGGAAAATCGGGGAAACGATGGAAAGCATTGGCGACCTGCTCGGCGGCTTCGCCGTCGTGCTGAGCTGGCAGAACTTCTTCTACATGCTGGTCGGCATCGTGCTCGGCGTCATCATTGGCGTGCTGCCGGGCCTCGGCGGCGCCAACGGCGTGGCGATCCTGCTACCGCTCACCTTCAGCATGCCGCCGACCTCGGCCATCATCCTGCTGTCGTGCATCTACTGGGGGGCCCTGTTCGGCGGCGCCATCACCTCGATCCTGTTCAACATCCCGGGCGAGCCATGGTCGGTGGCGACCACCTTCGACGGCCATCCGATGGCGCAGAAGGGCCAAGCCGGCGAGGCGCTTACCGCCGCCTTCACCTCGTCCTTCGTCGGCGCCCTGTTCGCCATCATCGTCATCACGCTCGCCGCCCCGCTCGTGGCAAGCTTCGCACTCCAGTTCGGCCCGGCCGAGAAATTCTCGGTGTTCTTCCTCGCCTTCTGCAGCTTCGTCGGCATGGGCAAGGAGCCGCCGGCCAAGACCATCGCGGCGATGATGCTGGGCTTCGCCCTCGCCGCGGTCGGCACCGACACGGTGACCGGCCAGCTGCGCCTCACCTTCGGCTCCACCGAGCTGCTCGGCGGCTTCGACTTCCTGATCGCGGTGATCGGGCTGTTCGGCATCGGCGAGATCCTGCTCACCATGGAGGAGGGGCTGAGCTTCAAGGGCAAGGCCGCGGGCATCAATCCCGCCGTGGTGCTGCAGACCTGGAAGGAGCTGCCGCGCTACTGGATGACCTCGCTGCGCTCCTGCGTGATCGGCTGCTGGATGGGCATCACCCCGGCCGGCGCCACGCCCGCCTCGTTCATGAGCTACGGCATCGCCAAGCGCGCCTCGCGCAAGGGCGACAATTTCGGCAAGGGTGACATCGAAGGCGTGATCGCCCCGGAGACCGCCGCCCATGCCGCCGGCACGTCGGCACTGCTGCCCATGCTGTCGCTCGGCGTGCCCGGCTCGCCGACCGCGGCGGTGCTGCTGGGCGGCCTGCTGATCTGGGGCCTGCAGCCCGGTCCTCTGTTGTTCGTCGAGCAGAAGGACTTCGTGTGGGGCCTGATCGCCAGCATGTATCTCGGCAACATCGTGGGCCTCGCCGTCGTGCTCACCATGGTGCCGGTGTTCGCCGCCATCCTGCGCGTGCCCTTCGGCATTATCGCGCCGATCATCCTGGTGGTCTGCGCCATCGGCGCCTACACCGTGCACAACAACACCTTCGACGTCATCATGATGTTCGTCTTCGGCATCGCCGGCTACTTCTTCAAGAAGTGCAACTACCCGCTGGCGCCGCTCGTGCTGGCGATCGTGCTGGGCGACAAGGCCGAGGAATCGTTCCGCCAGTCCCTGCTGATCTCCCAAGGCAGCCTCGGCGTGTTCTGGTCGAACGGCCTGGTCGGCTCGATCATGGCGCTGGGCCTGATCGCCCTGTTCTGGCCGGCGATCGCGAACCTGTTTGGCCGCTTCTCGAAACTCGCGCTGCGGTAGTCCCTAGCGGAGATCGTCGATCACGAAACAATCCGCGCGGTTGTAGCCGGCCGCATTGGGTCGCAGCATTGCCACGCCTTCCATGAAGGCCCGGAACTGGGCACTAGATTGTCACAGGGGCCGTCGACGGAGCTGGCAGAATGACATCATGATGATCGTCGACAACGCGCTGCGCGAGCGCGCGGCTGCCGGCCGACCAATCCAGGTGGGCATGGTCGGTGCCGGCTTCATGGGGCGGGGCGTGGCCTTGCAGATCGCTACGGCCGTGCCGGGCATGCGCTTGGCGGCGATCGCCAATCGCCGCCTCGATCCCGCCCTGCAGGCCTATCCGGAAGCCGGAAAAGGCGCGGCGCGCCCTGTCGATACCTTGCCGGCGTTGCGCGCGGCGATTGCAGAGGGCCGGCCGGCAGTGACCGAGGACTGGCGTCTGTTGTGCGAAGCCCCTGAGATCGATGCCATCTTGGAGGTCACGGGATCGATCGAATATGCCGCGCACGTCATTGCGGCCGCTATCGAGTCCGGCAAGCATGTAATTTTGATGAATGCCGAGCTCGACGGGACGGTCGGTCCGCTGCTCAAGCGCCGGGCCGACGCAAGGGGCGTGATCTACACCAATGTCGACGGCGACCAGCCCGGTGTCACAATGAACCTCTATCGGTTCGTGAAGGGCATCGGGGTGCGCCCCGTACTGTGCGGCAACATCAAGGGCCTGCACGATCGCTACCGCAATCCGACAACACAGGTGGACTTCGCGCGGCGATGGGGGCAAAAACCGTCCATGGTGACGTCGTTCGCTGACGGCACAAAAGTCTCGTTCGAACAAGCTGTCGTTGCAAACGCCACCGGCATGGGCGTTGGCCGCCGCGGCATGTTCGGGCCGACCGTTCCGCCCGGTACACCCGTGGAAGAGGCGGCCAAGCTACTGCCCGCTGAGCGCTTCATGGACGGTCCGGGCATCGTCGACTACGTGGTGGGGGCAGCGCCGGGACCTGGCGTGTTCGTGCTCGGCACGATCGACCATCCGGCACAGCGCCACTATCTCGACCTCTACAAGCTCGGCAGCGGACCGCTCTATTGCTTCCACACGCCCTACCATCTCTGTCACTTCGAGGCGCCGAACACGATCGCCCGCGCCGTCCTGTTCCATGACGCCGCCATTGCGCCGGCAGGGCCGTCCCGCGTCGAAGTGATTGCCGCTGCGAAAATCGATCTGAAGGCCGGCGACGTCCTCGACGATATTGGCCACTACATGACCTATGGACTGTGTGAGAATGCCGAAGTGGTCAACCGCGAGCGGCTGCTGCCAATGGGCATTGCCGCCGGCTGCCGGTTGCGGCGCGACATCGCCAAGGACGAAGTACTGAGTTATGCCGACGTCGACCTGCCCGCCGGCCGCTTGATCGACCGCCTGCGAATCGAGCAGGCGGGCATGTTCGTACAACCTGTGCCAACGGCCGCCTGACACCGACCACTACAACCAGCGGTGAAGTCACTGTTTGATCACAGCGCCGCCTTGGCCGACAAGGCCTTAATGCCTGGCATGGTCCGCTGGATGAGAGTGGTAGGTTACCATGGGTGTGATGGTGGACGTCGATCGCGGTCGTCATGCGGTCGCACATACCGGCGATGGTCACCTGATCGTCCGCCCGACCGACTTCCCGTACATTCCCCGCATAGGGCCGGTGGCCGCCGATACGCCGCGGCCGTTCTGGTCGGTCATGGTTCCGGTATACAATTGCCAGCCCGACTACCTGCGCGAGACGCTTCGGAGCGTGTTGGTCCAGGATTGCGGGACCGATGACATGCAGATCGACGTGATCGACAACTGCTCCACGACGGGCGATCCGGAAGCAGTGGTGCGCGAAGTCGGCGCCGGACGGATCACGTTCCATCGCCAGCCCAGAAATGTGGGCATGGTGGAGAACTTCAACTCCTGTATTCGGCGATCGACCGGGCAGTGGGTTCACATCCTCCATGCGGACGACACGGTTCGACCCGGCTTCTACCGCCAGCTCGGCGAAGGGGTGGCGGCCCATCCGCAGGCTGGTGCGGCATTCTGTCGGATCCTCTTTGCCGATGAGGACAGCCAGTGGATGGGCCTGTCGGAACTTGAAGCGCGAACGAGCGGTATCCTCGGCTCGGACTTCGCCGTCAGGCAGTTCATCGATCAGAGAATCCAGTTCCCGGCCATCGTCGTCCGGCGGTCGACCTATGAAGAACTGGGCGGCTTCCTGTCATCGCTCAGCCATTGCGTGGACTGGGACATGTGGAAACGCATCGCCGTGCGCAAGCCGATCTTCTACCATCCCGAACCAATGGCCTGCTATCGTTTGCACAATGCCACTGACAGCAGCCGGCTCATGCGGACTGGCCGGAATGTCGTCGAAGAGCGGCGATCGATCGATCTATCGTGCGCCGATTTTCCACCGCAACAGGCCAGACGCCTGCGGCGCGCCGCAAGGAAGGCGGCCGGCGTTCGCGCCGCTCGTCGTGCCCGACAGCTCTGGGCGACAGGGCAGCATGCTGCGGCATGGCGCCAGCTTGCGGAGAGCGTCCTTTGCAGTCGCGCTGCTGGAGTGCTGGCGCGAGCGATGTATTTCATGTTGCGTATTGTCGTGCATTGACGTCGGGCTTTCCGCCTGATCAAGCGCGCGGCGGCCGTCGCGATCTGCCGCTCGAAGACGAACTGGCATCTGCCCAGCACTGCGGCTCAGACCCCGATTTCAAGCCACCACCTGCGCGCCCAGATTGTTACAACTTGATCACGTGGTCCTGGTGCGCATTTTTGAAACAATGCGCGTTATGAAAGTCGTTATCCTTGCCGGCGGCTACGGCACTCGAATTAGCGAGGAAAGCGCGACGAGGCCCAAGCCCCTGGTCGAAATCGGCGGCCAGCCGATCCTATGGCACATCATGAAGATCTATTCGGTCTTCGGCCTAAACGAGTTTGTCATCTGCTGCGGCTACAAGGGTTATCTCATCAAGCAGTACTTCCGCGACTATGCACTGGCTCAGTCGGATGTGACGTTCGATCTGCATGGCGGCATGATGAAGACCCATCGAAATGGCGTCGAGCCATGGCAGGTGACGCTGGTCGACACCGGCGAGAAGACCATGACCGGCGGGCGCATAAGGCGCGTGAGATCGTATCTCGGCGAGGAGCCGTTCTGCCTCACCTATGGCGACGGCGTGGCCGACATCGACATTGGCGAGCTTATCGCCTTCCATCGAAACTGCGGCGCCTTGGCCACTGTTTCGGCGGTGCGGCAGCCGGGACGCTTCGGCGCCCTGAACCTGCAGTCCGGCGACAACTTCGTAGCGGGTTTTCGCGAGAAGTCGAACGATGACGGCGGTTACATAAACGGCGGCTTCTTCGTCGTGGCGCCGCAGGCCATCGATTATATCGAAGGCGACGATACGGTCTGGGAACGCGAGCCGCTCGAGAAGTTGGCTATCGAGGGGCGCCTGGCAGCGTACCGCCACCGCGGCTTCTGGCAGAACATGGACACGCTGCGCGACCGCATGGTCCTCGAGAACTACTGGGAAAGCGGCGAGGCGAGATGGAAGATATGGTGATACCCGAACGGACGTCGGCATGGGCTCGAACCCTTGCGTCGGCCGTCCAGCCGGCCAGGGTGCTGGTGACCGGGGCGGACGGCTTCATCGGCTCGGTGCTGACGCCGCAACTCGTCGAGGCCGGCCTCGATGTGGTTGGACTCGATACCGGCTTCTATCGCGCCCAGCTGCTGTACCACGACGGAAAGGACCGTCCGGCGACTCTGACCCGCGACGTGCGCCGGATCGTACCGGCGGACCTCGAGGGCTTCGATGCGGTGGTGCATCTTGCCGAACTATCGAACGATCCGCTCTGCGAGCACGACCCGAAGAAGACCTACGAAATCAATCACCTCGGCTCGGTCGCGCTTGCGCGGGCTGTCAAGGAGGCGGGCGTCCCGCGCTTCGTCTACACTTCCTCGTGCAGCGTCTACGGCGCGGGGGGCGATGAGATGAAGACGGAGGAGTCGGCGCTCGATCCGCAGACCGCCTACGCCCATTGCAAGATGCTGGTGGAACGCGACGTGCAGGCACTGGCCGATGACCGCTTCAGCCCGACCTTCCTGCGCAATGCCACCGCCTTCGGCGCCTCGCCCCGCATCCGCTTCGATATCGTCCTGAACAACCTCGCGGGACTCGCCTGGACGACCGGCCGGATCACCATGACCAGCGACGGCACACCCTGGCGGCCGCTCGTCCATGTGGAAGACATTTGCAGCGCCATCATCGCCGTGCTGCGGGCACCGCGCGCCAACGTAGCGAACCAGATACTGAATGTCGGCGATAACGACAACAACTACCGCGTGAGCGAGATCGCGGAAGCGATCGGCCGGGCGTTTCCCAACTGCAAGATCGAGTTTGGCAGCAACGCCGGCGACAATCGCAGCTACCGGGTGTCGTTCGACAAGATCACGCGCGTCCTGCCCGGCTTCCGCTGCCAATGGAACGCCGACCGCGGCGCCCGCCAGATGCGCGCTCTATTCGAGCACATCGCCATGGACGAACGCGACTTCAACGCCGCACCCTTCACGCGCCTGCGCGAGCTCAAGCGTCTGCTCGACACCGGTCAGATCGATTCCGACTTCTACTGGCGGCCCAATGATCTTTCATGAAACACCGCTCAAGGGCGCTTATGCAGTCGAGCTCGAGCCGCACTGCGACGATCGTGGACAGTTCGCGCGTGGCTGGTGCCGGGATGAGTTCGCGCGCCAGGGCATCGATGTCGAGATGGTGCAGGGCAATGTCTCGATCAATCCGGTGCGCGGTACGCTACGCGGCCTGCACTGGCAGGCCGAGCCTCACGGCGAGGCCAAGCTCGTGCGTTGCGTGCGCGGCGCGATCTTCGATGTCATCGTCGACATCGATCCGGCGTCATCCACCTGCCACGAATGGTTTGGCGTCGAGCTCTCACCACATGGCCTGCGCATGCTCTACATCCCGCCGGGCTTCGCTCACGGATTCCAGACATTGTGCGATGACGCGGAGGTCAACTACTTGGTGTCGACACCCTATGCGGCGCCAGCTGGCCGCGGCTTGCGCTACGACGATCCGGCGTTGGCGATAAGGTGGCCGCTGCCAGTCAGCCGCATTTCCAAACAGGACACTTCGTGGCCGCTGATCGGCTCGACGGACGCCCGGTCCGCCTCACTGCGGCTTCAGCCCGGTCTCGGGCAGTAGCGGCCCGACCGCGACGAGAGCTGCGGCGGATCCCATCAGCGCCATTGGAGTGGCGCCCTCCCAGACATGAGTTTCATCCATGAGGGTCGGCCTGCAGGCCGGTGGTGGACTCCTCCGGGCCTGCCCTTGGCAGCGGCCGCACATCAACGTAGACAGCCTGTTTCAACTGGTATTATGAATACGGCATAAAGAATTTATGCCATCCGGAGGGGATGCCGATCGATGAGCGAAGTGCGCTTGGTGGTGGCGCCGATCGACAATCGTGAGACGTTCAAGGACAAGGCCTACACCGCCTTGCGCCACGTCATCGAATCGTCGGACATCTACCGCACCCGCACCGAGATCAGGCTCGACGAGCGCCAGCTGGCGCAGGATTTCGGCATCTCGCGCACGCCGGTGCGGGAGGCGATGGCGCAGCTCGAGCGCGAGGG